>NZ_JXSL01000030.1:1010555-1344907 GCF_000829825.1 Paramagnetospirillum magnetotacticum MS-1 | reverse complement strand
TGCATGTAGCCGCTGTCATTGTAATGCTGGCGGCAAAGCTCCTGGAGATAGTGGTTGTAGACCACCGTGCCCCAGGGCGCCGAGCTGCTCATGGTGACCACGGCGAAGGCCGGGCGCTTCCAGGGATCGAGCAGATCGCTGTCAATACGGCGCTGGTACTGCTTCAGCGCATTGAACGTCAGGATATCCATCCTCAAACCTCCGTGATGGCGGCGATCTGGCCGTCGGGCGTATAGGTGAAGCTGTAGGCGCGGGTGTAGGTGATGCCGCCGAGGGTCAGCTTCTCGGCATAGCCCGCCATGGTGCCGTCATCGTTGTAGGTGATGCCGTTGATCAGACGCGGCCCCTGGCGGATCGAAACCGCCCTTCCGGCAACGTCGTAGACGATGTCGCCCGCGACGATGCCCCCCGTAAACAGGGCGGCGTTGGCGGCACTGACCGAATACCCGGCATTGGTTCCGAGGTAATTGGCGAGATTGACCTGGAACTCGGCCATCTGATTGTTGATGCGGGTTTCGATCCCGTTGGAGAAGGTCTCGATCTTGGCAAGGGCGGCGTTGAGACCGGCGATCACCGTGCCGTTGATGAAGCTGGTGGCCGTGCCCAGCCAGAGCGTGTTGATGTGATCCTTCAGCGCCTGGGCAATGGCATTGAGCCGGGCCGGGATTTCGCGGGCCTTGGAATTGCTGAAGATGCCGACATTGTCGGAGAACGCCACGAAGGGAGCAGCGTTGGGGATCGGGGGGATGGTCAGGGGCATGGGATCAGGTCTCCGCGTAGAAGGTTTCGAGGACGCAATCGCCGAAGGATTCCAGGCTGCGCTCGCCGACCATCACGGCCCCGGTGACATCCATGTTCCGTTCGTCGCGATTGAGCAGCATCCACCGCTCCTCCCCGCCATGGGGGATGTCGCCCAGCCGGGAGGCCCGGGTGAGCATGAGGATGTCCTCGCCACTGAGGCCGGGGGCGTAGAGTCCGGCGGCTTTGGCGGCCACCTTGCGCAGCAGGGCGTCGTAGGAATCGGTGTCCTGGACGGTCTCGATCAGCTCGATGGCCTTCACCATCAGCGCGAAATCGTCCATCCGCAGGTTGGGATCGTCGAGCTTGGCCGAGATGGTGGCGAAGGCGTTGTCCTGGGCGGATTTGAGCGTCAGGTAATGGGCAAGGGTGGTCATGGGCCTTCCCTTCAAAACAACTCGATGCCGAGCGTCCGGTAGTCCGAGCCTCTGCGGGCGGAAACGATCAGGGTTTGCAGATCAAGCCCGGTTGCCTCGGCGACAATGGTTGCCGCCGCTTCGGCGGCGACGGCGAATCTCTCGGCCTGTCCGGCCCAGAAAGCGCCATCGGTTTCGGCCTGGGCCGCCGCCGAGGCCGAACCGGCCGAAGCGATTTCCGATGCATGGGCCTGGACCGCCGACGCGGTGGCGCTGGCCTCGGCGGCCACGGCCAAAGCCGAGGCTGCCGCTGCCCGCTGCTCGGACAAATCCGCCGCTTCCGCATTCGACCGGGTGGCGACTTCGCTGGTATTGGCCGCGATGGCGGAGGCGTTGGCTGCAGATGCCGAAACTCCGGCATTGATTGCCGCCTGCGTGGCGACGGCTTTCGCCGCCACCGTGGCTGTCCGGGCCTGTTCCGCCTGGGCGGCGGCGTTTTCCGAGGCTTGTCTGGAAGCCTGTGCCGCGACCGCGCTGGTATTGGCCGCAGCGGCATTGCCGGATGCGGATGAAGCGCTCGCGGCGGCATGCGTTTCCGACAGGCTGGCGGCCTGGGCATTTGCCGCGATGGCCGCCTCGCTCGTCTCCGCCGCATCGGCACCTTGAACGGCAAGCACCGCGCTGGCCGCCGCCGCCGCAACCTTCTGGTCCAGGGTTTCCAGACCGGATTGAAGCCGGGTGTCGATATCGGCGATGGCCTTGGCCACCGTCTTGACCGGCCCACCCTCGGTGACGACCTGGGACTCGGTCCCGCCGGCAGGGCCATGCACCACCTTGTGCAGCAGGGTACTGTCCGCGGTCACCTTGGCGACGGCAGCAGCGAGATCTGTTTGCAGGGTCATGAACGATCACCAGCGAATGCTGACGGGCAAGCCGACATGCAGGGTGGAATGGAGGGTCTGGATATTGGCGAAGAGAACGACCACGTCCTCGGCCAGCAGGATGTCCAACGCCCCCGCGTCGAGCATGGGGCGCTCACGAACTTCCAACACCGAGGTGACGATCCAAGCGCCGCCCCGGCTGGGCACCGCCTTGTAGGGGGTGTTGCCCTGGCCGACGAAACGGGCTTCGTGGGCGGCGATGCCGATCCCGCCCAGCAGGGAGATGGCGAACCAATCGCCGCCATCGGCCAGCTTCAGGCGAAACCATGCCTCGAAGGTGGCGAAGTCCACTGCCGACATGCGCCACCGCACCGGGATACGGGTGGGCGTTTGCGTGAACCGCCGCCGCTGCCGGGCTGGGCCGGATTCCATGTCGGTGCGGGTAACGGCGGATTCCGGTTCCAGGGCATAGCCGTCATAGGTCGGTAGCGGCAGTCGAGCGGGCCAAGAGACGAGTGTGGTCATGGGATGGCCATTTCCTTGTCCGACGCCGATAGCCTTGCACGCCTCGACGGCAATGGCATATTATGCCATGAACATGCTTTATGGAGCGCCGCCATGCCGACCCGGAACGTCGTCCTGACCGATCATCAGTCGGAGCTCATCGAGCGGCTGGTGACCTCAGGTCGCTATCAAAACGCCAGCGAAGTGCTGCGCGAGGGACTGCGCCTGATCGAGGTTCGCGACATGGAGGACCAAGCCCGTCTTGAAACACTTCGAGCGGCAATCCAAGTCGGGATCGACGATATCGAGGCTGGTCGTTACACCGTCCTCCGAGGTGAGCGTGAGCTGAAGAGCCACCTTAAGCGTCTGGCGGATGCGGCTATCGCAGGACTTCCTGCTGAATGACGATCACTTGGGACGTGTACCTTTCGACTGCGGCTGAATCGGATTTCAGCGGCATCATCCGCTGGACCGCGGAGAATTTTGGTGCGGGTCAGGCGGCGATCTACGCGGAGATGATCGCTTCTGCGATGGCGACGCTAGCTGACGGCCCCGATGTTCTTGGTGCTAAACTTCGAAACGATCTCGGCGCGGGGATAGGCGTTCTTCATGTCGGGCGCTCCGGACACAAAGGCCGTCATATAATGGCGTTCCGTGTTGGCCCGTCCAAGACGATCGAAATCATCCGGATTCTGCACGACAGTATGGATTTACCCCGACACCTTGAGATGCCTCACTGAGCCTTACCGATATGTCCCTGCCGCCGGGTTCAGCCCATAGCGATGCTCCAGCATCGGGGCCATGCCCTCGCCGCGACCGATGCGGCGGCTCATGCGGCCCTCGATCTCCTCAACGATGATGTCGAGATGGATGCGGCCATCCGCCCCCTGAGATTGCTCCGCGCGGGCCTGGGTGCCCGACGCATGATTGTTGACCGTGACCACCACGCCCACCGCCATCGGCTGCGACAAGGCGGCATTCAGGATGCGGTCGGCATTGTCCATCTGCCGGGGCGTGAAGACCCCCTCGCCGACGCGAGCGACGATGGGGCGTTCGCCAGCCACCAGACCGCCGCCGTGGAATTTCGGCGCATTGGTGAAGACCGAGGAGCTGAAGGAACGAGTGTCGAGCCGGTCGAGACCGATCAGGCCGCCGGAATGGGCGATGGCGAAATTACCGGTATCGGGCACCGGCGCCGCGCCGCCGGAGCTGGCGCCGCCGGAAGCGGTCCCGGAAAAGAAACTACCGATGCCAGCGATCATGCCGCCGAAGACGCCGCCGCCAGCCCCGCCAAACAGCGGAGCCACCACCGACATGCGCCAGGCGGCGCGTAGGGCCTCCTCGGCCAAGCTGTTGAACAGATCCTGCCCGGCCAGCTTGCCGGTCATGGCCCATTTGACGAAGGCATCCTCGCTGGCCCGCAAGGCCCCCGACATGGCGCGTTCGGCAGAGGCGGCAGCGTTGCTGGCTTCGTCAGCATAGGCCCGCACTGCCCGGATGGCTCCGTCCTGCCAGTCGCGGCTGGCGGCCAGCTTGTCCTGCTCCAATTCCCGATAGCGGCGGGTATAGGCTTCCTCCGACAAGGTCCCGCTGGCCCGCTGTTCGTTGAGCTTGGCCAGTTCCTCGGCAAACCGCTGGGTGGCGTCATAGGCCAGAGTGGTCTGGCGAGCCTCGTCCTTGACCGCTTCGGCGTATTGGCGCGAGCGGGCCGCCCGGTACTCATCGAGTTTGGGATCGTCCTCGGCCAGCTTGTGGCCGCGGGCGAATTTGGCCACGTCATTGTCGATGGTGACGTCGCGAACTTTGGTGCGATCACTACTGCGCACCGCCTCCGCCAGCCGTACCTGGGCGTCGATCTCGCGTTCCAGATCGGCGACGGCACGGGCCGCTTCGCTGTTGGCGCGTGATTTCTGCACCTGGGCGTAGGAGGCTGCCAGTTCGCCATTGGCATCGGCCAACCCCTTGGAGGCCTGTTCGGCCAGCCAATTGGTCCGCTCCGCAAGGATGGTGTCGGCCACCGATCCCTTGGCGGAATCGGCGAGGCGATCATTGGCGGCGACTTCCTGCTCCAGCGAGCGGATCAGGCCGTTCTTTTGCTCCAGCAGCTTGGCGGCATCGATCCGGCGCAGCGCCCGGTCGTATTCGGCCACCGCCGCGCCGTTGTTCTTGAAGGCGAATTCCAGCACCTTGGCGGCTCGCGCCGCGTCGATCTGGGCCTGCCCGCCGGTGCGGACGGCTTCGGCCAGACGCTCCTGGCCACGGGCCTGGAGGTTCAGCCCCAGCACCTCGGCCTGGGCCTGGGCGGACATCTCTCCCGCCCCCTTGGCTTCGGCCTCGCGGGCCAGCAGATCCTTGATCTCCTGTTCTTTTGGCTTGGTGCGATAGACGCCACTTTGCTGGAACAACTCCTTCTCGATCTGGCGAAAACCCTTGGCGGCCTCGTACTGGGCCTTGGTGCGGGAGAATTCCGAGTTGCCGGCGGCGCGGGCCGTATTGAGCTTCTCCTGCCATTCCACCTCGAATTTGAGGTCGGTCAGCTTTTCCAGATAGCTGGGCTCGCGCTGCTCGGCCCGGACCCGGTCGCGCTCCATCTTGGCATGGGCTTCCATGCCCGCCCGCTTGCGGGTGATCTCGTCGAGATCGGCGGCGACGTCCTGGCGCTCGGCCAGCAGGCGGCGCAGTTCCTCGTTTTCCTCCCTGACCGCCTGGACCACCACACTGTGGGTTCCTGCAGGCAGCGGCTTGTCGAGGGCCTGCTCGCCTCCCAGGGCGGCGATGCGCCGGTCCAGATCGGCCAGCCGCGACTTGACCGTGGATTCCCCCGGCGTCAGCGATTCCAGCGTCGCCGCCCCGGCATTGGCGCCACCCGACAGAACCTTGCGCAGCCAGGGAGCGTTGGTGAATCCCTGCCAGGCGTTGGCCATGCGGGTGAAGGACCGCTCGGCGGTATCGGCGCTTTCCTTGGCGGCTTCGTCGAAGCCCCGCAGCGCCTTGATCAGGGTGTCGCGGAAGAAATCCGCCGTGACCTTGCCCTGGGTGACCATCTGGCGGAACCCGCCCGAGGGCAGAGCGGCGGCCCGGTCGAGAGCCTGGAGCAGGCCCGGCATGGGCTCGACGATCTGGTTGAGTTCCTCGGCCCGCAGTGTCCCCGACGACAGCCCCTGGGCCAAACCGAACAGCGATTGCTCCAACTGTTCGGACGAGGCGCCCAGGGCGATGGCGGTGGACTGAAACCCCTCCAGCAGGGCACGGGATTCACCGGTGGTGATGATCCCGGCCTTCTGCAAAGCCGCCAACCGGGAATAGGCCCCGACCACCGTTTCCAGCGCCGTGCCGGTCTTCTGGGCCTGGGCGTAGAGATAACTGGTGGTTTCGGTGAGCGCCGCCGCGCCGACCAGCCCCTTCAGCCGGGCCTCCAGGCTTTCCACCTTGATGGTGGACTCCACCATTGCCTTACCGAAGAAGCCGATGGCTGCACCCGCCGCCAGCCCGGCCGGACCCAGCGCCATCAAGACCGAGCCGATGGGACCGAGGCGCGAGGCGAACCCCGCCATGCCGCCCTGGATATCCTGGCTGGCGGCATTCATGGCCAGCAACGACTTCGACGCCGGTTGTGCCGCCGTCTCGATCCGCAGCAGGGCCTTCTGCCCATCCTCGCCCAATTGCAGCAGGGCACGGCGCACGGTTTCGCCATCCTGCAAGGACAGGCGGATGGAGACGGATTTGGTGGCCATGGAGATCTCGCTGACGCGAATGGGCTTCCGCCCATGCCCGACCGAAGGCGCAGCCTTCGGACATCCAGTGTTCTGGTGGGTCCGGGAGGTCCACGACCTCCCGGCGGGAGCGCGAGGCGCGCAGCCTCGCTATTGCTCCGCAACCAGCTTGGCCGCCCCAGCCACCATGCCCCGCTCAGCGAAGGGCAGCAGTCGCGCCAGCAAAGGCTGGTCATAGCCCAGCGCCTGGGCCTGGATCAGCAGGGCCGGAAGGTCGAGGCCAGTGATGCCGCCACGCGGGCCAATACGAATGGCGCCGATGGCCCCGGTCAGCAATTCCCAGGCTTGCCAGCCGGTTTCGGTCAGGGGGGCGTTGCGGTCATAGGGGCAGTCGCAGTCTCCGCCACAGCCCCGGCAGTAGTCAGGCCCGCCGCCGAAGTGCCATTCGGCGCGGGCCTGGAGACGTTTCCCTCGGCGATGACCGCTTCATGGGTTTCGGTGTATTGGACGACGAAGGACTCGGCCATGCGGGGAAGCTGCATCAGTTCGGCGATGGCGGAATCGGTGCTCTCGGCGGGCTGATCATCGGCATCCAACACGCCCTCCCATTTGGTGATGGCGGAGCGGGCCAGACCTTGGGCAAACAGCATCTGCGACAGCCCGGCCAGGGCGTCCTCGTCGGACAGATCGGGCAAGCCGGTGATGTCGGCCCCGGCGGCTTTCAGATCGGCATGTTCGGCAGCGATGGCACGGGCCATGCGCCAGCCTCGGGCGCGGGCGGCCTCGTACACCGCCGTGGTCAGGGGACGGACGAACACCCGGACGTCATGGGGCAGATCAATCCAGTAGGGTTCCTTGGGGATGGTCAGGCGGATCATGATCAATACCCCGCCACGTCGTTGACCAGGGTGACCCGCAGCAGATACCCCGCCACCGGATCGCGGGCCGCCCGCCAGTCGTAGCTGGCCTGGATGCCGCCGGGGCCTTTGATCTCCTGCTTCTTTTTCGGCAGGAAGACGCGGGGCAGATGGAAGGTCAGGGCAAAGGCCGAACCGGGGATGGTGAAGCCGTATTCCATCGCCACCGGGCTCTCGGCGGCGATGGCGGCGGTCAGCGTGGTGTCGGTGCCGAAGCGGATATCCACCGAGCCTTCGGCGGTGGCCTCGGTCTCATCCACGCCGTCGATCAGCCCGTCGGCGCGGATGGTCTCCACCCGCTCCAGATTGTTGGAAAACGATAGCTTGCCGCCCACCACGTTGGCCAGCTGGCCACCGCCGACCCGAATGGTGCCGCTGCCCTGGCTGAACCGCTTCAGGGCGAAGCTGGTCGGGTTGGCATCGATGGTGGCAGCGGCCTCGGTCTCGCCCTGGGCGATCACCCCGATGCTGGCATTGGCGGCGCCGGAGCGGGCCATGTCGAAGGACAGCTTGTCCAGCTTGGCCCCGCCATGGCGGAAGAACTTCGGTGCTGCCAGTTGGGCATGGCCGATCTCGATGGCGAGGCTGGGCAGGGTGCCGCCCGAGGTGAAGACATGATCGAAGGTACCGTCACCGTTGTCGGTGGTGGCGGGGGTGCCAAACAGACCCTTCAGCCAGAAGCCGAGCGCCCGCACATCCAGCGGCACGCCGATATCGCCCTCGTCCTTGATCGCCTCATAGAACGGGTCCTGGGCGTCACGGCCCTGACCCAGCAGCGGGTCGTAGCCCAGCGGGCGCTCGGCCCCCAGGCTGGATTCCTTGAACGACAGCCGTCCATAGCCGTCGGCCGGAAGCACGCCGTAGCTCGCCTCGAAAGCAGCCAGCAGCGCGCAATCGGCGCCGTAAGCGCGCGTCTTACCCATGATTGGAGTCCTTGATAGATTGGAAATCAGCCCAGCGGATCTGGGCTGGCGTAATGGATGGTGACCGGCACCATGGCGCCGCGCAGGGCGGCAGCACCGTCGATGGCGAGGCCGGAAGTCTTGGGTGCGCCCCAAACCAGCCATTCCGCCAGACCACCGAGAGAACGGTCGGCGGCCAGGGCGACGCCCACCGCCATCAGCAGGTTGTCCAATGCCGCACTGTCGTCGTCCTGGCCGCGCTGGAGGATGATTTCGATCTCGGTCTGGTGTTCCCAAAGGTAGATGACCGGCGACAGCACCACATCCGGGTCGCCGGGATCGCCGTCGCGCAGGATGATCAGACCACCCGCCGGGACCGTTTCGGGCAGCGGAGCTTCCCGTTTGACCGTGGCGCCGTTCACTGTTTCCAATCGCGCCAGCAGGGCGGCGAGAATCTGTTCACGGATGGAGGGCATCACGATCTCCAATTCCTGACGATCAGCTCCGGCAGCGCCGAAGCCCACCGCTCGGCGACGCCATCCACGTCGAGGCGCTTCTTCAAGCTCACCTGCGGCACCAGGATGAACATCACCACACTGGTTATCCCGCGCCCGGAGCGGAGCGCCGAGGCGCTGCCCTTGGCGAAGCCGCCCCGTTTTCCCGTCCGTGCCCGCATGTTTTCCGCCACCAGCAACGAGGGAGCACCGCGGCGATAGATGAATCGCAGGTGGCTCCCGTGCATCTGTTCCCACAGGCCGGGCGTCATGCGCTTGCCTCGGGGACCTTTGCCCGCCGCATCGGTGGGGATCGCCAACCAGAAGCCATGCTTGGATTTGATCACCGCGCCCTGGTCGAAGGCGCGGATGATGGTGGGAGCCCTGGTGAAGACGAAGCCAGCTGCCTTGATGCTGTTGCGCCCCTTGGGATAAAGCTCGGCCCGCCAGGTGTTGGCGAGGCGCTGGCCCATGCCAGCCTCGGTGACCTGGCGGCGAAGATCGGCCTTCAATCCGTCGGCGGCTTGGCGCATGGCGGCGGTGACGGCGTCTTCCGCGTCCTTGACCTCCTCGGCCATGATCTTGCGCAGATCACCGGAAATCGCTGCCGCCAGTTTCATGCCGGTCTCACGTCGATTGTCCAAACCAGCCGTTCGGCATCCAGACGGGGTTCGCCCTGGACGACGAAGCTGTCGCCATCGTGGACGATCACATCCCCCGCCTGGGGTGCCGGAACCTCCCGCCGCCGGATCTCGAACACCGCCGTGCTGGTCTGCACGGTGATGTCCGAAAACTCGATATCGCGGTCGGGCCGCCGTACCAGGGCGCGGATGGACCGGCCCTGGTAGCTGACGGTGACCGCCATGTTCGGATCGGCGAACAGGTCGTCGAGGGCGTCGATGAAGGCGGTCATGCTCAGTTGCCCGAGAACAACCGCACCGCCAGACGCGGGCGCTTGTTGACCGGCAGGATGGACGCCTCGGTCTTGACGTCGATGGCGCTGCCATCCTGGCGGGCAAGCTGCCGGGCATACATGGGCACGCCGAGGGTGTTGACCGTCTCGATCAAATTGGCCGGGGCGCCATAGGTGACGAAGGTGTCCATGGTGCCCAACGGGAAGGCGATGCCTTCGCCCGCCGGGATCAAGGTTTCCGTCGCACCGGTGGAAAGGGTGACGGTGGCGCTGTATTCCTCGAACACCATGCCGGCGAAGGGGAAGCGGCGGCGGACGTCTTCCCGGAGCGGCTGGGCGCCGGTGGAGGAATAGTATTGGTATGCCTGCTCGACCTTGGCATGGCCGATCAGCTTGTCGAAGAACTCCGGGGACACCAGGGCCAGCACGCTGGTCATGGTCTCCCCCTTCAACTCGACCTCCACCTTGCGCAGGACATCGCGGATCTTGCTCTGGACGTTGGTGGTGGCGGTGCCGAGGGTGAAATCCACCTGCTGGCGGGTCAGGGCGAATTCGCTGAAGTAATCGTAGAGGGTGGACCCGGAGCCATCGCGGATGATGCCGCGGAGCGCATTGACCTCCATGAACTCGCGGGTCTGGGCATGTTTCGAGCGCATGCGGGTCAGCTTGCGCTCCATCACCGTGGCCAACGGATCGGCGGCGTCGGCGACACCGAAGCCGCGCACGCCCTGGACATCCTGGGGCGTGATGGAATCGTCATGGGGAATCCACGGCACCGTGAACGAGCGCATGCTCCGGGCATCGCGGTTGGCGACGGTGGCCGGGCCGCCCAGCGGTACGGTGGGCAGCAGATTGAGAACACCCTCGGCCTGCTCGATGATGACGCTGCGCTGGGTGACGCCCTCGAAACGGAACAGTCCCATCTGGCCCAACCGAGTATAGAGGTTGGGCAGGATGTTGATGGCCTGGGTCATTTCGGCGAGCGAGTAGCCGCCCACGTCGAAGGGATTGATAATCTGGGTCATGGGAAAGGCTCCGATCAGACGGTGTGGCGGGCAACCAGACCCACGGTGGCAAGCTGGGTAGTCTTGGCCGTGCGTTCGGCGGGCTGGTCGACCGAGGCGTCGAACACCAGGGCGGCATCGGCCAGGATGACCGGGCCGCGGGCGGCGATCAGGCCGGTGGCCACGCCGTCGGTGGCATCCACCGATTCGATCAGCACGGCACTGGCGTTCTCCGCTCCGTCGTCGCCGGCCACCAGTGCGGCGGGTGACAGGCGGTATTCACCGCTGGCGGTGATGCGGCCCAGCACGGAACCCAGGGGATAACTGGTCCCCGCCTTCAGGGTGACGGTTTCGCGAGTGTAGCTGGCGTTCAGTTCAAACTTCAGCAGATCGCCCAGGGTGGGCGCCATGGTCAGCACGGACATGGGTGATCTCCGTTATTTGCGGGCGGCGGCCTCGCGGGCGCGCCGGACGATGGGGCTTTCGGTTTCAGTTTTCGGGACCGCACCCGCCGGAGCGGCGGCCACCACGTCAGTGGCTTCGGAGCGCTCAGCCAGTTGCTCCAGCACGGTGCGACGCAGCGCCTCGGGGCGGATGCCCTTGGCCATGGCCTCAGCGGGATCGATGGTCACGCCCAGGCGGGCTGCCTGGGCGGCGATGGCGCTGATTTCGGAATATTCGGCGCGCAGACGCTGTTCCACCTGGGCGGTTACTGCGCCGGGCACCGGAACAATGGCTCCCGAATTGGGGCGCTCGGTTTCGATGACGGGGATGTCCCCCGTTTGCTCGGACATGGTGGTCTCCTTGGGTTTGGACAGGACGGGGGAACGGATAGACGGGCGCGCCAGGGTGGCACCGAGATCAGCCAGTGCGATACGCATGGTGCCGACCTTGTCGGCCAGCCCAGCGGTCACCGCCTGATCGCCGCGATAGACCTGAGCCTCGGTGGCGCGCACGACGTCGGGAGACAGGCAGCGACGCTCGGCCACCAGGGTGGTGAATTTCCCGTACAGGGCATCGACATCGGCCTGGAGCATGGCGCGGGCAGAGTCAGACAGCGGCTGATGCGGGTTGCCATCGACCTTGGCGGCACCGGCATGGACGAAGCTCCACGCCAGCCCAGCCTGAGCATCGGCTCCGGATTCGTCGCGGTGGACGGCGACCACGCCGATGGAGCCGACCTCGCCGGTCTGGGTGACGTAGAGGCGGTCGGCGGTGCAGGCGATGGCATAGGCCGCCGACAACGCCGCCTCGTCGGCCACCGCCCAGATGGGCTTGCCGCACTGGCTGCGGATGGCCTGGATGTGGTCGACCAGATCGAACAGGCCGCCCACCTCGCCGCCGGAGGAATCCACGTCCAGCAGAATGGCGCGAACGCCGGGATCGGTGGCCGCCGCTTCGATGGTATCGGCGATGTCGGAATAGGCGGTGAGGCCGCTGGCGGCACCGAGATAGCCGGAGCGCGCCACCAGGGTGCCGATTACCGGGATAATGGCGATACCGTCGGACGTCACCGCCACATCGGCGGACGGAGCCGTATCGCCGTCGAAGGAGATGGACTGCCCAGCCAGCCGGGGGCCGAGAGCACCCAGGATCACATCCAGCTTACTGCGGGCGACCAGCAGCGGCGTCCCATACAGGCGAGCCGCGAGATGCGGGAGGTCCGTCATGACCGCTCCCCCGCCATCCGGTCGCGGACACGGTCGGCGATGCGGGCTACATCGACGGTGATTTCGATCTCGCCGCTGCGGCAGGTGACAATATCCCGCCCTGCTGTGCCGTCAGCCGAGGAGCCGACCATATTCACCGCCCGCCGGAGATCGATTCCGATGGAGCGCAGATCGGAAACGACGGCGAGATGCACCATGTCCCTCAGCGTGAAGTCACGAGCAACGCCATTTCGAGTGCTGTGGATGGGCACGAAATGCCGGCGGCAAATCATCTGGTGGAGGTTCGCTCGTGAAATCCCCGTCACCTCACTGACGGTGTCGATGCTGAAGACGCGTTCGCTCATGTCCATCCTCTTGCTGATGGGGCTGGTGTCATGGGTGGGGGCTGCCGGCGGCGTGGCCCCAAACGACAACCCCAGCCGCTGTTCGCGGGCCTTATCGGCGGCGATCTCGGCATCCACCTGCTCGGCGTCGTAGCCGCGTTCGGCCAGGGCTTGGCTGCGGCTTTTCAGCCCCGCGCCGATCTGCTCGATCTCGGCCTTTGCGTCCTTCAGCGGATCGACCCAGTCCCATTTGGGCGGCAGCCAGGAGCAGGCGATGAAGCTGGCGCGGTTGCGTTCATAGCCGGGGATGTCGAGCGCCCCGGACAGCACCGCCACATCCAGCCAGCGCTGCCACACTTTCCTGCACATCTGGTGGACCATCACCGAGTGCTGCCAGGCCTCGACCCGGCGGCGGAATTCCAGCAGCGCCATGCGCGAGTTGGAGTAGTTGGCCTTCAACATGTCGTTGGACAGGTAGGCGTAAGGGATGCCGGTGGCGGCCGAGATCTGCAGCAGCGTCCGATACTCGAACGGCTCATAGGAACCGCCGACATCGGCTGGGGCCGATGTCTGGATTTGCTCTCCCGGCTCCAAGGGCACCACCTGGCCGGGCTGGACCTCGACAATGCGATCGCCGGAACCGTCATCGGCGGGCACCATGTCGATCACGTCGGCCGGGGCCGGCGAGATGACGAACATCGCGTACATCGCCGCGATCTTCTTGCGCTCAAGTTCTGCGTCATCGTACTGGTCGAGCAGGAACAGCTTGACGATGGCCGGGGCCAGCCGGGACACGCCCCGAAGCTGGCCGGATTCCACCGGGTCGATGACATGGATGATTTCGGCGGCGGGCACCCGCACCATTTCGCCGACCATGCCGGGGTCGGTGAGATCGCCGGGATGGCGGCGCAGGAACCAATACGCAGCCCGCCGACCGATGCGGTCGAACTCGATGCCCTGGCGGATGACGTTGCCGTTGGGAAGAACCTCGGTTCGGGTCAGCGGCAGCATCTCGGAGGGCAGCATCTGAAGCTGTAACGGCACCGTCAGGCCATCCTCGGGGCGACGCGGGCGCAGGCGGAAGAACACCTCGCCAGCGATAAACACCTCGCGGGCGGCCCGACGCTGCTGGCCGTAGAAATCGGTCAGATCCTCGGCATCGGATTCGTCGGTCCAGGCCAGCCAGAGCTGCTGCACCAGGGCTTTCAAATCCTTGTCGGCGATCAGGGACGACGGCTTGATGCCGGTGCCGACGGCGTTTCCGGTCCAGCTTTCGGCGGCATTGAGGGCATAGCCGTTGTTGCGCACCAGATAGCGGGCTCGCGCCGTGATGTCGGAGCCAGCGGCGGAGATCAAGGTGTTGACATGGGCGCGGCTGGGCTGGAAACCCTTGAGCCGCCGACTGCCCTGGGCGGCCTCGAAGCCGCCGATCAGGGCGCCGATCCTCCTGCGCAGTCCCAACAACATGGTTACAATCCCTTGGTGGCAACGGCGAGGATGCGCCGACGGGGCTTCTTGCCCTCCAGCATGGCGATACGGCGGTCGAGATCGGCCAGAACATGGTTGGCCTGGGTCAGGTCGTATTGGACGGTGCGGTCGCCGACGGTGACGCGAGCCACCAGTGAGTTACGCCGCGCCAGCACCTTTTCCCGCTCGGCCTTCATTTCGTCGAGAGTCATGATCAGTGCATCCCGCTGAACTTGATGATCCGCCGGGGGCGACGGACGGTGCGGCGGATCTGACCCGCCTGGGCTTCTTCGGGTTGAACCGTCTCGGACGGGCCAATCTGGGCTTCCAGATCCCGCCATTTGGCCTCCGACCAGCGGTCGGCACCGACGATCCAGACGGCGGCGCGGGCATAGACCCGGCAATCCAGCGCCTCGTTGCGCTCGCGCAGCTTCTGCCATTCCAGCTTGGTGAAGCCGCGCCGGTTTTTGACCGTCACCAGCTGCTCGGCGACGAACTGCTTGCACCACTCCGAGTCTGCCCACGATGGCAGATGCACCGTTCCGGCCGGGTAACGGATTCCCTCGGCCAGTTCCTCGTCGGTGGGCCGCTCCAGGCGCAAGTACCGGTAGGTCTCCGACTTGAAGGTGGACACCGCCACCGTCCAGAGGCGGGCACCACGGCGCACCTTCTTGCCGCCCTCGGTAGCGTCCACAAAGGTCGGCCCCGACACCGGGCTGGAGCGGTTGAAGCCCTCGACGCCCTTGATGGGCGAGACTTGGCCGACGCCCATCCTGCGGCCCCAGGTGTAGACCGCCGAGGATTCGTAACCGCTGTCGATGGCGAGGCGGGCGATCTTGAGGGCCGCGCCGCTGGCATGGGTCCAGGTTTGCCCCAGCACCCGCTCCAACGCCGTCCAGGTCTCGGCGTGTTCCGGCCCACCGTCGATGACGACATGGTCGATCAGCCAGCTTTCCAGGTTGCGGCCCCAGGCCCAGACATCGATCTCGACGCGGTCCTTCTGGACGTCGGCCCCGGCGGTGAGAAACAGCCCGCCCGCCGGGACGGTGCCGTTGGCCCAGGTCTCGCGGCGGTCATAGAGCCGCTGCCAGTCGGGGGCCTCGCCGGATTCGGTCCAGGTTTCGCCCAGCACGGTGTTCTTGAACACCCGCAGGGCATCGTCATTGCCCTGGGCCGCTTCCCACAGGCGGACGATGTCGCGCCACGACTGCCAGCCCGGCGGCGAATACAGCGCCGAGATGTGGAAGCCGATGGTACCGGGATCAGTGCCCGTGGCCGTCGCCTGCCAAACGCCTGCCGCCAGCATCGCGCCTTTGTGGTGCTCGGCGATCTCCTGGTCACAGGATTCGCAGTGATAGCGCACCGTCTCGGGGCGGCCCTTGTCCCAGCGCAGCCGCTCGAATTTCAGCCACTGCATGCTCCCGCAATGGGGACACGGCACGAAGAACCGGCGCTGGTCGCTGGCCTCGTATTCCCGCTCGATGCGCGACATGCCCCGGATGGTCGGGGTCGAGGCCAGGAACACTTTTCGGCGATGGGCGAAGGTCAGCGAGCGGGCCTCGGCCAGCCCGACAGGATCACCTTCCTCGTCGGCGGAAGCCGGGTAGGCATCGACCTCGTCGAGAAACAGGTAGCGGGCCGGCATGGAGCGCAGGCCGACAGCGCTGTTGGCCCCGGTCAGCACCAGGGTGCCGCCGGGGAAATCCTTCGACAGCATGGTATTGCCCGCGTCACGCGACCGGGCCGGTTTGACCCGATCGCGGATCGCCGGGCTTTCCTCGATCAGAGGGTCGATGCGCTGGCGCGACGCCCGCTTCGCCATCTCCACCGTGGGCTGGACGCAGAGCATCGGCCCCGGCGCATGGTGGATGACAAAGCCGATGAAGCAGCAACCCGCTTCAGTCGCCCCCACCTGGGCCGCCTTCATGAACACCACCCGCTGTACCGGATTGGAGGGCGACAGCGCATCCATGATATCGCGCATATAGGGCGTGCGGGCCGTCCGATAGCGCCCAGGTTCCGCCGAGGCCCGGCTGGACAGCATGCGGTGGCGGTCGGCCCATTCCGAGACGGTCAGGGCCGGATCTGGACGCAATCCATCGCGCCACGCCTGGAGCAGGACATCCGATCCCCGGAAGGCGAAGGAATCCTCACCCCCACGATCACCGGAACGTCGGCTCGATTTCGGCGAGTTCGGCAAGATGGGCCCTCACATGGGTTTCCAGCAGGGTCTGCATCAAATGCGGTTCGATCCCGACCTCGGCCGCCATCTGCCCGGCAATGCGGGCGGGCCAGGTGACCCAGGAATCCCGCTCCTGGCGGGCCAACTTGAACACCAGGGCGGTGGCCCGCGCCCGATCGACCACCTCTTCCTTGAGGCGATCCACCTGGATGCGGGCTTTCTGGGCCTTGGCGACTTCATGCGCCGTGCGGGCTTGGTTGAAGGTGGCGCCGGATGTGCTGGGCAATGGCGGAACGGTCTCGCGCTGGAGTGATGGCGACGAGGATGGCTTCGGGGTGGGGGATGGCATTGAGGGCGGCGGTGCTGCCGCCCGTCGGGCCGGGTCGGTCTGGGCATCCCAGGCGGCGTCGGCCTTTACCGGGTCGATGGTGCCGTCGGGCTCCTGCGGAACGCGGCCCGTCTGCACCGCCTTGCGCACGGCGGTATGGCTGACGCCACGCCTGCGGGCATATTCGCGAACGGACACCCCCATGATCGAAGCCTTAAAACGAAAGGAAATGATCCGCTATTCCAGTTGATGTGCCGGGCCGACAGAGCGATGGATGGTCCCACGAACAACGGAGACCACCATGCCCAACACCATCCTCCCCACTGCCAATATTGATTGGGGCTTTTTCGGCACCATGGGCGATCACGCCGACCAGACCGAAGCCTGGAATTTGGCGATGCCTGCGATCCAACTCGCCACCGGCTGTCCCGACACGGCGGTGCGCGATTTCCTCGACAGCACCCAGGGTCGTCACTTTGCCGACGACGTCGCCAACGGATTGTTTCGCGGTCTCGGGCTGACGGCGGCAATCGACGCGGCGGTGGCCCGCTGGATGGCCTGGACCATCAGCCGCCTCACGGCGCGGGAAACCGGCATCCCACACGGGCTGCCCTACCTCACCGGCTTCGTTACCCATTTCGAGGTCATGGCCGACGTCGCCTGATCAACGGTTCTCCCTCACCGCCCCGACCGGCTCAGCTGGCGGGGCCCAGGGTGGTACAGACGCGGGATGTCCGCGCCACCAAATCAGAGGGAACCACCATGGCCACGATCCAGCTTTCCGATACCCAGTCCGTCATCCTGTCCGCTGCCTGCGCCCGCGAGGGCGGGCTGGTCCTGCCGATCACCACATCCTTGAAGGGTGGCGCAGTTGATATGGTGCTGACCAGCATGATCAAGAAGGGCTTGATCGAGGCGATACCGGCCGAAGTCGGCATCCCGGTTTGGCGGGAGGCCGAGGATGGAACCCCGCTGACGCTGGTTTCCACGGCCGCCGCCTACACGGCGTTGGGCATTGTCGCCGACACGGGCGCGGACACGGCGCCGGAAGAAGAACCGGCGACTGACATGGCCGACGAGGCAGAATCCCCGCCCACGGACGCCCACGTCGCGAAACCGGCCCGCAAGCCCCGCGAAGGCACCAAGCAAGAGGCACTGATTTCCATGCTGAAGCGGCCCGAAGGCGCCAGCATTGCCGAGATCATGGAGGCGACGGCATGGCAGGCCCACAGCATTCGGGGCTTCATCGCCGGGGCCTTGAAAAAGAAGCTGGGGCTCAACGTCACCAGTGAGAAAATTGAAACGAGGGGCCGGGTGTACCGGATTGCTCAGGATGTGGAAGCCGCAGCCTGACGCTCCACCTCGGTCAACAGCAACATTGCGAGATCGAGGGCGGTGCGATCACCCGCCCTCGATACGTCATTCACCCGATCCTGTGCCCTGGCGACGGCATTGATGCCGTAACGCGCCAGCATCTCGGATGCGGCCTTGGCCACATGCTCGGGGGCAACCGCCATCGGCTACAGCGACTTCTTCAGCGCCGCCGAGGTGCTGAACTTGATCGAGGTCGAGGCGGCAATGTCGATGGTCTTGCCGGTCCGCGGATTGCGACCCTGGCGGGCCGGGCGCTCGGACTTCGAGAAGGAGCCGAAGCCGATGAGGCTGAAGCGGCCCTCGGTCTTGACGCCTTCGACGATGGTGGCCAGCACCGCTTCGACGGCGGCATCAGCCTGGGCGACAGTGCAGCCAGCGGCTTGGCGGATGGCCTTGGACATGGCGGATTTACTCATGATGCTCACCCCTCGGAAATCAAGGCCGGAAGAGTAGATTCAGAGGCGGACGAATCCAAGCCCGCAATTTCATCCTCATAGCAGCCGTTCAAAGACCCGCCTCAGCATGTAGCTTCTGATCAGCGAGACAACCAAAAACACCAGACCGATCCGGAGATCATCGGCCAGGGTGATGTGAATGCCGAAGACCGGGAACACCATCACCTGGGTGGCGACCGCGATGGCGTAGCCGATCAACACGTTGGCTGCGGCCTCGGCCAGTGACATTCGATGGGACTGGCGCAATCGATCACCTTATTGAAATCGCACACTTAATCGACTTGATCTGTCGGCGACATAGAGCGGTACTGGCCCCACCACAACGGAGGCCAAGAGCATGAAAGCCCGAGACCAAGCCCTGACCGAGATCGCCACCCAGATCCTCGACATCGAAACCCTGGACACCCGCAAGAGCGACCGCCTGGACTTCCACGAACTGGCGGTTTGGCAGATCAAGAAGGCCCTGGAAGCGGCCTACGCCGCTGGCCGGGAGGCCAAGTAGCATGGCCCTGACCGTCCGCCCCACCGCCGCCCTGAAGGCCCATCCGCAGTGGTCGCAAAGCGACTTCGAATACTTCCGGGGCAAGGGCTATTCCAACCAGCAGATCCTTGAATTCTGGGAGCGCGACCTGCGCCTCGGCTGCAAGCCGCTGAATTGGAAGCCGACCGACGCCAAGTACCAGCATTCCCTGCGCCGGATCACCCGGCGCTAACCACCTTCCCGGCGGCGATCTCCTCGAAACTCCGGCCATCGCCGTCCAGCACGGCCTTCTGGCCGGTCAGCTTCTGCCAGCGGCCGACGATCACGTCGGCATAGGCCGGGTTCAATTCCATGGCAACGCAGATGCGGCCGGTGGTCTCGGCGGCGATCACCGTAGTGCCGCTGCCCGCGAACGGCTCGTAGACCGCGTCACCCTCGGCGCTGTTGTTGAGGATCGGACGACGCATGCATTCCACCGGTTTCTGGGTGCCGTGGACCGTGGCTTCGTCCTCATCACCGTTATTGCCGATGGCCCAAATGGTGGCCTGATCCCGCGCTCCCTGCCAATGGCCGGTGCCGTTCTTGCGGACGGCGTACCAGCAGGGTTCGTGCTGCCAGTGATAATCGCCGCGGCCCAGCACGAAGCGCGGCTTCGACCAGATAATCTGGGCGCGGAGCTTGAAGCCATTGGCCTCCAGGCTGTCCGCGACAGTCCTAGTGTAAATGGCCGAATGCCAGACATAGGCCACCTCGCCGGGGAAGAGCGCCCAGGCCTCCCGCCAGTCGGCGCGGTCGTCATTGGCCACCTTGCCGGTGCGGGCCGAGGACGACACCCCGGCTTCATTCCGCCAGGTGGGATCGTATTCCACCCCGTAAGGTGGATCTGTGACCATCAGGTGCGGCATGGCCCCGGCCAGCAGACGCTCCACATCGGTAGCACTGGTACTGTCGCCGCACAGCAGACGGTGGCGGCCCAAGATCCACAGATCACCGGGCCGCGTCACCGGATCGGCGGGCGGCTCGGGGATTTCGTCTTCGTCGCCTTCGCCCTGGCCGCCGCCCTCGTCGTCGAGGGGAGCCATCAGGGCATCCAGTTCCTCGGTGGAGAAGCCGATCAGGTCGAGGTCGTAGCCCTCGGCGTTGAGCGCGTGCAGTTCCGCCGCCAGGGTTTCATCATCCCATCCGGCATTCAGGGCCAGCTTGTTGTCAGCCAGGATGTAGGCGCGGCGCTGGGCCTCGGTCAGATGATCGAGAATCACCACCGGCACCGTGTCCAGCCCCAGGGACTCGGCGGCGGCCAGTCGGCCATGCCCGGCGATGACATTGCCCTTGCTGTCGGCCAGCACCGGATTGGTCCAGCCGAACTCGACCATGCTGGCGGCGATCTGGGCCACCTGGCCGTCCGAATGGGTCCGCGCATTACGACCATAGGGGATCAGCCGGTCGATGGGCCAAGGCTCGACAGAGTCTGGAAGCGGATGGGTCATTGTTATTTTCCTGCGGCCTGGATGCGGCTGCCGATCCAGGACATCACCGGAACAGCCATGGAATTCCCCAGGCCCCGATAGCGGGGGCCGTCGGGGCACCTGTCCGCCGGCTTGCCGCGCCAAGGGATGAGGGTGTAATCGTCGGGAAATCCCTGTAGCCGCTCGCATTCGCGGGGCGTCAGTCGGCGCACCGCCATGCCGTGCTGGACCGCCAACTGGCCACCGGCATTGTCACGCCCCAGGGCATTCATCGCCCGCAAGGTCGGGGTGACGCCATCGGCCTCGACCGTCTGGAACCCGGTGCCAGCCTTACAATCGAAGGCGACATAGGTCTGCTGTTTGGTCCCAGGCTCGGCGGCCAGGGCACCGGCAACGTCCAGAGGGCGAACCTCGTCCCGCTGATTCTGGGCGAAGGCCACGTAGCTGCGGCTTGATCCGCCGCTGGCCGCCCGGAGGCTGGCGAGGTTGTCGGCATCAAGCTCGGCCTGCGCCCCGCCGTCCCGGCCGCGCAGATTGAACGCCACCGCATGCTGCTTGCCCGCCTGCAACGTGAACATCGGGTCGCCGTCACTGCCTACACCCATACCGGCGCGAGGGTCGGTGGTGCTGATTCCTGTGCGGGCACCGGCCTCCTGGATCGGGATGGCGATGGATACCGGGACCAGCGGCGTGCCACGTCCGGTGCCATCTTCCGAGGCGTCAAAGCCTTCGCCGCGAAGGGAATGGGCAATCAGCGTGTCGGTGCAGTCGCTATCGACGCCACGGGACAGATCGCGAGCCCGCAAGGTGGTGGCGACGAAGGTCTCGCTCTCGAAATCCATCCGGCCACTGGCGGACGAACAGGCATTCAGCGCGGTGGCCACTTCGATGGGACCGGAGGTGTTGTTGCCGCCGAAGGCTTCGGCGATCAGTCCGCCGTCGATGTCGAAATCGGTGCCGAGCCCGCCACCGCCGCGAGTGCGTGCGCTAATTGTCGGGGCAATGCCTTGCCCCGCTTCTCGGCTCGGCGGATGATCCCGGCGCACGCCTTGGCGCTCAGAAAGTACCGCGACGGGATCGGCCCGGTCTCGAGGACCTGCCACAACGAACACACGGCGGCGGCGTTGGGCCAAGCCGAAATATTGGGCGTCGAGGACGCGCCACGCGACTGTGCGCGTGGGTCCAAACACAACACCAGCGTCCGTCCACTTTCCCCCTGGTGGGAGCAACGGACCATCTTCGCCGGCCAATCCACCCAGAAGACATCCGAAGGCGTTGTCGCGGGTGGACAGGACGCCGGGGACGTTCTCCCAAACAATCCAAGCTGGGTCGATGGCATCGGCGAGTTCCACGAATTTGAGAGCAAGGTTGCCGCGCTCATCGCCCAGCGACTTGCGCAGGCCCGCCACCGAGAACGCCTGACAGGGTGTGCCGCCCACCAGCACGTCGATCTTGCCCCGCCATGCCTGACCGTCGATGGCGGTCATGTCGCCCAGATTGGGAACATGAGGGTAGTGGTGGGCGAGCACGGCGCTGGGGAACGGTTCGATCTCAGCGAAGAATGCCGGACGCCAGCCCAGGGGTTCCCAGGCGACCGTCGCAGCTTCTATCCCACTGCACACGCTGCCATAGACCAGCCCTTCGGCGGCCAAGGCGCGCGATATCACGCCGATGGCCGGGGATACCGGCTCGGGGAGAGCAGACTGCATGGAGGTGGAAACCTGGGCTGGTGGAAACTGGAAACCGGCAGGTGGAAACCCGGTCAGGTTTCCAGGGGTGATTTCCACCCTGGTTTCCAGTCCCCCGGAAATGCGAAAGGCGCGCTGTCCTTGGACAAACGCGCCTTTGGGCTGGAAACTGGAAACCTAAGTGGAAACCCAGATTTTCGGGCTGTCGCTAGCGAAATCGGGCGCTGATGCCCCCCGCATAGCGGAAGATGCCGGGGAGGAACCAATTCTCCACGGTACGGTGTTCTAATCTTTCGCCCGCTTCGGGCGGCGGATCATTTAGTGATCGTTGCCGCCGCCCTTTCCGCGAGCCTGGACTTACATCTACCCCAGACTGGCCATCACTGTCGCGCCCTGCGATGTATCGATACACTTTTCGCTTTCCTCCGCCGCCTTGGTGCGGGCGATCAGATCTACCTTGGAAATGTGACGAGGGATGCGCTTGCCGTTCAGCTTCCAGGCCATGACGCACAGCGCGAACAGCCAGTGCCGGTGAGCGGTCGCCCGCGTCATGCCGACCTGCCAGCAGATCACTTTCCATGGCGCGTTGGTGGCCCGCAGCCAGATGATCTTGGCGTCGGTGGGATCGAGGTGGCGCAACCAGGGCAAGGATTCGTCCATGCGGGTGATGGCGGCGGCGGAGGGTGGCGGACGGCGTAGCTTCACCTCGGTGGATTCCAAGCATTCCTGCACATAGGGCGGCCAAATGCTGGCATGCCCCTGAACTCTGGTTTCAGGCAGGCGGCGCAGAGTGTCGGCGGCTTCGGCAAGGCGGTCTTCGACCAGGGAGGGCGTCCAGTTGATTTCAGTCATGGGAGGTCTCCTCGGTGGGACGGGCACCGTAGAGCTTGGCGCCCAACTGGCGGATCAGTTCACGCTCGGGCCAGGTAAGACGCTGATCGTCTTCGGCAATGACCAGGACGCCACGCTCTTGCCAGCCTTCCCGCTTGACCTGCTCAGGATCGCGGCGGGTGCCACCGAAGCCGGGAGGGTGCCAGTTCATCGCACACCTCCTTCGGTGTCGATGGCCCAGGACAGGATGGCCAGGGCGTCGGCCTCGTTGTCGTCTTCGGGATTGAAGCCACGGGATCGCATGGCGGCGATCACCGCGTCCTTGCCGGCATTGCTCTTGCCGGTGGCGTGGCGTTTGATGGTGCCGACCGGAACGCCCTGATAGGGAATGTGCTTGAGCTCGCACCAGGCGGCGAGATGGGCGACGAAGCCGCCATAGAGGTGGGCGGCGTCGGTGCCGGCGTGGCGGCGTACTTCTTCGAAATAGACCGTGCCGATGCCCTTGGCACCGGCTTCGAGGTGATCGAGCCAGGATCGGAAGCGCAGGAATCTCATTCCACCCCCCTCGAATCGGCCGGGGCGGAACTCCATGGTGCCGGAGACAATGATACCGTCGGCAAGGCGCATGGCCCAGCCGGTGGTGGAGCCCAGATCAAGGGCAAGAATGGTGGTCATGGTGAAGGCTCACGAATCTGTGGGCCTCCGGCTTTGGTCGATGGGCACTTTATGGAGTGCGGGATTGCGGTTCAAACCGAATTGCCATGTCCTTTTGCGTGTGGCCACCAGTGGCCACCGAGTGGCCACTCGTTCAAGGCAGGTGGCCACTGCTTTTCTTCTTTAAAAACAATAAGTAAGTAAGGTTGTGGCCACTGTGGCCACCTTTTCCGCCGACAATAGCCTCGACACGCGATCCAAAAAAATTTCTGGGGTGGACCGAGGGAATGAAAAAATTTTCTCCATCCCCAGACTCCACCCCGACGAGGTGGCCACAGTGGCCACTGTGGTCACAACCTGCGCAATGCATTGATTTATAATGTGAATTTAGTGGCCACCTGAGGATGGCTGAGTGGCCACTGGACAGTTCCGGTGGCCACCAGTGGTCACGGCGATGGCCCAGAGCCTGGCCGGGTTGGCTCACCGATGGGTTTTTTCATCAGCCACGCAGTTGATTGCGTTGGCGCGAGTGGCCACAGTGGCCACTCCTTGATGGCGGAGTGGCCCATGACCTTTCGGGAATATATTGCGGGCAGGCAGTGCAGGGATAATCCCCAGGGGGATTTCGTCGAGGACGCACGGCGTGATCCGCGCTTCCCCGACGTGCAGTCGTGGCCGGACCTGAAGCTCTATCTGGCGAGGAGAGGTGCCTGTGAGGAGGCTGTCGCGGCGGCACGGATGGTCTGGCAGGGATATCGTGCGGCCCTGCAGCGGCAGGCGGGGGGCTGAGCCTTACAGATCGTCGTCTTCGTCGATCCGGCGTCCGCTGCGGCCGAGTTCGGAACGCCTGAGCGCATAGGCGTCGATACGCCCGATGCCGGGGATGTAGCGGATGGCCGCC
This sequence comes from Paramagnetospirillum magnetotacticum MS-1, assembly GCF_000829825.1. Lineage (NCBI taxonomy): Bacteria > Pseudomonadati > Pseudomonadota > Alphaproteobacteria > Rhodospirillales > Magnetospirillaceae > Paramagnetospirillum > Paramagnetospirillum magnetotacticum. Next base: position 1,320,605 of record NZ_JXSL01000030.1, on the reverse strand, counting down.
CGTTTTTCGTCGCCACGGCGGGCCAGCATGTCACGGTCGGTCAGGATCTTGCTGATCTGCGCCGCCTTCAGGGTTTCGCCCGCCGCCTCGCGCAGACGGTGGGCGGGGATGTAAATGGCGTCGCGGTCGTACCAGGCGACGGCCTCGCGATTGTTGGCTTTACGGTCGAAGCTGTAATCACCCGCGTCGACCGCCTTGATGGTGACGTCCCAGCGTTCGGCGATCCAGGCCCGCAGCATGGAGATGACCTGATCGCCGGGAGTCAGGGCCTCGGCGTCCGAGGATTTCTGGAATCGCGTCCATGCCCAGCGCGCTGGTGTCTCTATGTCGATGAAGGATGGCAGCAGGCCAAATTCCTGCGCCAGTTGCCCGGCCACCAGCGGCAGGGCCAGACAGGTGGCGGCGCGGATGCGGGCGGAATCTGTGGTGTCACCGGCGAGGTTCCGGGCTTCGGCCAGGATGCGCTCGCGCAGCACATCGGGCGTCTGGTGCAGGCCGATGGCGATGATCTGTTCGACGAAGGCCGGTCCCGCATGGCCATGATGGTCGTCGATCCCTGCAATGGCCCGCAACGTGGAGGCCGGTACGGTGCGATCCACGTCGGTGACATCCACGTCGACTATGCGCACCGCCATGCCAGCGATCCAGGCACCGCCGTCGGCCCGGACCTTTTCCTCCAGGGAGCATTCGCTGGACAGCAGGGCGTAGGTGGACCATGCGTAGCGCTGCTTGAGCATGGCGCCCGCGGTCATGCGCGCCTTGCCCTGGCCGCCGGCAATGGCATAGATCAGCTTGGCGATGGTGCGGCCGTCCACATGGGCCAGTTCGTCCAGGGCGAGGACGGTGCCGCTGGCGGCCTGAGCGATGACTTCCACGGCATTCTCGGTCGAGCGCATGGATTGCAGCAGGCCGGCACCAATTCCGGTGGAGGTCCAGGCGGACACCGCCAGCTTCTGCGCCGTGGTCTTGCCGCTGGAAGACAGGCCGCTGAGATTGAGGCCGCAACTGTCTAGCCCGGCCAGCGATTGCACCACGCCTGAGAACCCGGCCAGGACGCCCAGCAGAAAATGCGGACAGCCCTGGACCGAGGCCGCTGCCGCCACTGCCGCCTTCCAGCCGTCGAGAGTACCGCGGACAGATTCGCAGCGGGCGTTGGCGGCCAGTTCCAGCGCCGAGGCATCGCCGATGGCCTGTCCCGCCGGGGTGACGAACACCGGATGATCGTGGCCTTCCAGCCGATGCCAGCCAGGACGGCTGACCACCAGGGTCTCTGCCTGAGGATTGACGGCCTTCAGCAGCATGACGGCGACCTGATCGCCGTCGGCGCAGGTGCGCAGACCGGCGGCATAAAGGGCGGAGCGGATTTCCTGCGCCCCTTGCTGGGCGATGGCCGAACGGGGAAAGTCCACCACTCGAGGATTTCCATGCATATCGCGGATGACCATCCGCAAACCGTAGGCGTCGTCCTGGTCGAGATAGCGCAGCCGGGAGGGAATGCCGAAGGGGCTGGCGACCGGCTGCCACACGGTTCGGCCATCCTTGCCGCTGCCCATGTTGCGGTGAACCATGATCTCGCCGGAACGGGACGAGCGGCACAGGCGCAGATCGACGCCCTCGGCTCGGGGCAACGGATAGGCGGTGGCCATCTGCCGCACTTCGTCGTCGAAGCTGACATCGTCGGCCTCGTGATCCGCCGCCGCCGCATCCAGCGTCTTCCGCAGGGCGGCCACCTGTCGCCGCGATGTGGGGATGTTGATGTTGGCTTGCTTCTTGATGGCGGCGAACAGCTTGTCCTGCTGGAATATCTCCATATTGCCGGTGGCGATCTGGGCATAGAGGCGGCCCAGGGCTATGGCGTCCCCATCCGACAAAGTTTCCACCTGCGCCATCATGCTCTCGAAGGTGGGCGGTGCCTCCTCGACAGCGGGATGCACATTATAATGTGCGGCGACCGCGCCCTTGCCGAGATCGTCGTTGAAGTCGTCGCCGTGCAGGGGCGACACGATGGTGGACGGGATGCCGGCCGCGTTGAGACGGTCGGCCAGGGCGGCGGCAGCCTGCATGCCAGCATCACCGGCATCGGCGAAGATGGTGACGCGCCGGATGCCCTCGGGCCACTGCCAGTCGCGCAGGTTGCCCGCCGACAGTGCCGCCCAGGTGGGGATGCCGAAGATGGCCCAGGCCGACAGCGCGGTCTCAATGCCCTCGCCGATGCCGAGATGTCCATCGGCGGGAATCGGCGACAGGCGGACGGAACCGCCGGCCACCGATCCCAGCATCTTCTTGCCCGGTGGCGCCTTGCCGCTGCCGCCGTCGAGCAGGAAGGTGCGGTGGATGCCGCCGACGGGGTTGCCGGCACCGTCACGGACGATGCCCACCAGGCCCGGCCAGCCGCGCCGCCCCTCGAAATCTGGAAGGTCATCGTGGAACAGCAGGTCGGGCGAGCGGGGATCGCCGATGCCGCGCCCCTTCAGGTAGATCTCGCCGATGGTACCGGCCAGCGGCACGCTGCCACCGATGATGCGGGCGATCTCCAGGTCGTGGGTCGGCTTCGCTGCCATGGGGCGGGTGACCGCCGGCATATCCAGCCGCGCCAGCCGGGCGGCTTCCTCGAACAGCTCGCGGTCGGCGAGACCGGTGGCGTGGTGGATCAGATCGATGGGGCCGGCGCTCTCGCCGGTAGCATGGTCGAAGCCCCAACCGGCGTGGTGGCCGGCAAGATGGATGATGCACGAGCCCTCCTTACGCGGCGACCGCCCCGCCAGATCGGCACAGCGCAGCGTCCGGCGATCCGGGGACAGGAGACCGTGCGGAAACAGGCCGGGCAGCCAGTCCGGTGCCGTGGCGGCGAGGCGACCCCGGATTTCGGGCAGATCAAAACGGGCAGGCGGTTGCCAGACGTCGTTGAGGTCGATCATGCGAGTATCACCAGCCCCCTTTCTGCACGAGTAATGGCGGTGTACAGCCAGCGGCGGCGGTCCTGCTCGCTTCGCCCCAGACCGTCGTCCCAGACGACAACGTTCTCCCATTGGGAGCCTTGCGCCTTGTGGCAGGTGATGGCCCAACCGAAGGTAGCCTCGGTCAGCTTCTTCTTGTCGCGCCAATCGCGGTCATGGCGATTCGGGTCGAGAGCGACATGGTCCTCGAAATGGCCCTTGTAGATCCTGAGCCGCCCTGGGCGACCGTTCCTGGCCGGCGGCCCGACATGAGTGCCATCTTCGTCGGTGACCACCGCCGAGAAATACTGACTGCCCTCGTCGGCGATATCGGCCAATGACAGGAACATGCCGTTGATCAGGCCGAGGTCGGACTGATTCTTGAGGCAGATGATCTTTTCGCTCGGGCCGGTGGGCAGGAATGTTCCCCCGAACCCAGCGGCGCGGCGAAGGGCATTGTTGAGCTGGAACCGGGTGGCGTTCTTGCCGCAGATGACCTGACCGCCGCGCAGGGCCTGATCGGGGGTGACGTCGGCCATGCGCATTTTCCAGGCATGATCGTCGTATTGGCCGAAGCCAATGGGGCGGCCTTCACGCGCCATGGTGGCGAGACGGATGATGGCGCTCTCGGCGGCCTGGCGGTGGATCTCGGTCAGCATGATGTCGGGGGCCTGTTGGGTGAAGGCGCCCTCGCCCTTGATTGGCGGCAACTGGCCGGGATCGCCCAGCACCAGGATGGGGCGACCGAAGCTCATCAGGTCGCGGGCCATCTCGTCTCCGACCATGGACACCTCGTCCAAGACGATCAGCTTGGCGCTGGCGGCGGGGCTGTCGGGATTGAGGGCGAAGCGCGGCTTCTTCATGTCACGCAACGTCTGGCGCATGGCCTCGATGGCGGCCTCGGCGGCGGTACGGTCGAAGCCGGTGAGATGGCGGGCGTCGATTTCCGCCTGGGCGATGCGCTTGCCCGCTTCCTCGATCTCCTCATCGGTGGCCTCGATGACGCTGTAGATCAGGCTATGGATGGTCCGCGCCGGAGTTCCCTTGCGGCGCAGCACCAGGGCGGCCTTGCCGGTGAAGGTGGCGGTGACCACACCGGGACGATCCTCGGCATGGGGGCTGAGGCCCAGATCGTCGAGGGCGAATTTCAGCACGGTGGACTTGCCGGTCCCGGCAAAGCCGAACAGCCGGAACACCTGCTGTTCGTCGGTGCGGGTCTGAAACCAGTCACGGATGGCGGCGATGGCCTGGGCTTGCGTGTCGGACGGGGTGATGTCGCCCATCATCGTCACCGGGCCTGGAAGCGTTTCTCGACCTCGGCCAACCGATTGGTCAGGGTGGAGGCCATGGCGATCAGGGCGGCGATGTCGGTGCGCAGTTGCTCGATCTCGGGATCGGTGCGGATGGGACCGTAGGCGGCTTCCCGGATCTGCTCGATCATCTTGCGCGGCAGCTTCAATTCCTCGGCGACACGCTGATCGGAATAGCCATCCAGGTACATGCCCTTGGCATCGTCGAACACCCCGTCCAGCTTGTGGCGGATGCGCATGCGCTCGTCGGGGGTGGCGGGGCGGACGGCAGGGGTGATGGCGGTCATCGGGGGCTCCTTATTGGCGGTTGGGATGGCGGGGATGGCGGGGATGGCGGGTTTCGCCGCGGTGGCGGATCGACAGGCTTTCGGTACGATGGGCATGGCCGGCTTGATTCTCGCGGGAGGAGCCGCCTTGCAGTCGGGGCAGATGGTGCGGCTGGCGCGGTTCTTGTCGCAGTCCCACCCTTTGGCCTTGGCCCGCCGCTCGACGTTGTCGGCGTGACGATTCGCGGTGAGGGTGAGATCGAGGGTGTCGCCGCACGCGGCGCACCAGATCCGGGCGATGGTGCGGGGGCCGCCGGTCTCGCGAATCTGGAGGATCTCGTAGCTCAAGGGGCGATGTTTCGTCGTCATCGTGCATCTCCCCAGCAGCGATCCTGCCACGAGCAGGATGAATGCCAGCCGCCGCTGGTCTTGCCGCCGCGGCAGACCACCGAGCTGCGTTCGGCGACCGCGCGGGGCAGCAGCTCCTGGGCGTCGCTGGCCTGCACCACCTGGACGGCGCGGTCGCTCATGATCTGGGCTAGGGCGGCGTCGAACGGCACCAGCTCGCAGTGGATTTCCCAGGTGTCGCGGTTGAGCGCGGTAAACAGCGCCGGGGCCGGCAGATCCATATAGGCCTGATAGAGGGCAAGCTGGGCGGCATAGACCGGCTTGGACAGCACCACGCCGCGCTTGACCACGTCCTTCCACGAGGAAACGCCGAGGGCCTTGTTTTCCCATAATGCTGGATAGGCCATGGTTACCGGGCCGCCGACCAGGCAGCCGTCGATATGGCCCTTGAAGCGTCCGCCCAGCGCCGAGAACCCGAACTGCCGCCCATCACGGCGCTCGGTGCGTAGATCGAACCCCGCAGCCCGCAGCCAAGCCGCCACCACGTCTTCACCGCGGTGTCCGGCTTCGAAGATGCGGAGCGTCTTGGGTTCGAAATCCCGCCCGTCGTCCTTGGGGATGGCGAGATAGTCGTACTGGATCTGGCGCGGGCATTCGCGCCCCAATCCAGAGGTGCTGACATACTGGCGGGCGGCCTGTGCCCGGTTGCGGGACACCAGGGCGGCATCGATGGCGGCGTTGATCGCCATGGTGATGCCGGGATCGCGAGCCGGCCTCTGGTATTGGCAGCCGGAGCCATGATTCAGGTCGAGCATGATCGGCTCCCTAAAATGGGATTTCGTCGTCGAACGGCAGGCCGGAGCGTTCCTTGACGCCCGCCTGCCGCTGCATGGACTCGACATAGCCGGTGACGGCCGCCTCGATCAGCCGGTCGATGTCGGCGGCGGAGCGGTTATAGAAATGCTCCATCAGGCCCAGGGCGGTCAGGGTCTCGGCGAAGGGACGCCGGGCATCCTTGATGGCCTGGGTTTCTCGGGCGGTCTTGTCGATCATGCCGTTGCTCCGTCGGGCGATCTCGGCGCCAGCCTGTTGGCAGGGGCGAGAGCAGAATCCGTAATGGGGAAAGTCGTCGTGGCGCAGGCGGTGGACGTAGCCGAAGCCCCTGGCCTCGCGGCCGCAGATGGAGCAGACCGCTACCCCAGCAAGAGCAGGGTCAGCTCCGGGTGCTGATCGGGCTCCGCCTTGATCCGCTGCGAGGCCAGCACGATGAAGCTGCCGATGGCGTTGGAGGCCATGGCCTCCAGCTCCCACATGGCCAGCGCCCTTATGGGCTGGTGCAGTTTTCCTCGGGCTTCGAGCCATTCGCCGATCGCCTTTGCCGCTTGGCGCGTCGTATGCGCCTGCCATTCATCATCGGTCATGGTGGGGCCGCCCGCCCGAGGACGAGCGGCATCTCCCTCAGCCATTGAGCCAAGCCGGGCCGTTGGCCGCCGGCTGCGGTGAGGCCTGCGGCGGGGCCGCCGCCGGGGGCTGCTGAGTCCACGACGCACCACCCGGCTGTTGCGCGCCAGCCGAGGATGAAGGCGCCGGAGCCGCATCGGCCGCCCAGGCGGGGGCGTTCTGCGCCACCGTGCCCGAAGCCGACTTCTGCGGCTTGGCATCAACCGGATCGGGTTCGACCTCTTCGCCCCGCATCACCGCGTCGAATTGCGGCTCTCCTGGCAGCACTACATTGGCCAGCTTGTTCCTGGCGCGGAATTTGGGATCGGAGGGAGGCTCAACCATGATGCGGGCGACGAAGACGATGCCGTCCAATTGTTTCAAGCCCTGGATCACCCGCTTGGCCTTGGCCGCCTCGCTCATATCCTTGGGGTTGAGGCCCAGCGCGCTGTCGACCATGGCGCGGAATGATGCCTTCGAGATGTTCCAGCCCTTGCTCTGGCCCTTGTCGTCCAGCTTGCCGCCCGAGACGGTGAAGTTCTGCCAGAATTTGCGGCGCACGAACCGCCCCTCGACCACGGTGAATTCGCAATCGAGCATTTTGGCGTCGCTGTCCGCCGAGGCCTTGAGCAGGCCGGCATCCATGGGGGCCGAGCCGTTGGTGCCGCCGGGGCGGATGGTCATGCGGATCTTGGCGAAGGTGCCATCGGGGATCACTTCTCCCTGGGGCATCATCTGGGGTTGGGCATCGTTAAAATCGTAGGTCATGGGGAAATCTCCTCTCGGTCAGGCGGGGATACGGTTGATCTTGGCCAGCAAGGCGCCGAGATCGGGGGCCTCGGTCACCTCCAGGCGGCCGGAGCGGTCCTTGGCAGGCAGGCCGTAGGGATTGCCGGAGCGGCAAACGAGGCGGCGCTCGGTCGCCTTTTCGTCCAGCAGCCAGTTGCCCTCGGCATCCTGGGAGAACAGGTGCATGGAGATGACCTGATCGACGATGCCGGGCAGTTCGCGCCCCGCCTTCGATCCCTCCATCTGCGGCTGCCAACTGGTAGCGTTGAACTCGTCGGTGACCTTTTCCAGCACGCCGACGAAGATCACCGTCTTGCCGGGGGCATGCTGCAGGTGCTTCAGCGCCTGGATCACTTCGCGGCCCAGCAGGCCATAGGCGCCACGGATATCGGGCTTGCCGGTGCGATCCGAAAATGCCTCGGGTTGCTGCTTGGCGAAGGCCATGGCCTGGCGAGTGAGGTCGGTGATGGAATCGACGAAGATCACCGGCATGGTGGCGAGGAATTCCTCGACTCCCGATCCGGCATAGAGCGAGCGCACATGCTGGTGGTGCTGGGCGCTGTAGAAGGCGTTGGGATCGACCGCCGGATCGGGGCCGCCGATCAGCACCACCAGATCGCGGAAGTCGCCGAAGCTGCGCACCGGAATGCTGGCGCCGGGCCAGTCCTGCACCGACTTCATGCCGGCCTCCAGGTCGAGGCAGACGGTCTGGCCGGGCGGCAGGGTTTTCAGCAGCGAGGTCTTGCCACAACCAGGCGGGCCGAAGATGGCCACCGAGGTTTTATTGCCGGCGGACGAAAGGCGTTCATCGGCAGTGATGATGCGAATGGCCATGGGGAGATTCTCCAATTCAGAGCGGGGACGACGGGGCTTTGACCGGGCGCCGAAGGGATACCTGCCCGCCCTTGCGGTACGGGCTGCCCCGTCGTTGTCTCAGGGGGCGATGGGTTTCAGCACGAAGCTGGGCTTGCCGGTCTTCACCGTGCGGGCGGCCTGGAAGGCAGTTCGGATGTGGGCTGGCCAGGCGGCGTATTTTCGCTCCGGCACCTTGAAGGCGAGATCGACGTATTCGGCCGGATCGTCACCGGCGGCGCGGATGCGTTCGACGGTGGCCGCCAGTTGCTCCTGATCCCAGTCCACCTTCTTGGGCAGATCAACCGCCACGGTGACGGCGCCATCATCGAAACGCACCGTGCCGGTGTCCTTGCCCTCGCGGCTCCGCAACTCGGCGGCGATGGTGCCGTATTTCCTGTCCAGCGCTCCATCGAGCCGGTCCTTGACGGCCTTGGCCCGACGCAGGGACTCGTCGACCTCCTCCTGGAGCATGGCCAGCATCTCGGCCGGCAGGGTGGCGACATCACCGACCGGCATGCCGAACAGATCGCCGAGGCTGGGGCGGTTGGGGATGGTCATTGAGCGATCCTCCGGCAACCGGCACCGTCAGTGTTGTGCTTTTGTTCGGCAAGGTAATCGCGCAGGCGGACCGCCATGGCGAAGGTCAGTCGGCGGCGGCCCTGCTCGATATGGCGCAGCAGGTTGGGATCGTTGACCGCCTTCTTGCAGAACATGGTCGGCGCGGTCCCCGTTTCCGCCAGCCAGTCATCGACCTCTCGCTGGACATCGGCGATGAAGGTGCTGACGTGGTCGGCGATATCGGCTTTGCAGGTGTCCATTCGGTCCCCCTCTGTTTCGATTGAGGGAAATCTATCAAGCTTGACACAGTTAGGACGAATCCTATTTTATGGTCCCGCACAAACCCGAGGAGACTCCATGACCACGACCCTGGCCGACCGCATGCGTGCGCGGATGAAGGAACTGGAGTTACGGCCCCTGCATGTGGCCGAGGCCGCCGGCGTCGGCCGCTCTTTCGTCTACGACATCCTGCGCGGTCGTTCCGCCGACCCTTCCAGCGAGAAGCTCACCCGCGTCGCCGCCGTTCTCCAGATGCCGATCGAGGCCCTGCTCTATGACGAGGACGGTAAACAGGCTCCAGCCGTCACCACCCCGTCCAGGCGCGATTACGTCGCTGTACCGTTCGTCGACGTCGAGGCCGACATGGGAGGCGGGGCCGTGGCGGAAAGCGAGGAAGAAGGCGCTCCCTGGCACTTTCCGAAGTCCTGGCTGCGTGGCGTCCTGCGTCTCAGGCCGGCAGGGTTGAGGCTCATCCGTGTGCGCGGCGACAGCATGGAGCCGACCCTGCTTGGCGGTGACGTGGTGATGCTCGACACCACCCAGACCATCCCCAACCCCACCGGCATCTTCGTTCTGCACGACGGGTTCGGGCTGGTCGCCAAGCGGCTGGAGCGCCTTGCCGGAGGCGAAATCCCCTCTGTCCGCATCATCTCCGACAACAGCCGCTATTCCCCCTACGACCGCAGCGGCGAGGAGATCCGCATCATCGGCCGTATCGTCTGGTTTGCGCGGAATCTGTCCTGAAATTCGGATTAGACCTAATACGTGCGACTGCGCCATAAGAGAACAATCAGAAAACGTTCTCTTGTGGGTGCGCCCATGTCCATTGCCCTTCATCCCGACCACATGACCGCCGCCGAGCGCCTCGACGAAATCGCCGAGATTCTGGCGACCGGGGCCATGCGCCTGATGGCGCGGAAGTCCAGCCGTTTATCTGCTGACAGCGGAGACAGTTCCGTCGACTTCACCGCCAGCCGGAGCGTGTATGGCGTGGAGAACAAACGAAGGAACTCCCGCCCATGACGACCGCGATCCTCACCCAGGTGGCCGAATTGCCGACCTTGCCGACGCCCAAATTGAAGGCCATGTGGCGGGAGCTGACCGGCACCGAGCCGCCGCCCTACAACCGCACCTTCCTGGTCAAACGACTGGCTTACCGAATCCAGGAACTGGCCTTCGGCGGATTATCGATGCAGGCCGAACGCCGCCTCGACGATCTGGTCGATGAGCTGGACGGCAAGAAGAAGCCGAAGCCCAAGGACATGACCGCCCCCATCGTCGGCACCAAGCTGATACGGGAATGGCAGGGCGTGCTGCAGGAAGTGACCGCCCTGGCCGACGGCTTCGAATGGCAGGGCCGCCGCTACCAGAGCCTGTCGGCGGTGGCGCGCGCCATCACCGGCACCCGCTGGAATGGGCCGCTGTTCTTCGGGTTGCGCAAGCATGGCAAGCTGGAGGCCGCCCGATGACCCCGCCCAAACCCATCCGCAAGGTCCGCTGCGCCATCTATACCCGCAAGTCCTCGGAAGAGGGCCTTGAGATGGAATTCAACAGCCTCGACGCCCAGCGGGAATCCTGCGAGGCCTACATCGCCAGCCAGAAGGCCGAGGGCTGGGTGCCGGTGCCCGACCATTACGATGACGGCGGTTTCTCCGGCGGCAACCTGGAACGCCCTGCGCTGAAGCGCCTGCTGGCCGACATCGAGTCCGGCCTGATCGATGTGGTGGTGGTCTACAAGATCGACCGCTTGAGCCGCTCGTTGATGGATTTCTCCAAGCTGGTCGAGGTGTTCGACCGCAACGCCGTCACCTTCGTCTCGGTGACGCAGTCGTTCAACACCACCACCTCCATGGGGCGGCTCACGCTCAACATCCTGCTCAGCTTCGCCCAGTTCGAGCGGGAAGTGATCGGCGAACGCATCCGCGACAAATTCGCCGCCTCGCGCCGCAAGGGCATGTGGATGGGCGGGGTGCCGCCGCTCGGCTACGATGTGGTCGCCCGCAAGCTGGTGGTCAACCAGCCCGAGGCAGATCTGGTCCGCCACATCTTCGACCGCTTCCTCAAACTCGGCTCCGCCACCCTGCTGGTGAAGGAGTTGAACGCCGCAGGCCACCATACCAAGTCCTGGACCACCCAGGACGGCAAGACCCGCGATGGCATGCCTATCACCAAGAACTTCCTCTACAAGCTGCTCGACAACCGGGTCTATCTCGGCGAGGCGGTCCACAAGGGCGAAGCCCATGCTGGCGAGCATCCCGCCATCATCGACCGCGCCACCTGGGACAAGGTGGTGGCGGTGAAGACCGACAATGCGCCTCGGAAGCGGGCCAACGCGGTGCGATCCTCGACCCCGGCGCCGCTGAAGGGGCTGATCCACTGCGCCCATTGCGGTCGGGCCATGACGCCGAGCTCGACCCGCAAGAAGGGGCGGCTGTACCGCTACTATACCTGCATGAAGGCGATCCATTCCGGCCACGAGTCCTGCCCGGTACGCAGCATCGCCGCCGGTGAGATCGAGGCGGCCGTCATCGGACAAGTCCGGGCATTGTTGCGCGCCCCCGAGATCCGGGCGCGGGCCGAACGGATGGCCCCGTCCATGGCGCCCGCCGATCTGCATGTGGCACTCGACCGCTTCGAGGTACTCTGGGACGAGTTGTTCCCGGCCGAACAGGCCCGTATCCTCCAGCTTCTGGTCGAGAAAGTGGCCATCGCCCCAGACGGCGCCGAGGTCCGCCTCCGCGCCGAGGGACTGGCCAGCGTCATCGCCGACATCACCGCCCAGACCGGCGACAGGAGCGCGGCATGACCGCCGGCATCCGGATCGACACCCTGACCATCCGCGTGCCGCTGACCCTGCGGCGATATGGTGGCCGCAAACTGGTGATCGTGCCGGAGGGCGAAGGCGTTCCGGTACGCGCCAAACCCACCCCCGACGACACGCTGCTGAAGGCGTTGGCCCGCGCCCATCGCTGGAAACGCATGCTGGAATCCGGGCAGGTGGCATCCCTGAACGAATTGTCTGAAGCCGAGAAGATCAGTCCATCCTACATGACCCGAATCTACCGCCTGACCTTGCTGGCCCCCGACATCGTCGAAACCATCCTCGACGGCCGCCAGCCGCGCACCCTTCAACTGGCCGATCTGATGGACGACATGCCGGTGGAATGGCACCGGCAGCGGGAAAGATTCGGGATGGCGGCGCGGTGACCGGGCGTATGAATCCCGGCGGGACCATGCATATTGACAAAAGAACGAAATAGAAACACCCTGCGGTGGTCGCCCTTGCCGCAGGAATACCGCCATGGCCCTCGAAACCTTGTTCATCTGCCAGCCGTACATCCTCGGCAAAAGGGGTGGACTGAAACCTCAGCCCCCCATTTCCTACAAGACCGAACCACAGGCCCTGCAACGCGCCAGCCGCATGATGGAGGGTGGCAGCGTTGCCGGCGTGGATGTCGTCCGGCAGACCGCCGATCCTGAAATGGGCGATTATGACGAGCCTGAGTTTCTGCAGCGTCTGGGGTCCGTGCCGAAGGCCGAAAACTGAATTGTGATTGGCCATCCTGCCTTTGCCGGCTGGGTGGTCGTTGTATGCAATTGTTCACGGACGAGCGGACGGATGCAGTGTAGACATCAGGCGTCGTCGAGAATAGCAGACCTTGGGAGGGGCAAATGCGGGCGCAAGACTTCGGGCTTGATCGGTGGATATGGGAGCCGTCGCTGGACGATCTCCTCGACGATCCAACCATGCATGCCTTTCTGCTGCGGGATCGCCTTTCCGTCGATCATGTGCGGACCCTCGTCAGGGAAGTCAGGCAGCGTCTCGCCCGCGCGGCGTAACGGCGATGATCTGCCGGTAGAATGGGACCGGCGGTGATGAGAGTGGTAAGAGCACGGCGCTTGATTCTCCGCGCCCCACAACCGCACCTCATTGCCTCGTCTACCGCTGTTTCAACAGGCCGATTTCAATGGCGCCGGCGATCACGACATTGGCCATAGGCTCTCGCACTTCCTCCGGAAGGGTGATCGCCGTCTGCCATTCGCCATTGGGCGCACGGTAGCGCGGCAAGGCAATTTCCGTCTTGTCGCCATCGGCTCTTACCTGAACCCCGTGGATGACGAGGGCCACGCCATCTATGACGGTCTCCACATCAGCCAGGGCGAGAAGCTTGCCGGCATTCTTGATCGGGGTGATGCGCTGCACGGTAATGGTGGCGATGGTGGTATCCATGAGTGGAACAGTAGCAGAGCCGATCCAGGCACGGCACGGGAGATTGGCGCGCAAGTCCCCTTGGGCCCGTGCGACACCGCGGGGCGCCAAGACGGCTGTTGACCGCCGATTCCACTCCCAGACTCTTTCCGGCGCCAGCAAAAACTGCGAAAAGGTCAACAGCTTTTGGCGCCGCAACTCTTTGAATTACTTGCAACTTTAAAACCCGTACCGTTTGGTGACGGTCAACAGCTTCCAGAGAAACAGGGCGGGAGAGAAGAGAAAATTGGTTAAGAATGCGCAGCCACAAGACCAGAAGGTCAACAGCTACTGGCCTAAAACGGCGCAGAGCCTTGGGCTTTCGCCCAAGGCTCTATGCGTCAGAGAATCTATTCTTTGGAAGTAGTGGCGGAGGGGGTGGGATTCGAACCCACGATGAGCTTGCACCCATACCGGTTTTCGAGACCGGCGCATTCGACCACTCTGCCACCCCTCCACAGGGTCGCTGATCCCCTGGTCGGTGGGGAGGCGCGGAAAATAGCGTAAAGCCTTCCGCTCCGCAACCCGCTTTACGCGGGCGCGGAAACTAAAGTCGGAGAGCCCGGCGAAGCCTACTTCGCCGAGATCACCATGACCATCTGACGGCCTTCCATTTTGGGAACCTGCTCGACCTTGCCCAGATCTTCCAGGTCGTCGCGCACCTTCTCCAGCACCTTCATACCCAGGTCCTGGTGCGCCAGTTCGCGGCCGCGGAAGCGCAGAGTGACCTTCACCTTGTCGCCTTCCTCGAGGAACTTGCGCATGCTGCGCATCTTGACGCCGTAGTCGTGGTCATCGATGTTCGGGCGGAGCTTGATCTCCTTGACCTCGATCACCTTCTGCTTCTTGCGGGCGGCATTCTTTTTCTTCTGGTCTTCGTACTTGAACTTTCCGAAGTCCAGTATCTTACAGACGGGCGGATCGGCGTTGGGGGAGACCTCGACCAGGTCGAGCCCGGCTTCCTCGGCCATCACCAGACCCTCGCGCAGGGTCACGACTCCGATCATTTCTCCGTCGGCGCCCACCAAACGGATGGAACGCACATCGATCTCGCGGTTGACGCGCGGCCCATCGTTCTTGGGCGGCGTCTGCATCGGGGGCCTAGCTATAGAACAATCTCCATCGTTTCGAGTACACCTAGTGCCCGGGCGCGTTCAATGCGGGGCCGGGCCGTCGGTTCCATGGGCGCCCACCGTCACGCGGGCGGGGTCGCCTCTGCGGCAAGTGTAGCGACTGCTTGATCCAGCGCAACAATTTCTTGGTTTTGGCTGCCTAAGCGGCGGATAGCGACCTGGCGACTTTCTGCCTCGCGCTTACCCACCACCAGCATCACCGGCACCTTGGCCACCGAGTGTTCGCGGACCTTGTAGTTGATCTTTTCGTTGCGCAAGTCCAACTCGACCCGGATCCCGGCGGCCTTAAGTGTAGCCGCCACCTCGGTCGCGAAGACGTCTGCCTCGGACACGATGGTGGCGACCACCACCTGGACGGGGGCCAGCCACACCGGGAAGCGCCCGGCGAAATTCTCGATCAGGATGCCGAGGAAGCGCTCGAACGAACCCAGGATGGCCCGGTGCAGCATCACGGGGCGCTTCTTGGCGCCGTCCTCGGCCACATAGGCCGCGTCCAGGCGTTCGGGCAGGACGAAGTCCACCTGCAGCGTGCCGCATTGCCAGTCACGGCCGATGGCGTCTCTGAGCACGAATTCCAGCTTGGGACCATAGAAGGCGCCCTCGCCCGGATTGAGCACGGTCTCGAGACCGGCGGCCTTGGAGGCCTCCAGCAGCGCGGATTCCGCCTTGTCCCAGGTCTCGTCCGAGCCCGCCCGCTTGGCCGGACGGTCCGAGAACTTGACCCGGACATCGGTGAAGCCGAAATCGGTGTAGACCTCCTTCAGCAACTGGCAGAAAGCGATGGTTTCCGAGGTGATCTGGTCCTCGGTGCAGAAGATATGGGCGTCGTCCTGGGTGAAGGCCCTGACCCGCATGATGCCGTGCAGCGCGCCCGAGGGCTCGTAGCGGTGACACGAGCCGAACTCGGCCATGCGCAGCGGCAGATCGCGATAGCTCTTGATGCCCTGGCGGAAGATTTGCACATGGCAGGGGCAGTTCATGGGCTTGACCGCCAGATGGCGCTCGTCCTGGGTCCTGATGGTGAACATGGACTCGGAGAACTTGTCGGCGTGGCCCGACGCCTCCCACAAGGAGAAGTCCACCAGTTGCGGCGTCTTCACTTCCTGGTAGTCGTTGGCCTCGAGACGGCGGCGCATATAGGACTCGACGGCCCGATAGAGCGTCCAGCCCTTCTTGTGCCAGAACACCGAACCGGCGGCCTCTTCCTGCTGATGGAACAGTTCCATCTCGCGGCCCAGGCGGCGGTGGTCGCGCTTTTCCGCCTCTTCCAGCATGTGGAGATAGGCGTCCAGCTCCTTCTTATCGAACCAGGCGGTGCCGTAGATGCGCTGAAGCATCTCGTTCCTGGAATCGCCGCGCCAATAGGCCCCGGCCAGCTTCATCAGCTTGAAGGCCTTGCCCAGCTTGGCGGTGCTGGGCAGATGGGGGCCACGGCACAGATCGATGAAATTGCCCTGGCGGTAAAGGCCGATCTTCTGGTCGGCGGGAATGGAGGCGATGATCTCCGCCTTGTACGTCTCTCCCGCATCCAGAAAGAACTGCACCGCCGTGTCGCGGTCCCATTCCTCGCGCGTGATGGCCTCGTCGCGATCGACGATCTCGGCCATGCGCTTTTCGATCTTCTCCAGATCGTCGGGCGTGAAGGGGGTGGGACGGGCGAAGTCGTAGTAGAAGCCGTTCTCGATGGAGGGGCCGATGGTCACCTGGGTCTCGGGATACAGCTCCTTGACCGCCTCGGCCATGACGTGGGCGGCGTCGTGGCGCAGCAGTTCCAGCGCGTCGGCCCCGCTTTTGGCGGTGATGATGGACAGATTCACGTCGCGCGTGATCAGCGTGGCAAGATCCTTCATCTCGCCATCGATGGTGATGGCCAGCGCCGCCTTGGCCAGACCGGGGCCGATATCCTTGGCCACGTCCAGACCCGTCACCGGATGATCAAATTGGCGGACCTTGCCGTCGGGCAGGGTGATGGCGACCATGACGCTCTCTTTCACGCTTTGGGAACAAATCAGGGGGAGGACTCTACGGCCAAATGGCCCCAAGTCAAGCCGTGGGCAACATCCCATCCAGGGCCACCTCGACCTCGGTCTCGCCCAATTCGGCGAGCGACGGACGGCGCAACACCGTGACATTGCCGCGCGGCGCGCAAAGGGCCGGGTCGGAATCATGGGAGAACAGCACCACCGATGGGCATCCGCCCGCGACGATCAGATGCATGGGGCCGGTATCGTTGCCCAAGGCCGCCTCGGCGCGGCGCGCCAGGGCGATGATATCGGGGAAGCTGGTCTGCTCCGCCAGATCCACCGCCTGCGGGCAGGTGGCGCGGATGGAATCGATCTCGGACCGCTCCTTGTTGGTCCCCAGCAGGACCGGGGTAAAGCCGTGTCCCACCAGCCACAGAGCCAACCGCGCGAAACGTTCCACCGGCCAGCGCTTTGCCGGACGGTGTGGCGCGCCACCAGGCACCAGCAGCACGAAACGGCCAGGAATGTCGAAACGGCCCGGCACGGCCTCGGCCCAGGCCAGATCGGGCGGCGGCACCTTTGGGATACCGGCCATGGCCAGCTGCTCGCGCTGGCGCTCGATGGTGTGCATGAAATCCCGCCGCGCATTGGCATGGAGATGCGAGCAGCCCTTGGCGATGCCCGACCATTCCACCCCTTTGCCCATCAGGCGGAAATACCAGGACGAGCGGTCCGATGTCTGAAGATCATAGACCCGCTCGAAACGCCCCCCCCGCAGACGGGCGGCCAGGGCCGCCACCTTGTCCAGACGCCACAAGGGCGGCTTTTCGTCCAGCCATACCTCGTCGAACCAGGGGCAGGCCTCGGCCAGTTCGGCGAAGGGCCGGGTGGTGAGCAAGGTGATGTGGGCCGAGGCGTGATGAGCCCGGATGGCGGCGAAGGGGCCCATGGCCTGGACGAAATCGCCCAAGGCGCCGAGCTTGATGACCAGAATGCGGGAGAGACTCACCATGTCACCCCGAGCGCAAGCGAGGGATCTCCGCCTGAACCGACGTCATGACACCGGGAAGGCTCTGCCAGGATGAGATCCTTCGGTCGCAGGCTCCCTCGGGATGACAGGCAAGACCTCGCCATCCCGCCCTCTCATTCATCCGAAGCAGGTTGGGAGATTCCCAGCACCTCGCGATAGACGCCGAGAGTGCTGGCGCACATGCTCTCCTTGGAGAACCGGGAACGCACGAAATCCATGGCGTCATGGGCCATCAGGTCGCGCTCCTCGGGCGAAAGCGCCAGGAAGCGGTCCAGGGCCTGGGCCAGCGCCGCCGGATCGCCGGGCGCGGTCAGCCAGCCGGTGCGGCCGGGCAGCACCGTCTCGTCCGTGGCGCCGTGGGCGGTGGCGATCACCGGACGGCCCATGGCCTGGCCCTCGACGGCGATGCGGCCGAAGGCCTCCGGGTCGGTGGAGGCCGAAACCACCACATCGGTCAGCATATAGGCGGCGGGCATGTCGTTGCACTCGTCCACCAGATGAACCACATCGGTGAGGTCGCGCCGCTTGATCAGTTCCACCAGCTCTTCGCGATAGCCGGTCCGCCCTTGGTCCGAACCCACCAGCAGGCAGCGCACGTCGTGGCGGCCCAGCAGGGCCAGAGCCTCGATCAACACGGCTTGGCCCTTCCAGCGGGTCAGACGGCCGGGCAGCATGATGACCTGATAACCGTCGGGCAGGCGCCATTTCTGGGCCAACTGGATGATGCGTTCGGGGCTGACCCTGGTGGGGTCGAAGCGCGTCATATCGATGCCGCGATGCACCACCCGGACCCGGTCAGCATCCAATCCGTAAATGCGCCGCGCATGTTCGGCGATGAAATCGGAGATGGCGATCACCTTCTCGCCCCGTGTCATCACGGCGTTATACTTCTGCTTCAAGCCGAACCAGCCGAGATTATAGGTCCCGTGGAAGGTGGTGAGGTAATGGGCCCCGGTGGCCTGGGCGGCGATCCAGGCGCTCCAGGCCGGGGCGCGCGACCGGGCATGGACGATATCCACCCCGTGGGCGGTGATGATATCGGCCAGTTTCAGGGCATTGGCGCGGATGGTCAGCGGATTTTTGGAGGCCAGGGGCAAGGTGATGTGCTCGGCCCCGGCGCGGGTCAGTTCACGCACCATGGGACCGCCCTCGGAGACGACCAGAGCCTTCCATCCGGCTTCGGCCAGGGCGACGGCCATGTCGACCGTACCGCGCTCGACGCCGCCGGTGACCAGGGCAGGCAGCACCTGCAAGACGACCGGTTGACGAATGGCCGCCGAAGGCGCTTCGATGGGGGCAACGTGATCCATGGGTTTCCGAACAGCGATGACCAAGAATTCCGAGACAGGACATATATCCGAAGGGGGCGGGATACTAACACGCCCCGACGATGCGACAATCGCTTACCGCAGGCTGGAAGGCAAGACTCCCGGCGTCGTGTTCCTGCACGGCTTCCATTCCGATATGGAAGGGAGCAAGGCCCTGGCTCTGGAGGCGATGTGCCAGGCCCAGGGCCGTGCCTTCCTCCGCTTCGACTATTTCGGCCATGGCAAATCGTCGGGCGATGTGGCCCTTGGCACCATCGGGCGCTGGGCCGCCGACGCCGTGGCCGTCATCGGGGAACTGACCAAGGGGCCGCAGATTCTGGTGGGATCGAGCCTTGGCGGCTGGATCGCCTTGCTGGCCGCGCTGGAGATGAAGGACAAGGTGGCCGGACTGGTAGGCGTCGCCGCCGCCCCCGACTTCACAGAAGACCTCATGTGGCAGGACTTCACCTTCGAACAGCGCCGCACCCTGATGGAAACCGGCGAACTGGAACTGCCCAATTGCCATGAGCCGGACAATCCCTGGCGCATTCACCGTTCGCTGATCGAGGATGGACGCAATCATCTTCTGCTGCGCGACCTGATCCAGATCCATTGCCCGGTCTGGCTGATTCAGGGACAAAAGGACGAGGACGTGCCGTGGCAAACCGCGTTGCGTCTGGCCGACTGCCTGGCCTCGGAACAGGTGGAGATCGTCCTGGTCAAGGACGGCGATCACCGCCTGTCGCGTGACGGAGACCTGATCCGCCTGACCAATATGGTCGCCGCCATGCTGGGCATGATCCAAGAGTTATAATGTGAAAACCTTAGTTCCGTTCCAATGCAAACCGGGTTAGGCTTTCTCCGGTCTGTATCGGAAATCCCATGCGATTGCTTGTCATCCTTTCGTTGGCGCTGACCCTGGGGGCCTGCTCCCTGGTCACTCCCGACCGCAGCGCCGAGGAAGCGCGCGCCAATGCCGATATCCGGGTCGGCCTGCACACCGCCATGACACCGGCCAATGCCTGTCCGAAAGTGGCGCGCATGCTGTCGTGGTGCGCGCGCGGGCCCAACTACCATTATCGCTGCAACACCACCCCCAATGGCAGCCGTGCCGAACTGGTGGGCGAACTCGAGGCGGTGTTCCGTACCGAGACCTTCCTGGTGGTGGATTTCATCCGCAAGGGCAACGAGACCGATGTCGCCGTGCAACAGCGCCAAAGCCGCCTGATCTACGACTATCCGCCGCTGATCGAGAAGCATCTGGCTGGCAGCCTGGATTGCCGCCCCCCCTGATTCGGGCGCTGAGTCAGGCGCTGCGCCGGACGAAATTGTCGGGATCGAGCAGCATGTCCGCCGCCACCGTCATGGTGCGTCCGCTGCCCTGATCGATGAGCCGGACATGACGCGGAATATCGGCATAGTCGAAAATCCGCTCCACCATCCAGACGCTGCCATAGGTTCCAAGCTTGTGAAAAACGTCGCCGGGCTCGATCCGGGGACCGCCCTTGCCTCGCGAAAACAACATCTTTTGCCCCAACACGGCCTTATCCCCGTCCCACTCTCCCTTTACACGGGCGGAGCGGAAGAAGTCGAGCCCTCCATGCATATTTTTTGTATCGATATAACCTGATCTAACCATTTGGCCCTCGGCCCGGGGCTTGGCATGATGGGCCATGCCCAATTCATCCACAGACGCCGAATCCGCCCACCATCTCGACCTGATCGTCGAGATGACCGGCGATTTCGCCCATTCCCTGGATATCGAGGCCGCTCTGCGCCTCGGTCTGGACCGCATCGCCCAGCGGGTGGGAGCCCAGGCCGCCTCTCTCTTCCTCGTCGATGAGGAGACCGGCGAACTGGTGTGCCGGGCCAATATGGGGCCGGTGGACGTCACCGGTTTGCGCCTGCCGCCTGGCACCGGCATCGTCGGGCGCACCATCGATCTTGGCGCGCCACAACTGGTCAAGGACACCCGCAGGGACCCGGACTTCGCCCGCGCCATCGACGCCGCCACCGGCTTCGAGACCCGGTCCATCCTGTGCGCCCCCATGACGGTGCGCGGCACAAGGCTGGGTGCCATCGAGCTGTTCAACAAGAAGGACGGCAACGCCTTTTCCCAGACGGATTCCCGGCTGCTTCAGGCCCTGGCCGCCAGTTCCGCCCTGGCCCTGATCAATGCCCGCCTGGTGGCCGACATGGCGGTGCAGCAGGGCTTGAAGCGCGAACTGGAACTGGCGTCCGAGATTCAGCGGGCCATGCTGCCCGGACGCCAGCCCGACGAATCGCCCATTCACGGCATCAACCTGCCCGCCCAGGGGGTATCGGGGGATTTCTTCGAGATCATGCCCCTGGCCGATGGCCGGTTGGCTTTCGCCATCGGCGACGTGTCGGGCAAGGGCATGAAGGCCTCGCTCCTGATGTCCAAGACCGCCAGCCTGTTCCGCTGTCTGGTCAAGCGCGAAGCCGGGCCGGGACACGTCTTGGCCGCCATCAATTCCGAACTTCTGGAAACCCGCATGCCCGGCATGTTCGTCACCATGGTCGCCGGGCTGTTTCACCCCGATACGGGAAAGGTGGTGCTGGCCATCGCCGGTCACGAGCCGCCGCTTTTGCTCAAGGACGGCATCTTCATCCCCATCGAGGGCGAGATGCCGCCGCTGGGCATCGCCGTCGAACTGTTCGCCGATGGCTGCCCGGAGACCGAGATCGCCCTGGGCGGCGGCTCCCTCTATCTCTTCACCGACGGTCTGACCGAGGCCCGTACCCGCCAAGACGCCATGCTGGAGGATGCGGGCGCCCGCGCCCTGATCCAAAGCTTCACCGGCCTGCCTGCGGGTGAACGCCTGCGGGCCCTGGTCCAGTCCCTGGAAGAAAGCGGCGGCCTGCGCGACGACGTCACCGTGATGGTGATCGAGGACCGGCGGAACGCCCCGCCCGGTTTCGAGCGCCGTTATGCCGCCCGGCCCGAGGAACTGGCGGCCATCCGCGGCGCCGTGGGCGAAAACGCGCGGCTTCTTGGCTGCCCCCAAGCCGTCATCGGCGATGTGGTCCTGGCGGTGGACGAAGCCTGTCAGAACATCATCCGTCATGCCTATCAGGGAGGGGACGGCGACATCGTCCTTCAGCTTGATCGCGAGAATGATCGTCTCGTCATACGACTTATGGATTTCGCTCCCGCCGTGGATGTGGCTAAAATCCAGCCGAGGCCGCTGGACGAGGTGCGGCCCGGGGGATTGGGGACCCATCTGATGCGCTCGATCATGGATAGCGTCGAATTTCTGCCGCCACCGGCCGGAATCGGCAATCTGCTGCAAATGGTGAAACGGATCGAACCCACATGAAGATTGAAACGCGCGCCGCTGGCGCCTCCACCATCATGACCCTGTCGGGTGAGGTGGACCTGCGCCACTCACCCACTCTGCGCAAGGCGCTGATGGATCTGATGCTGGAAAAGCGCCCTGTCGCCGTGGACCTCTCGCGGGTGGAATATATCGACAGTTCGGGCATCGCGGGCCTGGTCGAGGCCTATCAGATGGCCCGCAAGAACGATACCCGCTTCGTTCTGGCCGCCATCAGCGATCCGGTGCGCCGGGTGCTGCAACTGTCCCGCCTGGACCGGGTCTTCACCATCGCCGACACCCTTGATTCGGCCCTTGAGGGATGATGCGGTGAGCGCCGAGGCCGAACCTCAGGGATTTATCGGCTTTCTCGACCGGCTGGGACGCCGGGCGGCGGCGGCAATCGCCGAGTTCGGCTTCGGCGCCACGCTGCTGGGTGAAAGCCTCTACTGGCTGGGCATGGGAAAAAAGCGCCGCCAGCCGGTGCGCCTCGCCCCCGTGGTGGCCCAGGCCATGGAAATCGGCATCGGCGCCCTGCCCATCGTCACCGTTTTGTCGGCCACCATCGGCATCATGCTGGCCATCCAGGGCATCTATACGCTGCGCCTGTTCGGCGCGGAATCCCGCGTCTCGCTGGGCGTCGCCATGAGCGTGGTGCGCGAATTCGGGCCGCTGATCACCGGTATTCTGGTGGCGGGCCGGTCGGGCTCGGCGCTGGCGGCGCGGCTGGGCACCATGCGCATCAACCAGGAGATCGACGCCCTGACCGTCATGGGCGTCTCGCCGGTGCGCTTCCTGGTGGTGCCGCCCCTGCTGGCCATGATGGTGATGCTGCCCGCCCTGACCCTGTGGTCCGATCTGGTGGGATTGTTCGCCGCCGGTCTTTACATCGCGCCGCAACTGGGCAGCTCCATGGGCGCCTATGTGGACGAGATGACCGATCTGGTGCGCCTCAATGACGTCTGGCACGGCCTGGGCAAAAGCGCCATCTTCTCCGTGCTGATCACCCTGGTGGGCGTGGTCAACGGCGCCTCGGTCACCGGGGGCGCCGAAGGGGTCGGCCGCCTGACCACCCGGTCGGTGGTGCACGCCATCTCGGCCATCGTGGTCACCGACATGATCTTCGTCTTCATGGTGACCCGCTGATGGCCGCCCCCCCCGATAGCGCCAAGGGTAACAGCATCGAGGTCAGCAACCTCGTCACCCATTACGGCAGCCGCCAGATCCTGCACAATGTGTCGCTCACCGTGGGCAAGGGCGAGATCATGGTGATCATGGGCGGCTCGGGCTCGGGCAAGACCACCTTGCTCAGCCACCTCCTGGGCCTGAAGAAGCCCAGTTCGGGCACGGTGCGCATTTTGGGTCACGACATCGCCAAGCTGTCGCCCATCGCGCTTCAGCGTCTGCGCACCCGCACCGGCGTGGCGTTCCAGTCGGGTGCCCTGTTCAGTTCCATGACCGTGGGCGATAACATCGCCCTGCCGCTGCGCGAACATACCGAACTGGACGAAACCACCATCGGCATCGTGACGCGGCTCAAGCTGGAAGTGGTCAGCCTGGCCGGGTTTGAAAACCTGAAGCCCGCCGAATTGTCGGGCGGCATGATCAAGCGCGCCGCCCTGGCGCGCGCCATCGTCATGGACCCCGATCTACTGTTCTGCGACGAGCCCTCGGCGGGGCTGGACCCGGTGGTGGCGTCCTCCATCGACGACCTGATCCTGCGCTTGCGCGACGCCATGGGCATGAGCATCGTGGTGGTGACCCATGATCTCGATTCCACCTTCAAGATCGCCGACCGCATCTGCGTTCTGGACCGGGGCCATGTCCTGGCGCTGGACACCGTGGACGCCATCCGCGCCAGCACCGATCCACGCATCCAGAACCTGCTGAACCGCCGCACCGAAGAAGCCGAGCCCGACGCAGAATCCTATCTGCGGCGGCTGACCGGCGGCCCCGCTCCCACCCAAACCCGGACCCGCAGCTCATGAAGGATTCCCGCATCAATTACGCCATGGTGGGCGGCTTCGTGCTGGCCATGCTGGTCTCGCTGGTGGTGGTGGTGGTGGTGCTGACGGGACGGACCGGCGCCACGGAAAACTACTACACCCGGCTGGCCAATGTGGCCGGCATCAAATACGGCACAAAGGTCACCTTCGAGGGCTTCCCGGTGGGGCAAGTGGAGAAGATATCGCCGGTGCACGAAGGCAATACCACCGCCTTCCGCCTGGAGGTCTCGGTGGCCAGCGACTGGCGCATCCCCAAGGATTCCCTGGCCCGCGTCGCCGCTTCGGGCCTGCTGGCGGCGGTGACGTTGGACATCAAGGGCGGCACCTCGCCCGAGATGCTGGCGCCCGGCGCGGATATCCCCTCGGGCCCCGCCGCCAATATCTTCGCCGCCATGAACGACATGGCGGGCCAGATCACCGACCTTAACCAGACGGCCTTGAAGCCGCTGCTGTTCAGCCTGACCCAGCAGGTGGGCAGCCTGGGCGTCATCATGGAAAAGCACGCCCCCGAACTGATGGCCAATCTGCTGGCGGTCACCCAGGATCTGGCCGCCAAGACGCCCAGAATCACCGCCGATGTGGAAAAGATGACCGGCACCTTGTCGGGCAAGGTGGTCACCGACGCCAATGCCGAGCGCATCAAGGAGACCTTGAACAACGCCGCCCAGTTGTCGGCGGGGCTGCAAGACAGCCGCAAGAAGGTCGATGCCATGCTGACCTCGCTGGACAAAAGCATCACCGGCAACCAGGACAATATCGATCAAAGCATCAAGGATCTGCGCCATACCCTTCAGGCGGTGTCGCGCTCCATCGATTCGGTCACCTACAATCTGGACGGCACGACCCGGAACCTGCACGAATTCTCGCGCCAGATCCGCGACAATCCCGGCGTGCTGATCGGCGGCAACAAACGGGGCGAGGACGGCCCGGGACGGAAATGAGAGCCATGGTCATGCGCAACACGGTTACGGCAGCCCTCCTACTATTCGTGCTGACCGCCTGCACCGGACCGGCGGCGCCGCCCGACGCCTTCTACCGCATCGAGGTGGCAGCGCCCGCCCAGCGCTTGCCCAAGCCGGTCCTGCCCGGAGTGCTGGAGGTCAACCGGCTGACCTCGGACGGCGTGGCGGCCGAGCGGGCCGTGGCTTTCGCCAGAACCGAAGGCGGAGCCCTGGCCCATTACAAATACGACTTCTGGAGCGAACCGCCCGGCATTCTGCTGCAGGACCGCCTGGAACATTACCTGTCCGAATCCGGTCTGGCCGGGCGGGTGGTGACGCCCGAACTCCGCGTTCTGTCCGACTGGGTGCTGCGCGGCAAGGTGCGGCGCTTCGAGCAGATCGCCGACCGCTCCGAAGTGGTTGCCGACCTGGAACTGGCGGTGGTCGGCGCCCGTGACGGACGGTTGGTCCTGCTGGAGACCTACGCCGTGCGCATTCCCGCCGCCTCGGACCGGGTGGAGGACGCCGCCCGCGCCATGGAGAAGGCAGTAAACGAGATCTTCGCCCGTTTCCTGGCCGATCTGGCCCGGGCCTCGGCCTCCATTCCGCTCCGATGAGAAAGCCCCGCAGGGCCCCGCCGCGCACCAACCGCAACACCGTTCAGCCCCGCACCGTGGAACTGGTGGTGGACTCGGTGGGAACTCGCGGCGACGGAATCGCCCGCCTGGACGGCGAAGCGGTATTCGTCCCCTTCACCGTCGCCGGGGACCGGGTCCTGGCCCGCATCGAAGCCCGACGCGGCGACGGATTGACCGCCGCGCTGATCGAGGTTCTGGAGCCGGGACCGGGCCGCGCCATGCCGCCCTGCGCCCATTACGGCCGGTGTGGCGGCTGCTCGCTTCAGCACATGGAGGATGACCTCTATGCCGCGTGGAAGCGCGATCTGCTGATCACCCAACTGGCGCGGCACGGGCTGGCCGACGCGGTAGTCGAGCCGCTGGTGCGGGTGCCCCCCGCTTCGCGCCGCCGGGCAGCCTTTGCCTTCACACGGGCCAAGGGCGCCATCGTCCTGGGCTTCAATGGACGGTCCAGCCACACCATCATCGATATCGAACGCTGCCCGCTTCTGGATCCTGCCCTGGGGGCGGCCCTTCCCGGTCTGCGCAAGATGCTGGCCGGGATCGCCGTCGAAGGCGGCGGCGATCTGATCATGACCCTGACCGAGAATGGGCTGGACGTGCTGGTGGAATCCCCCGCCCGCCTGGATCTGTTCGAACGGGAGAGCCTGGCGGCCGCCGCCGAAGGCCTGGATCTGGCCCGTCTGCACTGGCGCCGCCCCGGCATCGGCGCGGCAGGCGGTTTCATCGAGCCCATCGCCCGGCGCCGGGCAGCCCTGGTGCATTTCGGCGGCATCGCGGTGGAACCCGCCCCCGGCGCCTTCCTTCAGCCGACCAAGGGGGGTGAACTGGCCATCGCCGAGGCCATCGTCTCGGCCATACCCGAAGGGGTGCCGGTGGCCGATCTCTATTGTGGCTGCGGCAGCTTCAGCCTGCCCCTGGCACTACGCGGCCCGGTCCACGCGGTCGAGGGAGAACAAGGACCCGTGGCGGCCCTGGATGCCGCCGCCCGGCGCGAAGGCCTGGCGCTTTCCACCGAAGTGCGCGACCTGGCCCGCCGTCCCCTGGCCGTCCACGAATTGAAGGCCTACCGCGCCGTCATCCTCGACCCACCCCGCGCCGGAGCCGCCGCCCAGGCCGCCGAACTGGCCCGCCCCAATCCCGCAGGACCGGCCACCATCGCCATGGTGTCATGCAACCCGGCGACCCTGGCCCGCGATCTTCGCACCCTTTGTGATGGCGGCTGGCACATCGAACATATCGTTCCCATTGATCAGTTCCCGTGGTCCACCCATCTCGAGGCCGTCACAATCCTTCGCTTGTGACATATTAAATATGCCGATAGTATGATTATGTACCATAGGTGAAATCCCGGATACTCTCACCCATGAGCCCGACCCTCGATACAAAGCTCTCAGAGCTTCTCTGCGCCCGTCTGTGCCACGATCTTGCCAGCCCCCTGGGCGCCGCTTCGGCCGGCATGGAATTGCTGGAAGACGGCGACGACCCGGAAACCCTCGCCCTGGTCTCGGCCAGCATGGCGGCGGCCACGGCACGGCTGAAATTCCTGCGGGCCGCCCTGGGACCGGCCAATGACATGCCGCACACGCCGAAATCCCTGGGCGACCTGATCCGTGCCTATCTCAATGGAGCGGTGACCGGCGGCATCACCCTGGACTGGTCCAGCGATCGTCCGGAAATGGACGGAGAGACGGCAAGGCTGCTGCTCAATCCGGTTCTGATCGCCCGCGACGCCCTGCCGCGCGGCGGCCGGATCTCGGCCCGCTGCGAATCGTCCCAAGGGGGCGGCGACGCCGGTTTGCGGGTCATTGCCTCCGGAGAGGGCCTGGGGCTGACCGCCGAGGCCCGCCTTGTGTTGCTCGACGACGCCCCGCCTTCCGGGCCACGCGGCGCCCAGGCCTGGTTCGCCCTGCACCTCGCCCGAGGCAAGGGCTTGAAAATCAGGCTCGATCACGGGCCGATGGAGATTTCGATCATGGCCTGACAGGCAATGTGGGAAAAATCGTTTCGCAAGCGGATTTACCCTGTTCTGGGTTCTTCTAAAGACATCCTCGCCGTGCTATTAGTCGGCATGGCCTGTCCGGTTCGGATGGGGGGAGAGGTAGTTTTGGTGCCGCCTGCGCGTACTGAAACAGGACCGTATGGAGTCGATCATGGATGATCTCCTCAGTGAATTTCTGACTGAGACATCGGAAAGTCTTTCCGTTCTTGACATTGCCCTGGTGAATCTGGAGCAAAACCCCAACGACCCACAGATTCTGGGCAATATCTTTCGTCTGGTCCACACCATCAAGGGCACCTGCGGCTTCCTCGGATTGCCGCGCCTGGAACATGTGGCCCATGCGGGCGAGAACGTGCTGGGCAAGTTCCGCGATGGGGAACTGGAAGTCACCCCCGATGCCGTGACTCTGATCCTGCAGTCCATCGACCGCATCAAGCTGATCCTGGGCCATCTCGAGCAAAACGAGTGTGAGCCCGAGGGCAGCGACGAAGATCTGATCGAGCGCCTCAACGCCATGGCCGAAGGACGCGCCGTCGGCGCGCCGTCCGCTCCGCCGCCGCCCTCGCCGCCCATGCCGGAATTCGAACCGGTCTTCGCCGGAACCCCCGCCGCGCCGGAACCCGCCGCCGCCGCGCCCGCCCCGGCCCCCGAGCCCGAACCGGAACACGAGCACGAGCCGGAGCACGAGCCGGTCAAGGCCAGCGTCCCCGCCACCACGGCCCAGCCGTCGGCTCCCACCGCGCCGCCGGTTCCCGCTGGCGAGGCCAAGGAATCCGCCGTCGCCGCCCAGACCATCCGCGTCAATGTGGAGCTTCTGGAAAACCTGATGACCCTGGTGTCGGAACTGGTGCTGACCCGCAACCAGCTCCTCCAGATGGTGCGCGGCAAGGATGACAGCGAATTCGCCACGCCGCTGCAGCGCTTGAGCCACATCACCACCGACCTTCAGGAAGGTGTGATGAAGACCCGCATGCAGCCCATCGGCAATGCCTGGGCCAAGCTGCCGCGTATCGTCCGTGACCTCGCGGTCGAAATGAACAAGAAGATCGACCTCCAGATGCTCGGCGCCGAGACCGAACTGGACCGCCAGGTTCTGGAGTTGATCAAGGACCCGCTGACCCACATGGTGCGCAACTCGGCCGATCATGGTCTGGAAGGCACCGAGGAACGCAAGAAGGTCGGCAAGCCCGAAGTGGGCAAGATCGTGCTGAACGCCTTCCACGAGGGCGGCCACATCATCATCGAAATCTCCGACGATGGACGCGGCCTCAATCTGGACCGCATCAAGCAGAAGGCCATCCAGAACGGCATCGCCACCGAATCTGAACTGGATGCGCTG
This sequence comes from Paramagnetospirillum magnetotacticum MS-1, assembly GCF_000829825.1. Lineage (NCBI taxonomy): Bacteria > Pseudomonadati > Pseudomonadota > Alphaproteobacteria > Rhodospirillales > Magnetospirillaceae > Paramagnetospirillum > Paramagnetospirillum magnetotacticum. The sequence goes on along the minus strand of NZ_JXSL01000030.1, from coordinate 1,291,877 downwards.
ACGCCGCAGCAGATTTACCAGTTCATCTTCAAGGCGGGCTTCTCCACCGCCGAGAAGGTCACCAGCGTGTCGGGCCGTGGCGTCGGCATGGACGTGGTGCGCACCAATATCGAAAAGATCGGCGGCACGGTCGAGTTGAAGAGCCAGCCCGGCAAGGGCTCCTCCTTCATCATCAAGATCCCGCTGACGCTGGCCATCGTCTCGGCCCTGATCGTCGAATGCGCCGTCGAGCGCTTCGCCATTCCGCAGATCAGCGTTCTGGAACTGGTGCGCGTCACCAATAATTCCGAACACGGCATCGAGATGATCAACAACGCGCCGGTGCTGCGCCTGCGTGATCGCCTTCTGCCCCTGGTCTCGCTCAAGCGTCTGCTCAAGCTGGCCGAGAGCGAGGAGGAGCAGCAGGAAACCTTCATCGTCGTCACCCAGGTGGGCACCTACACCTTCGGCATCATCGTCGATCGGGTGTTCGACACCGAGGAAATCGTGGTCAAGCCCGTGGCGCCGATCCTGCGTCACATCTCCATGTTCTCGGGCAACACCATCCTGGGCGACGGTTCGGTGATCATGATCCTCGACCCCAACGGCATCGCTGGCGCGACCGGCGAATCGGGCATGATGGGCGCGGGCACCCGCGACGCCGAGGCCCAGACGGTGCGCGAGAGCCATGCCGATCTCAAGACCTCGCTGCTGGTGTTCCGCGCCGGTGGCGACGATCTCAAGGCGGTGCCGCTGGCCCTGGTGGCGCGCCTCGAGGAGATCGAGGTCGGCGAGATCGAACACAGCCATGGCAAGCCCATGGTCCAGTACCGTGGCCATCTGATGCCGCTGATCGCCATCGACGGCATCATGAACTTCCGCGACGAGGGCCGTCAGCCGGTGCTGGTGTTCTCGGACAAGGATCACACCATGGGCCTGGTGGTCGACGAGATCGTCGATATCGTCGAGGACCGCCTGAAGGTGGAACTCTCGGCCGACAATCCCGGCGTCATCGGAACCGCCGTCATCGCGGGCAAGGCCACCACCATCATCGATGCTGGCTACTACCTGCCGCAGGCCTTCGGCGACTGGTTCGGACGCAACGACAAGGAATACGGCAATGCCGACTTCCATCCGCCGCGCGTCCTGCTGGTGGACGACTCGCCGTTCTTCCGCAACCTGCTGACGCCGTTGCTGTCGGTGGCTGGCTACGAGGTCATCTCGGTGGACGGCGCCGACAAGGCCCTGCAACTGCGCGAGCGTGGCGACGAATTCGACGCCATCATCAGCGATATCGAGATGCCGGGCATGAGCGGCTTTGACTTCGCCACCGCGGTTCGCGCCGACGGCCGCTGGGGCACCATCCCGATGGTGGCCCTGTCGTCGCACGCCACGGAAAAGGACTTCGAGCGCGGCCGTCAGGTCGGCTTCAACGACTACATCGCCAAATTCGACCGCGATGCGTTGTTGCAGACCCTGGCTTCCACCATCGCAGCCTCCAAAGGTGCCGCATGAATCAGTTAGTTCCCGCCGGAAAGCGCCCTGGAACGGAGCTTGCCGCTCCCGAGACCCAGGACTTCGTGACCATGTTCATCGAAGGCCAGTTGTTCGGAATCCCCGTGCTGACCGTTCAGGACGTCCTGGGTCCGCAGAAGATCACCCGCATTCCCCTGGCGCCCCGCGAAGTGGCGGGGTCCTTGAATCTGCGCGGCCGCATCGTCACCGCCATCGACGTGCGGCTCCGCCTCGGCCTGAAGAAGCGGGCCGAGGACAAGAAGGGCATGAGCGTGGTGGTGGACCAGTCGGGCGAGCTATACTCCCTGATGGTCGATCAGGTGGGCGAGGTCCTGTCGCTGCCCGCGGCCAAGTTCGAGCGCAATCCGCCGACACTGGATCCCCATTGGCGCGACTTTTCCATCGGCATCTACCGTTTGGATGATAAGCTGCTGGTGGTGCTTGATGTCGGCAAGCTGCTGGATTTCACGCGGAACGAATAGTATAGGCATGGGGTAAGGGACCACGAAGGGGTGGCACCCCCCTCGAGGGGAATAAGACCGCCCTTCCATCGGAGGCAAGCTTGGGCATGAAGTCCTGTCTGATCGTTGACGACTCGAAGGTCATCCGTATGGTGGCCAAGAAGATCCTGCACGAGTTGAGTTTCAAGACCGAGGAGGCCGAGGACGGCGCCGCGGCGCTTGAAGCCTGCAAGCGCGCCATGCCGGATGCGGTGCTGCTCGACTGGAACATGCCGGTCATGAACGGCATCGAGTTCCTGCGTGCCATGCGCCAGCTTCCCGGCGGAGATCATCCCATCGTGGTGTTCTGCACCACCGAGAATGATATCGAACACATTCAGGAAGCCATCACGGCGGGCGCCAACGAGTACATCATGAAGCCCTTCGACAGCGAAATCCTTCAGGCGAAATTCTCGCAAGTCGGACTGCTGTAGCCCCTGTTCCGGTGATTTAAACCCATGGCCATTGATTCCTCCTCTCCGGCCGCCGACTCTATCCGGGTCATGCTGGTCGACGATTCCGCAGTGGTCCGCGGTCTCGTCACCCGCATCCTGGAAGGTGAAGCTGGCATTCAGGTCGTCGCCTCGGTCGGAAACGGCCAGATGGCGCTGGCCTCGCTGGAGCGCAACGAGATCGACGTGGTCATTCTCGATATCGAGATGCCGGTGATGGACGGTCTGACGGCTTTGCCCAAGCTGCTGCAGATCGACCCCGGCCTCAAAGTCATCATGCAGTCGACCCTGACGCTCAAGGGTGCCGACGTTTCCTTGCGCGCCATGCAGATGGGCGCCGCCGACTATATCCCCAAGCCCACCTCCACCCGCGATCTGGCGGGCGGCGTGGACTTCAAGTCGGAACTGGTCGGCAAGATCCGTGCCCTCGGTCAGGCGCGGCGCGCAGGCGCCCGCCCGGCCCGTCCCGGCGGCCCGCCCGCGACCCGCCCCGTCACCTCGCCCGCCACGCCGCGCAGCCCGGTCGCCATCCATCCGCCAGGACCGCTGCAATTGCGCAGCAATACCCCGGAACCGCCGGACATCATCGCCATCGGGTCCTCCACCGGCGGCCCGCAGGCCCTGTTCACCCTGCTGGGGACCATGAAGGCGGGAACCGTCCGCCAGCCCATCGTCATCACCCAGCACATGCCCGCCACCTTCACCACCATCCTGGCCGAACATATCAGCCGCGTCTCGGGCTGGGAGGCCCGCGAAGCCCAGGATGGCGAAGTGATCCACAGCGGGCGCGTCTATATCGCGCCGGGCGACTTCCACATGGTGGTCGAAACCAAGGGTACCGACAAAGTGCTGCGATTGAACAAAAATCCCCCTGAAAACTTCTGTCGTCCCGCCGTCGATCCCATGCTCCGGTCCATCGCCGCTGCCTATGGCAAGCGTGTTCTGGCCTGCATCCTGACGGGAATGGGCGCGGATGGCATGAAGGGTGGTCAGGCGGTGGTCGCCTCGGGCGGTACGGTTATCGCCCAGGACGAGCCCACCTCGGTTGTGTGGGGCATGCCGGGGGCAGCGGCGACGGCGGGCATCTGCTCGGCCGTCCTGCCGCTGCCGGAAATCGCCCCTTGGATCATGAAACTGGCGGCGAGGCGCTAAACCCATGCGGCCCGAAGATTTCGATTTCGTCGCCAAGTTGCTCAAGGACCGGTCCGGTCTGGTCATCACGCGCGACAAGGCCTATCTGCTGGAAAGCCGGCTCACCCCCGTGGCGCGCAAGCGCGGCCTGAAGGGTCTGGATGATCTCGTTTCGGGCCTGCGGTCCGCGGGCGAGGATCTGCTGCGCGAAGTTACCGAGGCCATGACGACCAACGAGTCGTTCTTCTTCCGTGACATCAAGCCCTTCGACCAGTTCAAGAATGTCGTTCTGCCCCATCTGCTGGCCACCCGCGCCGCCAAGAAGTCGTTCCGCATCTGGTCGGCGGCGTCCAGTTCGGGCCAGGAAGCCTATACCCTGGCCATGGTGCTGAAGGAAGAAGGCGCCAAGCTGGCCGGATGGAAGATCGAGATCGTCGGCACCGACATCTCCACCGAAATGCTGGAAAAGGCCAAGGCGGGCCTTTACTCCCAGTTCGAGGTGCAACGCGGCCTGCCCATCCAATTGCTGGTCAAATACTTCAAGAAGACCGCCGAGATGTGGCAGATCGACCCCGCCATCCGCGGCATGGTCCAATACCGCGAATACAACCTGCTGCACGACCTGAAGCCCTTGGGCCAGTTCGACGTGGTGTTTTGCCGCAACGTGCTGATCTATTTCGACCAGCCCACCAAGACCCGCGTCCTGGACAATATGAGCCGGGTCATGCCCGATGACGGCTTCCTGTATCTGGGCGGCGCCGAAACGGTGCTGGGCATCTCCGACAAGTTCAAGCCCATCCCCGATCAGCGCGGCGTCTACTCCACCACCCGCGCCCCGGCCGGTATCGGCACCACCAAGTAGCGCTTCGTCCCTTTGGACGGCGCAAAGCCCCTTCCGGGACACCGGGAGGGGCTTTTTCGTGGCGTGTCACCAATCCCCGGAAAGATTCACCACGAAGGCACGAAGGCATGAAGCAAAGAGACGAGATAACCTCTTCTCCGTGATCCTTCGTGCCTCCGAGCCTTCGTGGTGAATCACGCCGCCTGCCCATCAGAAACACCAAAAGGGCCCGTGGTTGCCCACGGACCCTTTCGACGTATTTACCCAGCGAAGCCTTAGGCCGCGGCGGTGTCCTGCTTGGACGCCAGAGCGCGCTCGATGCGCTTCTTCAGGCGACGAGCCTCGGCGCTCAGCTTGGTGGTCGCCACCGAGAGCAGGAAGGAGTCGATGCCGCCATTGTGCTCGATGGTCTTCAGACCATTGGTCGAGATGCGCAGGCGCACCGCGTGACCCAGAGCGTCGGACAGCAGCGAGGCTTCCTGGAGGTTGGGCAGGAACCGACGCCGGGTCTTGTTGTTGGCGTGGCTGACGTTGTTGCCGGTCAAAACGCCCTTGCCGGTGATGGCGCAGCGACGTGCCATGGTAAAATCCTCGCTTCAAGTCGTTCGCCGGATCGCCGGTTCGGCCAATGCCGAGGCTATCCGTGGAAAATTGGCCCGATCTTCCGATCGGAGGAAGCCGCGTTTTTAAGGTGGCGGAGCCCCGCCGTCAAGCGCGGAATCCGATTCGATCCAATTCCTTATGGACTCTACCTCACCCAACGCCCGAGATAGTTCTGAATCAGCTGGGCCATTTGCTGGTCGATATCCTTGGCCAGGCTTTCGCTGATGTCGTAGAGGACGCGGTCGCGCTCGTTCAGGGTCAGGCCCTCGGCCACGGTGCGCGAACGGGTGGCCCGCGCCATGGTCTCGCCCTGGACCATGCCGCGCTGGTCGAGAATCTGCAGCGCCACATCCAAGGCGGCGTCGTAGCGCAGTTCCTGTTCCTTCTTGAAGGCGCCAGACAGGCCCTTGTCGATGGCAAGAGGCACCTCCACCACCTTGGCGTCCTTGATGATCACGCGAGCCGTTCCGATGCGGCCCACCGGCTTCAGGCGGTCCTGGGCCCAGCGCTGGGCGGCGCCCTCGGGCGAGACGGGCATCAGATGCTCGATATTGGGGCTGCGGCCGGTGGCCACGAATTCCGAGACGATCTCCAACTGGCCGACATCAAGCTGGAAGGGCCGCAGATTGGCGAAGCTGATTTCAGGCAGCTTCTGCATGGGCGGCTTGGTGTTTTGGCAGGCGCTGGCCGTAAGGGCGGCGACCAGGGCCGCCACCAGGCGGAAATGCCGTGCGATCATCGGAGAAAATCCTCTTGGCTGGCAAACATCTGGGCTCAATATCGGTGCGGTATACCGGGCCGTCAAGCCGACTGCAACTCGGTCAACCGGAAGACATGGTCGGTACGGCAAAATTCGCACGTCACCACGATCTGCCCCTCCGGGTCGGCCACCGAGGCCAGTTCGGTGACGGGAAGCGACCGAAGCGTCGCCTCCACGCGATCACGGGAACAGCGGCAACGGGCCCGCATGGCCTTGGCCTCGAAGACCTGAAGCTGTTCGGCGTGGTACAGGCGGTACAGCAACTGGTCCGGGGACAGGGCGGAATCGACCAGTTCATCGCCCTTGACGCTGGCCAGCAGGATCTCGGCACGGCGCCAGGTTTCCTCGGCCTCCTCGGCTACCAGAATGGGGGCACTGCCGCTGCCTGCGGGCATGCGCTGGATCATCAGAGCGCTGGCCGCCCAGCCCTGTCCCCCGGATGGCGGGCGGATGGCGGCCTCGATGGCGGTGTCCAACTGCTCCGACTGCTTGAAATAGGCCCGCGCGCAGTCTTCGAGAGTAGGACCTTCCAACTCGACAATGCCCTGGTAACGGTCGGTGTCGGGGCCCTGATCCACGGTGAAGGCCAGATAGCCCTTGCCCAGCAGCGCAGGCACCGAGGCCCGCGACGCCACGGGCACCTGATCCAGGCGGGCGGCGTCGAAACGGGCATGGGCACGCACGTCGCCGCCACTGGTCACGTCGGCCACCAGCAGCGAGACCGGGCCGTTGCCCTGGGCCTGCAAGGTGAAGATACCGTCGAACTTCATGGAGGTGGCCAGCACGGCGGCCAGCGCCATGGTTTCGGCCAGCAGGGCGGCCACCGGCACCGGATAGGCGTGCTGGTCGCCTAAAATGGTGTCCAGCGCGCCCTCAAGCCGGGCCAGACGGCCGCGCACCGCGCCGCCCATCACCGAGAAGGGCAGGACGGAATCGGTCAAGCCAGGCACCAGGTCAGAATTCCCTTCTGGACATGCATGCGGTTTTCCGCCTCGTCCCACACCACCGACTGGTGCCCGTCCATGATGGCATCGGTCACTTCCTCTCCGCGATGGGCGGGCAGGCAGTGCATGAACAGGGCGTCGGGCGAGGCCTTGGCCATCAGCGCCTCGTTGACCTGATAGGGTTCCAGCAATTCGTGGCGATTGTCGTCCTGGCAGCCCATGGATACCCAGGTATCGGTCAGCACCAGATGGGCGCCCGCCACCGCCTCGGCCGGATGGGTGGTCAGAACCACGCTGGTGCCCCTGGCCCGCGCCCAGTCCACCGCCTTACGCGACGGCATCAGACTCTCGGGGCAGGCCAGCCGGATCTCGCAGCCGAAGTGACCGGCGGCATGTATCCAACTGGCGGCCACGTTGTTGCCGTCACCCACCCAGGCCACCACCTTGCCCTTCAAGGAACCGCGATGCTCCTCGAAGGTCATGACGTCGGCCATAACCTGGCAGGGATGGGATTCGTCGGTCAGGCCGTTGATCACCGGCACGTCGGCGTATTTGGCCAGCTCGGTCATCTTTTCCGGCAGATTGGTGCGGATCATCACCACATCGACGAAGCGCGAGAGTACGCGGGCGGTATCGGCGATGGTCTCGCCCCGGCCCAGTTGAGTGTCGCCCGCCGCCAGCATGATGACGTCGCCGCCCAGCTGCTTCATGCCCACCTCGAAGGAGACGCGGGTGCGGGTCGAGGGCTTCTCGAAGATCATGGCCAGCATCTTGCCCGCCAGGGGCGCCTTGGGTCCCTTGCCCTGCTTGTAGGCCAGCCCGAGATCCAGGATATGGCGCAGCGTCGCCGTATCGAATTCATTCAGGTCGAGGAAGTGGCGCCGCGCGCCCGTTGCGTTGACAGAGTTCATTTCACCTCGCCGAAGGTGCGGGCCAGGATGCCCACCGCTTCGTCCACTTGGGCGTCATTGATGATCAAGGGCGGCAACAGCCGCACCATATTGTCTCCGGCCCCCACACTCAGCAGGCCGTTGGCGGCCAGACGGGCCACCATGTCGGTATTGGGCATGCGGGGCTTGAAACCCAGCATCAGGCCTAAGCCGCGCACCTCCTCGATCACGTCAGGGAAGCGCGACGCGGCCTCTTCAACGCCAGTGCGCAGCTTTTGCGCCACGGCCCGGACGTGGTCCAGGAAGCCCGGCTCGGCCATGATGGTCATGACCTCGTCGGCCACCGCCATGGCCAGGGGATTGCCGCCGAAGGTGGAGCCGTGAGTGCCGGGCACCATGCCCGAGGCCGCCTTGGCCGTCGCCAGGCAGGCGCCCACCGGAAAGCCGCCGCCCAACCCCTTGGCCAGACCCATGATATCGGGAGCGATCCCCGCCTGTTCATGGGCGAACAAGGTGCCGGTGCGTCCCATTCCGGTCTGCACCTCGTCGAAAATCAGCAGCAGGCCGAACTCGTCGGCGGTGGCGCGCAGGCGCCGCAGATAGTCGGGATCGCCGGGAACGATGCCGCCCTCGCCCTGAACGGGCTCCACCAGGATGGCGGCACTCTCTTCGGTGATGGCGGCCCGCAACGCGTTGAGATTGCCGAAGGGCACATGGTCGAAACCATCCACCGCCGGGGCGAATCCTTCCAGATGCTTCTTCTGACCGCCCGCCGCCACGGTGGCCAGCGTCCGGCCGTGAAAGGCGCCCTCGGCGCAGATGATGCGGGTGCGCTGGGGGTTGCCAGCGGCGAAGTGATAGCGCCGGGCCATTTTGATGCAGCATTCCAGCGCCTCGGCGCCGGAATTGCAAAAGAACACCGTGTCGGCGAAGCTCTGCCCCACAAGCTTGGCGGCGACACTTTCCTGGCCCGGGACCCGGTAGAGATTGGAGGTGTGCCAGACCTTGGCGGCCTGCCCGGCCAGGGCCTTGACCAGACGCGGATGGCAATGCCCCAGGGCGTTGACCGCCACGCCAGATGCGAAATCCAGAAAGCGGCGACCATCCATGGTGAACAGATAAGCGCCCTCGCCCCGCTCGAAAGCGAGGTCGGAACGCGCATAGGTCGGCATCACCACTGGTATCACAAACGCTCTCCCGAGAATGCCTGGCGGTCTCGCGAATGCGAGCGAAAAGGCCAGTGCGCTCATGGAAAGCGGCAGAATATCGGTTGAAAACCCTCGAATGTCAACCCGCGAGCGGGTTTTCTCAGCTTCTGAGCTTGTAGCCACTGTCCAGCATGCGCCAGGTGATGAGCAGCAAGACCAGATCGGCCATGGCCATGGCCATCACGCCGAGAGCCACCGATCCGTCGCTCACTCCGATGAATCCGGCCCTGAACCCGTCAATCATATAGAAGAAGGGATTGGCCAGGGCCACCGTGTGAAAGGCCGGGGGCAGGCGGTCGATGGAGTAGAAGGTGCCCGACAGGAAGGACAGCGGCGTCACGATGAAATTGGTGACGGCGGCCATGTGATCGAACTTGTCGGCCCAGATGCCGCCCATCATGCCCAGCAGCGACAGCATCAGCGAACCCATTACCGCGTGATAGACGATCAGTGCGGGATTGTGCACCGGCATGGGGACGAACAGGGCCATGGCGAGTCCCACGGCGATGCCAACCGCCAGCCCGCGCGCCACACCGCCCAGGGCCACGGCGGCGGTCTGTTCGGCCCCCGTGAGCGGCGGCATCAGCATATCGACGATATTGCCCTGGACCTTGGCGATGATGATGGAGGACGAGGTATTGGCGAAGGCGTTCTGGACGATGGCCATCATGATCAGGCCGGGGGCCAGGAACTGGACGAAGGGCACGCCCTTGACCTGGGCCGCCACGGGCCCCAAAGCCAGGGCGAAGACCGAGAGGAACAGCAAGGTGGTGACCACGGGCGCGATGATGGTCTGGAAATAGACCTTGAGAAAGCGCCGCACCTCCTTCATCAGAAGGGTCCAGGCGCCCAGCCAGTTGACCCGGCCATAAGAGCGGGGGACGGGCGGCAGGATGCTTTGATCGTCTCTCATGCTACACTTGCTTTCCATGACCGACCCCATTTCCGAGACATCAAGGCGCCCCCCGCCCAAGATCACGCCAGCATACATCGAGAATGCAGCGCTGCATTATCTCGAACGCTATTCCTCGTCCAGGGCCAATCTTCGCCGGGTTCTCATGCGGAAAGTCGATCGCTCCCTGGCCCATTGGGGCGGCGAGAGGGACGAGGCCATGTCCTTGGTCGAAGCGGTGATCGGAAAACTGGCCGGTCTCGGCTATCTCGACGACGCGGCCTATGCCGAAATCAAGGTCCGCGGTTTACGGCGCAAGGGTGCCAGCACACGCCTGATTTGCGCCACCCTGGCCGCCAAAGGCGTCGAAGCCGAGACCACCGCCGCCGCCCTGTCCGAGCAGGATGGCGACGCCGAGATGAATGCCGCCCTTACCCTGGCGCGACGCCGCCGGATCGGCCCGTTCCGCGCCCAAGACAAGCGCGCAGAGTTCCGCGCCAAGGACCTTGCCACATTGGGCCGCGCGGGATTCTCATGGGAGATCGCCCGCGCGGTGGTGGAATCCGATCCCGAAATCGGCGGCTAGAGCATGATGCAATCACATTGAATCATGCTCCTGAGCCCGAGCGGCGTTTAAGCCCGGAAAAAACGGAGCTTTTTCCGCCTCAGGCCTAGCTAGACCGTTCGCGTATGAACGCGAAACGGTCTAGACCGCCACCATGCCGACCCCGAGTTTCTTCAGCCTCCGGCTCTCCTCGATCAGCATCAGGGACAGAATCGTCACATAGGGGGCCAGGGCGTCCACCCGTTCCGGAGTGAAGTATTCCGGTTCGGAAGAATTGGCGAACAGGAATCCGACCAGTAACTCCTCGTGACGTATGGGAAAGGTAAGGCTGGACCGGATGCCGCTCTTGATGAGTTCGGCGGAATGGTCGCGGGCGCCGTCGTAGACGTCGACCACGTCATCGACCCGGCGATACGAGCGTGCTTTGGCCAACTGCACCAGGGACGGCACCTGGCGTAACGGGATGGCCATGCTCTTCACGTTGAGGGAGGCGTTGTTGGAAAAGGCCAGGGTTCGGACCATGCCCGACACACCGTCATGCAGGGCCAGCGAGACCCGGCATATGGCCGCGCATTGGGGCAGAGCTTTCAGGTGGGAATGGACGAGGGCAATCCGGCTTCCCAGGCTCCCGGTCATCTCCACCACATCGAAAACTGGAAACATGGCCGTCCTCCCTGGCAAACCGGCCCTTCCGGCAATCGGATACTTCTAAGATAGGCACCACGCCCGCGCCCAACAACATTGGAGACGCGCGAAAGGCGCGTCTTATCCAGGAACGACCCTCTGGGCCTGGGGCGAGCTCATATGGATACCCGCCGCGTCGAAGCGCTGTTTCAGGCGGCGGTGGAATTCGCGGATCAAGGTGACGCGGTCGCCCGGCGTGGTCTTGATGCGGACTCTCAAGACCACCGAGGCGGAATCGAAGCGTTCGATGCCCTGCACCTCCACCGGATCAATCATCATGGCCCCCCAGACGGCCTCGCCGCGCATTTCGGCGCCGAGAGCGATGATCACCTCGGCCGCCTTGTCGGTATCCACCTCATAGGCCACCGGTACGTCCATGGCGGCGTAATTGAAGCCCCGGCTGGAATTGATCACCGTGGAGACGGCGCCGAACGGCACGGTGTGCAGCGCGCCGTTGCCGTCCCTGATCTTGATGGCGCGGATGGAGATGGCCTCCACAGTGCCCACATGCTCGCCCACCTTGACGGCATCGCCGACGGCGATGGTGTCTTCGAACAGAACGAAGGCGCCGGTGATGATGTCCTGGACCAGCTTTTGCGACCCGAAACCGATGGCGATGCCCAACACACCGGCCCCGGCCAGCAACGGGGCGATATTGACGCCTAGTTCCGACAGCACGATCAGCCCCACCGACACCACCAGAAGGAAGAACGCGGCATTGCGTACCAGGGGCAGCAAGGTGCGCACCCGGCCCGAGCGCTGCAACTGGTTGCCGTCAGAATCGGTGGCCGACAGATAGCGTTCGATGGCGGCGCGCAGGATCTCCCAGATCACCACGGCCAGGGCCAGGACCAGGATGATGTTGATCAGGCCCGAAAGGATGCGGCGGCCCCATTCCGAACCCACCACCGCCAGAGCGTCGTAAATTCCCAGCGACTGGATGATCACCAGTCCCACGGCGGCGCCCAGGCCGAACAGCAGGATGCGGCGCAGCCAGGCGAGGCGGTGACGGATGCGGTTGCGCTGTTCGTCGGAAAGCTTGCGCCCGGCGAAGCGGTGCCAAGCCCCTCGGGACAGGCGGTCGGCGCCGAACGCCACGAAAAGGGTGAGAACGACGATGACCGCCGTATGCCCCCACTGGTCGCGGCCCGAATGATCGGCCAGCTTCTGCACCACCACATCGGCGGCCTTGTCGCCGATGGCGTTGATCTGGCCGGGCAATTCGGGACTGGCAGCAACGGACGGCGGCGGCGGAGCTGTAACGGGCGGCGGTGCCGCAGTCTGGGCCAGGACGCCCCCATTCAGACTGATCAGCAACAACACGGTGGCGAGCAGGCGCCCCAAGACGCCATTATGGGCAACAGCACTCATCGTCTTTAACCGCTTTCGAAGGGTCGAGGCATGTCCGATCAGGTCACCATCTATCACAACCCGCGCTGCGGCAAGTCGCGCGATACGCTGAAGCTGATCGAGGACAAGGGGATCAGCCCGAAAATCGTGGAATACCTGAAGGAACCGCCCTCGGCCGCCGAACTCGCCCGCATCCTTGGCTTGCTGGGCAAGCGTCCCGCCGAGATCCTGCGCAAGAAGGAGGCCGCCGAGGCGGGCATCGATCCGGCCAAACTGGACGATTCGGCCCTGATCCAGGCCATGGTCGCCAACCCCATCGTCATCGAACGCCCCATCGTGGTGGCGGATGCCAAGGCGGCGCTGGGCCGTCCTCCGGAAAGCGTGCTGGCGATTCTGTAAGAGCGGCCTTCACCGAAACGCAACCCTCCGCCCCTTGGCGGACAGGTTGGAATCGGTATAGATTGCCGAAACGGGCCGTCTCCTCCTCGTCAGGGAAGACAGGCTTTGGGCGAGGGAGCCGGCCGTTTCCCCGGATGGCTCCCTCGCCTTTTATTTTTCAGCCTCAGGCCTGGGGGAAAAACTGGTCAGCCCGAGCGCCCTTGAACTATGAAGAATCGGAAGATTTTTCATATGGCATCTTGCTCTAGAATCGAATGCCCAGGGACGCGGAAATCCGTTCGTTCATATCGCTGTCACCATACAAACGCCCCATGATCGACCCCTCGGACACCCAGGCATGGCTGGCAATTTCGCCATCCAGTCGCAGGAAGATTCCCGCGATCTCGTCCTTTCCCAGGAAGTCGTACTGATAGCCAGCCCGGAGCCGCGACCCGAAATAGGAAATGCCGCGGGGGTAGAGATTGATGGAGCTGTTGGTCACGCGCACGTCATTGTCGATGCCGATATCGATGCCCGCCCCGAAATAAGCAGACCACTGCTGCCCCTTCCCCGAAAATTCGGCGTCCAGCATCATACCTCGGCTCCGGAACGTCGTATCGAACAGATAGTAGCGCCACCCTGCTCCGCATGTGTTGCAGACGAAGTAGTCGGCACCGGCATGTCCATTGACGGTCGGACGGCGGTACTTTGTGTCGAAATATCCGATGCGGAAGGAGGCATCAGTGCCGTCCGTCTTCTTCGGTACGCTCCCCGCCAGGAGATCGACGGATGCACGCACCGACTCGAAATTGGTTCGAAATGACATGGCCTGGCCGGGATTGAGCGCCGTGACCCCTCCCGTGAGTATATTTCCCTGTTGTGTCGCCCCCGCTCCAATGATGGCGATATTGCTGTGGGCCTGCGCCAAACCGAAGAAGTGCTGGAATTGATAGGACGGCTTGAAGGAGCCGATGGTCCGGAACAGATAGGGGCCGAAACCGGACTTAGCGGGCCCGAACAGCCAGTCAGCCGCAAGCCCCATATGCTTGGTCATTTCCAGGGCGACATTGAATTGCTCCATGCCTGTCGGCGACGACGTCCCGCCAGCGCGCATGAGCTCTCTTTGCCGCGACGTGCCGTCGAAAGGAGCGCGATAGCTTGCCGATAGAATGGGAGCCCCGTCCATAAGGCCGAAGCTGGCGCTCAGGCTGTACCCTTTGAAACCGGTGGTGTCGTAGTCGACGATTCTTATGCCACTCGCATTGGGCTGCCAAAAATTGGCTTCGGCTCCGGCGTCGAGTTTCAGGAACGGCCCCCAAAGACTCTGCAGAGACTTGAAGGGGGCGCAGCCATCCTTCGTCTGCCCCGAGGCATTGCTGGCGACGACATCGGACGCGATCTGGGCGGCGCAGTCCTTGGCGGTATTTCGCACCTTATCGGCGGACGGCTTGGTGTGGAATCCTCCGCCACCATCCTCACCGAATTTCCACTGACGAGGCTCTGGTGGCGTCGTGTATCGATCCAGCTTATCAACCGCGCCCTCAGCCAAAGCCGACGAAATACCCGTGATAAGGGCAACAGCAAAGACAGCAACCCCTCGGCAATAACTCATGACCCCCCCGAATTCCAGCCACTTAAGGCTATGCGCAATTGCGCATTCAATACCGTTGGGGATCATTTCATGGTTTTTAACTCGTTACGAGTCAAAATATAACGACATATTGCGCCTTTTACGTGCTTTCGATTGTTCCCCCTATGCAGCGGAAGCCGAGGAGATGCAGGTCAGTGCCTGTCGGCCAAAACGCATTCGTAAAGAAAATGGCGAAATTCGTAAAGAAAATGGCGAAAAAAGAGCGCGCGAGACAAAACCGTCCCGCGCGCCCTTTTACCCAACCTTTCCGCCTTACGCCGCCTTGGGCGAGGCGTCCAGCAGGGCGACGATGTCGCCCATGATGGCGGTGATGTCGTAATCCTTGGGCGTATAGATGCGGGCGCAGCCGGCGGCCAGCAGCACCTTCTCGTCCTCGGGCGGAATGATGCCGCCCGCCACCACCGGAATATCACCCAGACCCGCCGCCTTCATGCGCTCGAGAACTTCGGTGACCAGCGGCACATGGCTGCCCGACAGGATGCTTAGCCCCACCACATGGACGCCCTCTTCCAGGGCGGCGTTAACGATCTGGGCGGGGGTGAGGCGGATACCCTCATAGACCACTTCCATCCCGGCGTCGCGGGCGCGCACGGCGATCTGTTCGGCGCCGTTGGAATGGCCGTCCAGACCGGGCTTGCCCACCAGGATCTTGACCCGGCGGCCCAGCTTGGCGGAGACCGCCTCCACACGCTGGCGCACGGCGCCCATCTTCTCGCCCTTGATCTCGGCGGCAGCCCGCGCCACGCCGGTGGGGGCGCGGTACTCACCGAACACATCGCGCAAGGCCTGGGCCCACTCGCCGGTGGTGACGCCCGCATGGGCGCAGGCGATGGAGGGCTCCATCACATTGCGCCCCTCTTGCGCGGCCGAACGCAGATCGGCCATGGCGGCAGCGACGGCCTTGGCGTCGCGCGACGCGCGGAAGGCCGCCAAGCGCTCGATCTGCTCGGCCTCGGCCTTGGGATCGACGGTCATGATGGATCCCTCGCCGGTGGTGAGCGGGCTGGGCTCGGTCTCGGTCCACTTGTTGACGCCGACCACGATCTGCTCGCCCGATTCGATGGCGCCGATACGCCGTGCATTGGATTCCACCAGCTTCTGCTTCATGTAGCTGGATTCCACCGCCGAGACGGCGCCACCCATGGCGTCGATGCGGGCCAATTCCTCGCGGGCGCCTTCCTTGAGGGATTCGACCTTACGGGTGATCTCGTGCGAGCCGTCGAAGATGTCGCCGAATTCCAGCAGATCGGACTCGTAGGCCATGATCTGCTGCAGGCGCAGCGACCATTGCTGGTCCCAGGGACGCGGCAGGCCCAAGGCCTCGTTCCAGGCGGGAAGCTGCACGGCGCGGGCCCGCGCGTTCTTGGACAGAACCACGGCCAGCATTTCCATGACGATGCGGTAGACGTTGTTCTCGGGCTGCTGCTCGGTCAGGCCCAGCGAATTGACCTGGACGCCATAGCGGAAGCGCCGGGCCTTCTCGTCCTTGACGCCATAGCGGTTGACGCAGATCTCGTCCCACAATTCGGTGAAGGCGCGCATCTTGCACAATTCGGTGACGAAGCGGATGCCGGCATTGACGAAGAAGCTGATGCGGCTGACCACCTGCTCGAAATCGGCCGCCGGAACGGTGGGGCGCACGGTGTCGAGCACGGCGATGGCGGTGGCCAGGGCATAGGCCAGTTCCTGCTCCGGCGTGGCACCGGCTTCCTGCAGATGGTAGGAGCAGACATTCATGGGGTTCCACTTGGGAACCTCGCGATAGGTAAACGCGATGACGTCGCTGGTCAGCTTCAAGCTGGGCTGCGGCGCGAAGATATAGGTGCCGCGCGACAGATATTCCTTGATCACGTCGTTCTGGGTGGTGCCGTTCAGGACCGAACGATGGGCGCCTTGGCGTTCCGCCGCCGCGATATACAAGGACAAAAGCCAGGCCGCCGGAGCGTTGATGGTCATGGAGGTATTCATCTTTTCGAGCGGGATCCCCTCGAAAAGCGTCATCATGTCGCCAATATGACAGACGGGAACGCCCACCTTGCCCACTTCGCCCTTGGCCAGGGCATGGTCGCTGTCATAGCCGGTCTGGGTCGGCAGATCGAAGGCGATGGACAGGCCGGTCTGACCCTTGGTCAGATTGGTACGGTACAGTTTGTTGGATTCGGCCGCCGAGGAATGGCCCGAATAGGTGCGGAACAGCCAGGGCTTCTCACGCGACGGGGTGGCGGCTTCGCGGGCGGTCTTGTCGGTCATCGGGCGCTCCAGACTGAATCCATTCAAAAAAATGCAACTTTGCCAGGGCTTAGGGGTGGTCTGCGACCTAAAATTTCCCATTTCCCCAACTTCGCGAAACAAACTATCATTTTGTGCATTGCGAAGAAAGCGACAAAACGCTAAAAGGCGGTGTACCGAGCGCCGAGGCTGGCCGCGTCGGGGAAGTGTCGTCCAGTGGGTCAAGGAGTTCTAGGATGAGCGAGCAGGTGGTCAAGGATCTCTACGAGCTGGGTGAGATTCCGCCGATCGGACATGTGCCGAAGCAGATGTACGCCTGGGCGATCCGGCGCGAGCGCCATGGCAATCCCGACTCCGCCATGCAGGTGGAGGTGGTCGATACCCCCGATATCGATCCCCATGAAGTGCTGATCATGGTGATGGCGGCGGGCGTCAACTACAACGGCGTCTGGGCCTGTCTGGGCAAGCCCATCTCGCCCTTCGACTATCACAAGGCCGATTATCACATCGCCGGTTCCGACGCTTCGGGCATCATCTACAAGGTGGGCTCCAAGGTGAAGCGCTGGAAGGTCGGCGACGAGGTGGTGGTTCACTGCAACCAGACCGACGGCGACGACGAAGAGTGCAATGGCGGCGACCCCATGAACTCCGCCACCCAGCGCATCTGGGGCTATGAGACCCCCGACGGCTCCTTCGCCCAGTTCGCCCGCGTCCAGGCGCAGCAGGTCATGGCGCGCCCCAAGCACCTGACCTGGGAAGAGAGCGCCTGTTACACCCTGACGCTGGCCACCGCCTATCGCATGCTGTTCGGCCATCGTCCGCATGTGCTGCGTCCCGGCCACAACGTCCTGGTCTGGGGCGCCGCTGGCGGCCTGGGCTCCATGGCCATCCAGCTGGTGGCCGTGTCGGGCGGCAACGCCATCGGCGTGGTGTCCGAGGAGGACAAGCGTGAATTCGTCCTCGGCCTGGGCGCCAAGGGCGTCATCAACCGCAAGGACTTCGACTGCTGGGGCCAGCTGCCCGACGTGGACGGCGATCCCAAGGTCTTCAGCGACTACATGAAGAAGACCCGCGAGTTCGGCAAGGCCATCTGGGACATCACCGGCAAGGGCAACGACGTCGATTTCGTGTTCGAGCATCCCGGCGAATCCACCTTCCCGGTGTCGTGCAACGTGGTCAAGCGCGGCGGCATGGTCGTGTTCTGCGCCGGCACCACCGGCTATAACCTGACCTTCGACGCCCGCTTCGTGTGGATGCGCCAGAAGCGCATCCAGGGCAGCCACTTCGCCAACCTGCTGCAGGCCTCCCAGGCCAACCAGCTGGTTATCGAACGCCGCATCGATCCGTGCATGTCCGAGGTCTATGCCTGGAACGACATCCCGCATGCCCACATGCAGATGCTGAAGAACCTGCACAAACCCGGCAACATGGCGGTGCTGGTCCAGGCCCACAAGCCCGGCCGCTACACTGTCGAGGACTGCATCGAGGGTTAATCCTTGAGTGAAAACCCTCTCCCGGCACCGGGAGAGGGTTTTTTTCTTATTCAATCGCCTTGAGGACGCCGCCATGACCGCCATCCTGATCACCGATCTGATCCCCACCTGCGAAGCCGCACTCGCGGTTCTCGACAAGCTGCGGCTGACCGCCAAGGCCAATGTCACCGCCATGGTCAGCAAGGATGGCAAGGTCAACGGCGCCCTGTTCGACGCCAACCAGACCGCCGCCCACGGCTATGCCTGGCTGGCCACCTATGTGGCGGCGCTGCAGCAGATGCTGGGCTGGGCCAAGCGTCTTGACGCCGAGGGCAAGCTGGGCGAGCTGGAGACCCTGATGCTGCAGGCGGCCTTCGGCGAATACACCGCCCAGATCTTCGGCGGCATCCCCATGAGCCAGGGCGAGATGGTGCGCCCCGGCGATCTGGGCCTGGATTCCAAGGCGGTCCACGAATTCGCCACCACCGCCACCTCCACGCTCCGCCGTCAGGGCTGTACGGCGGCCGTGCGCGACCGCATCGCCGAACTGATCAAGGACGGCCACCATTTCGGCGAGCCGGGCCTGGAAGACGAGACCCTGATCCTCATCCGCGACCAGTTCCGCAGCTTCGCCGAGAACGAGGTCATCCCCCACGCCCATGAATGGCACCTCAAGGACGAGCTGATCCCCATCGAGGTGGTCGATCATGTGGCCGAGATGGGCGTGTTCGGTCTGACGCTCCCTGAGGAATACGGCGGGCTGGGCCTGGGCAAGATGTCCATGTGCGTGGTGACGGAAGAACTGTCGCGCGGCTATATCGGCGTGGGCTCGCTCGGCACCCGTTCCGAGATCGCTGGCGAGCTGATCCGTTTGGGCGGCACCGAAGAGCAGAAGCAGGAATGGCTGCCCAAGATCGCCTCGGGCGAGATTCTGCCCACCGCCGTGTTCACCGAGCCCAATACCGGCTCTGACCTGGGGTCCTTGCGCACCCGCGCCGTGAAACAGGGCGACGAATACGTGGTGACCGGCAACAAGACCTGGATCACCCACGCGGCGCGCACCGATGTGATGACCCTCCTGGTCCGCACCAATCCCGACACCAAGGATTGGAAGGGCCTGTCCATGATGATCGCGCCCAAGCCGCGCGGCACCGAAGCCAATCCCTTCCCCGCCGAAGGCATGACCGGCGGCGAGATCAAGGTTCTCGGCTATCGTGGCATGAAGGAATACGAGCTGGGCTTCGACGGCTTCAAGGTCCCCGCCGCCAACCTGCTGGGCGGCGTCGAGGGCCAGGGCTTCAAGCAACTGATGGAGACCTTCGAATCGGCCCGTATCCAGACCGCGGCCCGCGCCGTGGGCGTGGCCCAGTGCGCCATGGAAGTGGGCCTGAAATACGCCAATGAACGCGTCCAGTTCGGTAAGCCCATCTACCAGTTCCCCCGCGTCGGCGGCAAGATCGCCTGGATGGCGGTGGAAACCATGATCGCCCGCCAGCTCACCTATTTCTCGGCGCGCGAGAAGGACGAGGGCCACCGCTGCGACATCGAGGCTGGCATGGCCAAGCTGCTGGCGGCCCGCGTCGCCTGGGCCAATGCCGACAACGCGCTGCAGGTCCATGGCGGCAACGGCTATGCCGAGGAATACCCCATCTCGCGCATCCTGTGCGACGCCCGCATCCTCAACATCTTCGAGGGTGCCGCCGAGATCCAGGCCCAGGTCATCGCGCGCGGCCTGCTGTCGGGTGCGCGGGACTAGCGGTTGCCGAGCCGCCTTCATTTTGCCGTCACCCCCGGGCTTGTCCCGGGGGTCCATGGATGGCCGGGTCAAGCCCGGCCATGACGGCCGATGGTATGGAGCACCCGTGCTCCGCCCAGCAATTTGTTGATCTATGGTGACGAATCGCATATCAGCCTGGGCAAGTGATTGGTCTTACCTCTTCTGGAGAGCCGCCCTTGGCCGGACATTTCCGCCACCGCTTGCTGGCGTTGAAGGACGCCGAGCAGGCGTTGCGCCTCGAATTGCTGCAATCGGGCGAGCCAGTGGGCGGCTACCCCCTCGGCTTGCGCCAACTGCATGAAGCCAATGCCCGCGAACTGGAACTGATCGTCGACGACGAGGGCTGGCCCACCGTCGATGCCGCCGCCGCCGACGGGGCCGAAGCCGCCTGGCTGGTGGCCATGCATGCCGTCTCGCGCCCCAGCTTCATGCGCCGCTGTCTTGGTCTCTTGAAATCCGCCGCCAACCGCGACGAAGTGCCCAAGCGCCACGCCGCCATGCTGGAGGACCGCATCCGGGCGCTCGAAGGCCGCCCGCAGAAATACGGCACCCAATTGGATTGGCAAGGCGGCCGCCTCTCGCCGCTCCCCATCGAGGACGAAGCCGAGGTTGATGCCCGCCGCGCCGCCGTGGGCCTCTCGCCTTTGGCCGAAACCATCGCCACGGCCCGCGCCGCCGCCCAATCCGACGGCGCGCCTCCCCCTGAGGAATGGGAGGCGTCCAGTTCGGTCCTGGAAGCCTTGGCCCGTGAAGTGGGCTGGCGGACGTAACGCCAACCCACGATGACAGCCGCTCGAGACATTCAGGACCTTGGCTTGAGGGGGCGAGGGACCACAGCCCCCCGCCCCCATCCGCCCTAACGATTAAGGCGCGTTCTTCTCCACGATCCAGAACGTTCCCGTTCCGGGGCGATAGAGCGCGATATGATCGCTCTTACCGCTGTGATCGTAATCGAAGGCGAAGGCCGCATCGGCTGTGCTATGCAAATCATAGCCGCCGATCCCATTTCCCGGATCACCCTCGTTGTAGACCGGACTGAAGATACCCTTCAGGTTCCGCACGACCCAGAACGTGCCGGTTCCAGGACGGTAAAGCGCAATATGGTCCTTCTTACCGCTATTTTCGAAATCGAAGGCGAAGGCGCGGTCGTTGCCGCTATGCAGATCATAACCGCCGATGCCATTACCGGGATCGCCCTGCTGGTAGACCGGCGAGAAGGCGCCGCCGTCGTTCTTCAAAATCCAGAACGTGCCGGTGCCGGGACGGTAAAGCGCGATATGATCTTGCTTGCCGCTATGGTCGTAATCGAAGGCGAAGGCGCGGTCGTTGCCGCTATGCAGATCGTAACCGCCGATGCCATTGCCCGGATCGCCCTGCTGGTAGACCGGCGTGAAAGTGCCGCCGTTGTTCTTCAAAATCCAGAACGTGCCGGTGCCGGGACGGTAAAGCGCGATATGATCTAGCTTGCCGCTGTGGTCGTAATCGAAGGCGAAGGCGCGGTCGTTGCCGCTATGCAGATCGTAACCGCCGATGCCATTGCCCGGATCACCCTGCTGGTAGACCGGCGTGAAAGTCCCGCCGTCGTTCTTCAAAATCCAGAACGTGCCGGTGCCGGGACGGTAAAGCGCGATGTGATCTTGCTTGCCGCTATGGTCGTAATCGAAGGCGAAGGCGAGGTCGTTGCCGCTATGCAGATCGTAACCGCCGATGCCATTGCCCGGATCGCCCTGCTGGTAGACCGGCGTGAAAGTGCCGCCGTCGTTCTTCAAAATCCAGAACGTGCCGGTGGCGGGGCGGTAAAGAGCGATATGGTCCGTCTTACCGCTGTGGTCGTAATCAAAGGCGAAGGCCCGGTCGTTACCGCTATGCAGATCATAGCCGCCGATGCCGTTGCCCGGATCGCCCTGCTGATAGACGGCGTGGTAACGGGGCTTGGGGTAGATGGAGGCGGCGAAATCGGCATCCACCTTGTCAATATCCACGCCGCCGACAACGGGCTCACCGTTCTTCATGATCGAGCCTGGCAGCCAATAACACATAATGGAGGTACGATCGGCGTCAGCCGTGGCGTTCAAGTCAGCGTCTTGGAGCGGCGTCAGGACCTGACTAATGACCTTCTCACGGGTCCAACCTTGACTGGCCATGAAATAGGCGACAGCCTTCTCGAAGTCGATCTGATCGACGATTTCCTTGCGCCTATGCTCGTGGGGAAAGCCCAGCGTATGCCCGGTTTCATGACGGACCACCCGATAGAATTCCGAATCCCGAGTATTCATGGTGAATGAATCGAGATTCATGGTCGCCTTGTCAGCCCCAATGGTAAGCACGTCTGTGCCGAGATACGACCAGTAACCATCTCCGGCGGTTCGTGAGATGCGCACCTGCGGATCGACATTGCTTTCGGCAAAGTGGGTATTGGCGTAAGTGCCCCACGCATTCATATGCGCCAAGATCCGCGCGCGCAGGTCGGCGGGCGGATTGTCCAGGAAGCCCACGGTCAGCGTGACTCCGTTCTTGCCCCAGTATTTATTGGTCAGAACCGCCAAATGTTCCGGCGGAAGAACCACATCATCAGGTGCCATGGCCATGAGATGCCGAGACGGCGCGTTGGCTGGATTGATCGCGACCGCCCTGGCTGCCGCGGCGACCAGCAACGACGGATCAACGGTCTTGATCGTGCATGTGCAGGCGAGGTCATTGAGGTGATCGGTGGCATTGCAAGATGTCGCCATGTCTTTGCTCTCCTTGATCCGAAGCTGGTTCGGATGGGTTTTCGACATGGGGACGGATCTCAACACCACGTCCACTATTTATACGTGTTGTATAATTTTAATATGCATCCATCCCCTGTTTATTGGCTATCACAGCAACCTTTAGCTCAAGACTCGCATTGTAACTATTCTCTTTGTAATATGACTAGCAGCAAGAACACTTTAATAGTTTCACACCCTTCCCCCTTGCCCCCACCGGCCCCACCATGTTCTATGGGCAGCGCAACAGCAGGTGAGCCGGCATGTACAGTGACGATGATCTCGACGCGGCCAGTGCCGCCGGAATCCTGACGCCCGAAACGGCCATAGCGTTCCGGGACTTTGTCGCGAAGCGGCAGAATGCCCATGAGGCGGACGAGGAGAGCGTGCGCCTCGTCACCAGCTTCAACGATATTTTCGTCACCATCGCCGCCGTTTTGCTGCTGTGGGCCTTGGGTTGGCTGGCGGGCAAGGTCAGCCCCATTCTGGGGGGCGCCGCGGGTGCCGCCGCCGCCTGGGCCTTCGCCGAGTACTTTACCCGCAAGCGCCGCATGGCCCTGCCCAGCCTGGCCCTGTTGCTGGCCTTCGTCTGGGGCGTGTTCTCCACCGGGCTCGGCGTGGTGGGGGTGGAGGATTTCGCCAGGGGCGGCTATGGCGTCGCCGCTTCGGCCGCCATCGCCGCCCTGGCCGCCTGGGCGCACTGGCGCCGCTTCATGGTGCCCATCACCATCGCCGCCGGAGCCGTCACCGGAGCCGGAGCCGTGCTGGCCCTAGGCCTCGCCCTCGTCCCGGCACTGCGGGAGTTCTTCCTGCCATTGGTCTTCATCGCCGGGCTGGCGCTGTTTGCCCTGGCTCTACGCTGGGATGCGGGTGATCTGGCGCGCAAGACACGGCGTTCGGACGTGGCCTTCTGGCTGCATCTGGCCGCCGCCCCCATGATCGTCCACCCGGTCTTTTCCCTGCTGGGCGCCGGAGGTGCCACCATCGCCGGAGCCGTGGGAGCGGTGGTCCTCTATGCCGTCCTCGCCCTGGTGGCCCTGGCGGTAGACCGCCGCGCCCTGCTGGTTTCGGCCCTGGCCTATGTGCTGTATGCCGCCACCACCTTGTTCGAGGCGGCAGGGTCTTCGACCGCGGCCTTCGCGCTGACCGCCCTGGTGATCGGCTCGGTGCTGCTTAGCCTGTCGGCCTTCTGGCACCATGCCCGCAGGCTGGTCCTGGCGCCGCTGCCTGAAGGTTTGAAGAACAGACTGCCCGCTGCCTAGAACTGGCGGGAAAGCCTGAATAAGGATAAGGTGCGGGCCATAAGCGTTTCCTTGCCATTACAGGTCCGCCCGCCATGTCCAATGCTTCCCCCCGCCGCCCCCGTCCTGTCGTTCTGTGCATCCTGGACGGCTGGGGCTGGCGCGAAGATTCCGCCGACAACGCCATCACCCAGGCCGACACCCCCAATTGGGACCGGTTCCTGGCCAGCTATCCCCATTCGCTGCTGCAATCCTCCGGTTTGCAGGTGGGACTGCCCGATGGCCAGATGGGCAATTCCGAGGTGGGGCACATGAATCTGGGCGCTGGCCGTGTGGTGATGCAGGATCTGCCCCGCATCGACACCGCCGTGGCCGATGGTTCGCTGGCCGCCAATCCCGAACTGACCAAGGCCATCGCGGCGGTCAAGGCCAGGGGAGGCGCCATGCATCTGATGGGGCTGCTCAGCCCCGGCGGCGTGCATTCCCATCAGGATCATCTGGCTGCCCTGGCCCGGACCATCGCCGATGCGGGCGTCACGGTTCAGGTCCACGCCTTCCTCGACGGCCGCGATACGCCGCCCAGCAGCGCCAAGGGCTTCATGGAGCGCTTCCTGGCCGCCGTGAAGGGCCACGACGTTCATCTCGCCACCGTCTCGGGCCGCTATTACGCCATGGACCGCGACAAGCGCTGGGACCGCGTCTCGCTGGCCTGGAACGCCATGGTGGAGGCCAAGGGCGTGGCCGGGGCCGATCCCCTGGCCGCCATCGCCGCCTCCTATGCGGATTCCAAGACCGACGAATTCATGCTTCCCGCCGTGATCGGTTCTTACGCGGGCATGAAGGACGGCGACGGGCTCTTGATGGGCAATTTCCGCGCCGACCGGGCGCGCGAGATCCTGGACTGCCTGGTCAACCCGGCCTTCGACGGCTTTGCCCGTGCCCGTCAGGTGAGCTTCGCCGCCCGCCTGGGGCTGACCGAATATTCCAAGGACCTCAACGCCTTCCTTGGCACCCTGTTCGGGCCCGAGACCCTGGACAACATCCTGGGCGAGGTGCTGAGCCGCGCTGGACTCAAGCAGCTGCGCATCGCCGAGACCGAGAAATACGCCCATGTGACCTTCTTCTTCAATGGCGGGCGCGAGATGGTGTTTCCGGGCGAGGAGCGCATCCTGGTCCCCAGCCCCAAGGTCGCCACCTATGACCTGCAGCCGGAGATGAGCGCGGCGGAAGTCACCGACAAGCTGATCGCCGCCATCGAGGGCGGCACCTTCGACGTGATCGTCGTCAACTACGCCAATGGCGACATGGTGGGCCATACCGGCTTCATGAAGGCCGCCATCGCCGCCGCTCAGACGGTGGATGCCTGCCTGGGCCGACTGGAGACGGCCGTGAAGACGGCGGGCGGCACCATGCTGGTCACCGCCGATCACGGCAATGCCGAGCAGATGAAGGACCCCGTGACGGGCGAGCCACACACCGCCCACACCACCGGCCCGGTTCCCGCCGTGCTGGTCGCCCCGCCCGCCGGAATCGATGGCATCGGCGACGGCCGTCTGGCCGATGTGGCGCCCACCCTGCTGGCCCTGCTGGGACTGCCCCAGCCAGCCGAGATGGGCGGCCAATCCCTGCTGCGCCAGTCCCTCCGTGCGGCGGGTTAAGGGAGCCCTCTTCGCAACGGCGCTGCTCCTTGCCGGGGCGGCGCCCGCATTGGCCACCTGGGACCGTCCGGTGGATGCGGGCGAGCGTCTCAAGGAACTGGAAGGCCAACTGGAACGCTCGCGCGCCGAGCACGAGGATGTGCGGCGCAAGGCCGAGGAACTCTCCGCCGAAACGGCGCGGCTGCGCACCGACATGGTCAAGGCCGCCCGTGCCGCCCAGGAAAGCGAGGACCTGCTGTCCGACCTGGAGAGCCAGTTCGAGGAGTTGAGAAAGCGCGAGATCAGCCGCTCCGACGCCCTGGAACGGCGCTCGCGCCAGATGGTGGGCGTACTCACCGCCCTGCAACGGCTGGCCTGGCGCCCCACCGAGGCCCTGCTGGCCCAGCCGCAAAGCCCCGCCGATACGGTGCGCTCGGCCATTTTGCTGCGCGCCGCCGTGCCCCAGATCGAGCAATCAGCCCGCGAACTGCGCGTCGAGATCGACGGCGTCGCGAAACTGCGCACCGAAATCGGCGAGCAGCGCAAGCTGATCGCCAGCACCACCTCCCAGTTGGAACGCGAGCATGTCCGCATCAAGGACATGTTCGAACGCAAGTTCCAGGTCCAGAACGCCACCGAGCAGGAGCGCCGCGCCCTGGAGGCCCGCCTTCAGGATCTGGGCAGCCAGGCCGAGGATCTGCGCGATCTGCTGTCCCGCCTGGACCAGGAGCGCGAGCGCCGGATCGCCGAGGCCGCCGCCAAGGCCGCCGCCGAAAAGATCGCCCGCGAAACCGAGGCCACGGCCCGGCGCCTGGCCCGCGAAGCTGAACTGGCCGCCCAGAAAGCGGCGCGCGACGCCGAACTGGCTGCCCAAAAAGCCGCGCAACAGGCCGTCGCCGAGGCCCGTGCCCGCGACGAGGCAGCCAGCAAGGCGGCCCAGCAGGCCGCCGCCGAGGCCCGCATCCGCGAGGATGCCGCCGCCCGCGCCGCCCAGGAAGCCGAGTTGAAGGCCCAGGCCGAAGCCAAGGAAAAGCAGCTGGCAGCCGAAAAGGCCACCCATGAGGCGGAACAAGCCTCGCGCGAGGCCGCCGCCACCCGCCCGGTAAAGAACGACAAACCGTTCAGCCAGGCCCAGGGCCGCCTGCCCTATCCCGCCCGCGGCCGCATCATCGAAACCTACGGCCAGCCCAACGATGTGGGCCAGGTGGCCAAGGGCATCACCATCAACACCCGCAAGGCCGCCCAGGTCATCGCGCCCTATGACGGACATGTGGCTTTTGCCGGTCCGTTCCGGGGTTACGGCCTTCTCTTGATCATCGAACACAGCGAAGGCTATCATACGCTGCTGGCGGGAATGGCGCAGATCGATTGTACCGTCGGCCAGAAGCTGTTGACGGGCGAACCCGTCGGTGTCATGGGGCAGGACGACAGCAAGCCCAACCTTTATGTAGAGCTGCGCCGCAATGGCCAGCCGGTCAACCCGTTGCCTTGGCTCATGGCACAAAAAAGTAAGGCCAGTGGATGATTCGCAAGATCCTGATCGCGGCGGGTACCTTCGCCCTGCTGTCGACGACCGCCCTCACCCCCGTTTCCGCCGCCGAGCGCAAGGAAACCTACAAGCTTCTCGACCTGTTCGGCGAAGTGCTGGAAAAGGTGCGCAGCGAGTATGTGGAGCCCGTCAATGACGAGGACCTGATCGAGGCGGCGCTGAATGGCATGCTGGCCTCGCTGGATCCCCATTCCAGCTATCTCAACCCCAAGAACTCCAAGGACATGGACATCCAGACCCGTGGCGAGTTCGGCGGGCTGGGCCTGGAAGTGACCATGGAGAACGGCTGGGTCAAGGTGGTGTCGCCCATCGACGACACCCCGGCCTATCGCGCGGGCATGCAGCCCGGCGATTTCGTCACCCATCTGGACGGCGAGCAGGTCCAGGGTCTGTCCCTGTCGGAAGCGGTGGATCGCATGCGCGGCACCGTCAATACCGACATCAAGCTGACCGTGCGCCGCGCCGGGGTGGAACAGCCCTTCGACATCAAGCTGACCCGCGCCGTCATCAAGGTGCAGACCGTCAAGGGCCAGACCCACGGCGATATCGGCTATATCCGCATCTCCCAGTTCAGCGCCACCACCCACGCCGATCTGGTGCGCATCATGGCCCAGTTGAAGAAGGATATCGGCAAGACGCCGACCGGCTTCGTCATTGATCTGCGCAACAATCCCGGCGGCCTGCTGGACCAGGCGGTGGCGGTGTCCGACGACTTCCTGGACAAGGGCGAGATCGTATCGACCCGTTCGCGCCGTCCCGAGGATACCCAGCGCTTCAACGCCCGGCCCGGCGACATCGCCGACGGCCTGCCGCTGGTGGTGCTGATCAATGACGGCTCGGCCTCGGCCTCGGAGATCGTCGCCGGTGCGCTGCAGGATCACAAGCGCGCCGTGCTGCTGGGCACCCGCTCGTTCGGCAAGGGCTCGGTCCAGACCCTGATGCCGCTGCATGGCCACGGCTCCTTGCGTCTGACCACGGCGCGGTACTACACGCCATCGGGCCGCTCCATCCAGGCGGTGGGCATCGAACCCGACATCAAGGCCGCCCAGTCCAAGGTCGAGCCGGTGGCGGGCGCCGTGGTGGAGCGCCGCTCGGAAGCGTCCTTGCGCAAGGCCCTGCCCAATCCCAATGGGGAAAAGGCCAAGCCCGCCGAAAAGGAAAAAGCCGAGGAAACCAAGGCCCCCGAACAGCCCAAGGGCGAAGGCGGCAAGGCCGAGGCTCCGGCGCCCATCAAGTTGGGCGATCCGGCCCAGGACTACCAGCTGGCCCGCGCCCTGGATCTGTTGCGCGGCCTGTCGCTGTACCGTCCGGCCCAGCGGTAAGCGGGGCTCGGACTCCACGACATGGCTGACGATACCCACTTCGATCTCGAGGAACTGGACGAGGATCCAGTCCCCGAGATCGTCGTCGAGGAGATCAAGCCCGAACGCAAGCCACTGAACCTCAAGCCGATCCTCATCGGCCTGGGGATTTTAGTGGCGGGCGGCAGTCTGGGCGGCGTGGCCTATCTGTTCACCGCGTTTGAAACCCGCGACGTGATCGGCCTGATGGATGTGGGCGAGAATCCGCCCAAGCTGTCTTTCGATCTGCCCGGCCGGGGCGAGCCGCCCAAACCGGGGACCGGAAGCGGATTGCTCACTCCTCCCGTAGCGCCGGGCGCGGCCGTGCCCGGTAATGGCGAAATTCTCAAGGCCCTGCCCGACGACACGCCGTCGCCCGATTCTCTGCCGCCCGCACTGGCCCCCGCCAATGCCCCCGCCAATGCCAGCCTGCCCCCGGCCGAGGCCAAGCCGGACACCAAGACCGCGGCGCTGCCCCCCGGCGATTACGTGGCCGAGCCGGAATCCCCGGTCTCCAAGGCCTTCGCGCCCAAGCCGCCGCCTGCGGTGGATTCCTCGGGCATGCCCACCCAGCCCAATCCGCGCGCCGCCGACAAGCCGCCCAGCTATGAGGGGCTGCCCGAGCGCAAGGGCGAGGTCAAGGCCCTGCCGCCCGCGCCCAACAAGGAAATGCAAAAGCGCACCGCCATCGGCGATTTGCCGGTGCCGTCGCCCGACGGCAAGCAGCCGTGGCAGGTCTATGCCCGCCCGTGGTCCGGCCCCGCCGATCGCGGCAAGGTGGCCGTGGTGGTCATGGATATGGGTCTGGACAAGGTCGCCACCGAGGCCGCCATCGCCAAGCTGCCGCCCGAGGTGACCCTGGCCTTCAGCCCTTATGCCCAGGGTCTGGACAAATGGGTGAAGAAGGCCCGCGATTATGGCCATGAAGTGATGATGGTCCTGCCCGCTGATTCCAACGGCACCCAGCCCCGCGACCCCGGCCCGCTGGGCATGACCAATTCCGTGCCGCCGGAAAGCAATCTGGCCCGCCTGGAAGGCGTGATGAGCCGAGGCGCGGCCTATACCGGCCTGATCTCGCTGGGCGACAAATTCGCCGCCTCGGAACAGGTGGTCCAGATGCTGGGCCAGTTGCGCGACCGCGGTCTGCTTTACGTGGGACCGGGGGCCGCGCCCGCCGACCGCACCCCGGCCCTGGCCCCTGTCACGGCGGTGGCCGATGCCGATCTGTTCCGCGAAGCCATCGAAATGCGCCTCAATCAGGTCTCCATCGCGGCGCGGACCAAGGGCAAGGCCCTGGTGGTGATCAATCCCCGGCCGCTGTCCTTCGACCGCCTGCTGCCCTGGCTGAACGATTTCGACGGCCAGAAACTGGTGATCGTGCCGGTCTCCACCCTGGTCCAGCCCCCGCCCGCCCCCGGAAAGTCATGAGCAAGAAGAAGCACAAGGCCCCGCTGCCCTATGACCAGCGCCCCTACCGTCCCGGGATCGGGCTGGTTCTGCTCAATACCCAAGGGCTGGCCTTCGTCGCCCAGCGGGTGGACACGCCCGGCACTGCCTGGCAATTCCCCCAGGGCGGCATCGACGAGGGCGAGGACCCGCGCGCCACCGTCCTGCGCGAAATGGAGGAGGAGATCGGCACAGCCAAGGCCGAGATCATCGCCGAAAGCCGTGACTGGATTTCCTACGACCTGCCGCCCGACATCGCCGACAAGAGCTGGAAGGGACGCTTCCGCGGCCAGACCCAGAAGTGGTTCTGCGCCCGCTTCACCGGCAGTGACGCGGACATCAATCTGGAAACCGAGCACCCGGAATTTTGCCGCTGGCGCTGGATGGCGCTGGAAGAGATCCCGCCGCTGATCATTCCATTCAAGCGGGTGCTCTACGACAAGGTGGTCGCTGAATTCCTGCCCATCGCCCAGGCCATGGCGTCAAAGTGAAGCGGGGCCTTCTCGTCGCGGCCGCCACCCTGTGCGCCGTCGAACTGATTTTCGGCCAGTGGCTGGGGCCCAATTACGGCTCGCTCGGCATTCCGCGCCATTTCGACCGTCTGTTCGATGTGAGGAATCTCTACGCGAATGGCGGCATCGCCCATGTCACCACCGACGAAAACGGTCTGCGCGGGGACTTCGGCGCGCCCGACCAGATCCGCCTTCTGGTCATGGGCAACGGCACCGTCTTCGAGCAATATGTGGACGATGCCCAGACCATGCCCGCCCGGCTTGGCGCCCGTTTCGCCGAAGCCGGATGCCCCCGGCCCACCGCCGCTTCCGGATTGAACGGCCAATCCACCCGCGGCATGATCCGCCGCTTCGATGAATGGTTTCCCCTGATCCCCGGCCTAAAGCCCCAGGCCGTGCTGATCTATGTGGGCAGCAACGAGGACCTGACCGAGGCCCAGGACATGGCCGATACGGGCCGCCCGCCCACGGCCTGGAAGCGCTTCACTCAAGTACTGGCCAATAACAGCGCCTTGGCAAGATGGGGCAACACCGCCCTGCGCCATCTGCGCCCGCTCAAACCCACACCAATCGGCGAGGCTGGAAGCGCACCCCAATGGGGGGAGATTGCGGCCAAGCCGCCTCTTCCCCCCATGAACTCGGCCTATTACGCTCCGTTTGGCGCTCGCCTCGCCCAATTGGTCGAGCGGGTCAAGGCCATGGGGGCCCTGCCCATCATCGCGACCCAGCATGCGGGATGGTATTTCGAGAAGGAGGGCAAGTTGTTCGGCGTGGTCGAGAACGGCCAGCCCACCGCCCCCCGGCTGGAAGAGGCCCGCCTTCAGGCCCGCGCCACCATGGAGGCTTGCCGGACCACCGGCGCGTTGTGCATCGACGTGGTCGACGGCATGATGCCCGCTCAGGGTGACTTCTACGATCATGTGCACACCGCGCCCGCTGGCGATCAGCACATTGCCGATTTCCTGTTTCCCCGCATCCGGGGCGCCCTGGGATGCCAGGAACCTAAATAACCATCTTCAGCTTCTGACCCGGCTTGAGGGGCTGGTTTTCCGCCAGCCCGTTGAGCAGCCGGAACCGCTCGACCTTGTGGTCCTCATAGGGAAGTTGCTCGGCCAGCTTTTCCACCGTGTCACCCGCGCGGGCGGTGATGATCTTCAGTCGCAGCGGCTTCATGGCCGACTTCTCCGCCTCGGAAAGCTTGCGTAAGCTGAGGCCGGAGGTCTTGAACTCCTGGGCATGGGCATTGGTCACGCCGGGAGGGGTAAGGTAAAGGAAACGATAGGTGGACTTGCCGTTCTTGACCGCCAGAAGACGCGCATCCATGGCGCCCTTGTTGGTATTGAGCCGGGTCACGCCCGTGGCGGCGGCCAGACCGTTGATCTCCAGCGCCTCGATGGAGGACAGCCGGGCGCCCTTGGCCCATTGGCTCTGGAGGTAGTTGGTCATGTCGCCATGGGCCTCGGCGCCCATGTCGAAGCGGATCGCCGAACCGTCCTTGTGGGTCGCCATCACCGCCTTGGGACCGTTGACCAGCCGGAAGCCAGCAGGAACCTCGTAGCGGATGCCCAGCCCGGCATGGGAGAATACCCGGCCACGCACCACGCCTTCGTCGGGATCATCGCCAACCAGCAGGCCTTCCACATGGGCCAGATACTGCTCGCGCCCGATGGCGCCGCTATGGTCAGCACCCTTGGCGAGATTGGCGGCGTCCCTCACCCGGTCGATGGTGCGGGGATGGCTGGCGAACAGACTGGCCTCGTCCACCTCGTCGGGAGAACGCCCGGCCAGCACCGCGTCCAGTCGTGATTGGTCACGCAGTTTGCTCAAGAAAGTGGTCATGCCGTCGGGGTTCCAGCCGCTGGTCGTCATGTAGCGGATACCCAGTTCGTCGGCCTCGCTCTCATTCTCGCGGGAATAGCCCTGAATATAGGCCGCCGCGCCCAACTGGGCGATATCGCCCAGCCCGGACACGCCGGTCACCGCGCCCAAGACAGCCCCCAGCACCCCGGTCGCCACATTGGCGGCCATGGCCTGGCTGTAGCGCTGGGCGGTATGGCGGCCGGTGACATGGCCGATCTCGTGACCCACCACACCGGCCAGTTCCGCCTCGTCATCGGCCAGGGCCAGCAGTCCGCGCGTGACATAGACATAGCCGCCCGGCAGGGCGAAAGCGTTGACGATATGGCTGTTCAGCACCGTGAAGCGGAAGGTTGCGGCCGGCGTTTCGGTATGGCTCAACAGCCGCTTGCCCACCCCCGCCACATAGGCCTGAACCTGGGGGTCGTCATAGGTTCCGCCGAATTCCTTGAGCACGTCGGGATGGGCTTCGGCGCCCATCTTCTGCTCTTCCTCGGCCGACATGATGTTGAAGTTGCTCTTGCCCGTCCCCGGCGCCACCTGGCAGGAGGTCAGCACGGTCGAAGCCAGCAGGACGGCAAGCAAGGTGGCGGTGCGGCGCATATTTCCCTCGAAGCGAACGGAACCGTGAGGGAGAAATGATACGACGTCCACGGGTGGGAGCAAGCGTCGGCTTAAACCATCTTCTTGCCATAGCCCCGAGGCGTGTAGGTCCAAGTCTTCTGACCGGCGGCGAAACTGCGGGTCTCGCTGGAGCCCACCACCACCATGGTCAGCATGTCCACCTTGTCGGCGTCCAGATCGGCCAAACGGATCACCTCCACCGTCTCGCCCGCGCGGCCCAACTGGCGGGCCAGGATCACCGGCGTGTCGGGGCCACGGCCCGAAAGCAGGATGTCGCGGGCGCGCGGCAACTGGTCGCGGCGGCGCTGGGAGACGGGATTGTAGAAGCAGACCACGAAATCGGCCATGGCGGCGGCCTTCAGCCGGGTCTCGATGCTCTCCCACGGCGTCAGCAGGTCGGACAGCGAGATGGTGCAGAAATCGTGATTGACTGGCGCACCCGCCCGCGCGGCGGCCGCCTGCAGAGCCGAGATGCCGGGCACCACCACCACCTCCACCCGGTTCCAGTCGGCGCGCTTCTTGCGGTCCAGCAGTTCGAAGACCAGGGTGGCCAGGGCATAGATGCCGGGATCACCGGAACAGACCAGACTGACATTGCGGCCTTCGGCGGCCAGGTCCAGGGCCTTGGCGGCGCGGGCCTCCTCGGCGCCCAGCGCGCTTTCGTGGCGCGCCTTGCCGTGCACCGCATGGCCCAGCAGGTCGAGATACAGGCCATAGCCCACCAGATCGCTGCTGGCCTCGATGGCGGCCGAGGCCTCGGGCGAGCGCCACTGGGGCGTACCGGGGCCGATGCCCACCACGAACAGCTTGCCGCGTGCCCGGCCTTTGCCTTGTGCGTCGATGGCACGGGGCGAGCGGGCCAGGGCCATGGTGGTGCGCGCCCCTTTGACCTTGGGAACGATCAGGACGCCGTCGGCACCGGCCACCGCCAGGGCGGCGCCTTCCGCCACGCCATGGCAGCCCGTCTCGGCGAAGACCACATCGGAGGGACTGGCCAGACGCGGCGTCTCGGCCTCCAGTTCGGCGGCGCTGAAGAAGCGGGCGGGAACACCCAGCTCGGCGGCCAAGTCATGCACCGCCCCTTCGTCCGCCTTGAGATCGATACTGGCGACGCAGGCGATGGATTTGGGCGACAGGGCCTCCTGGGCCATCACATCCTTTACCAGACTGATCAGCTCGGCGGCCGGGGCATTGCGCTCGCAGCCCACCCCCAGAACCAGGGTCGGGGGGTGCAGCACCAGTTCGTGGTCGTCGAATTCCACCGAACGGTCGGTGATACGGATGGCGTGATCAGCCTTCTCCACGAAGGGCAGTCCGTTCAGCCATTGACCGTCGCCGGTTTCCACTTCCAGCGCCACGGGCTCCTCGGCCAGCAGGGCGGCGGTCACCGACTTGGCCGCCTGCGGATTGCCCACCCGCCAGCCGGTCGGCGGATCATCAAGCGCCACGCCCAGGGCCAGTTCCCCGGCGGTGGTAAGAGCGGGCGGCACGTCGAGGACCCGTCCGATCTCGCGCGCCAGAGCATTGCCGCCGTGATGCCCGCCCAGCAGCGGCACCACCGAGGACCCGTCCACGCCCACCGCCAGGACCGGCGGTTCGGACTGCTTGTCGCCCAGAACCGGGCCCAGGGAACGGATCAGGATTCCGGCGGCGCAGATGCCGATGATGGGCGTGCGGGCGGCGAACAAGGCGCGCAGATGGGCGCTTGTATCCAAGAAGCCCACATCGCCTTCAACCCGGCCCGCAAGGCCATGGATGGAGGCGCCGGGCAGCACGGCTTTGAGGGCGCGGGCGGTTTCCAGTCCGGCGGGGGTCACCACCACCAGGGCAATTTCTACAGCCATGCGTTTCCTCTGCGGTGCACCAGGATGAGGGAGAAATAGGGAAGCTCGGTGATGGTCGTCGGATCGTGACGTTTACGTCCCGGCAGTCCGACACGCTCGACGATACGGGCCTTTTCCCACAGGCCGAGGCGTTGCAGCACGGCTTTGACCTTGGGCAGGTGGCGGCCCACCTTCATGATCACGGCGGCATCGGAGGCAGCCAGGGCCGCCTCGATCTCGGACTCGCTGCGGGTGGCCGGAATGATCGCCACGCCGTCATCCCAGGCGCAAAGCGGCGCCTGAAGATCGGCGGCGGCGGCCATGATGGACGACACACCCGGCACCACCTCCACGCCAAAGCGCGGCGACAGCCGGGCAAAGAGATAGATGAACGAGCCGAAGAAGAACGGGTCACCCTCGCACAACACCGCCACGTCGCGGCCCGCTTCCAGATGGGCGGCAATCTCTTGCGCCGCCCGGTCATAGGCCGCCTCGGTGCCCGCCCGGTCCACGGTAAAGCCCATGCGAATGGCGATCTCGGTCTTGCCCGCAGGAATGTGCGGGGCGGCGATACTGCGCGCCAGCCCCTCGCCCTCCAACGGCGCGGGCCAGGCCAGCACCGGCACGTCGCGGATCAGACGCACCGCCTTCAAGGTCAGCAGTTCCGCGTCACCGGGGCCGATGCCGATGCCATAGAGGGTCCCGGTCACTTCTTCCACCCCACATAACGGGTCACCGGCATGGCGGGATGCCAGGCGTGGAAGCCGCCCACCCGGTCGAGATGGGCCACCGACAGCCGGGTCATCTCGCCGCCATGCAGGCCGAACAGGGCGACCAGGGCCGCCTCGCCTTCCAGGGTCACAGCATTGGCCACCAGCCGCCCGCCGCGCCCCAGCGCCGACCAGCAGATATCCAGCAGCCCGGCCTCGGAGACGCCGCCGCCCACGAAGATGGCGTCGGGGGGCTCGCGGTCGAGCGGCAGGGTATCGGGAACACGGCCCGCGATGATCTCAAGTCCGGGAACCCCCAGGCGCGCCGCGTTGCGGGCGATGCGCTCCAGGCGTTCCGGGCGGCTTTCCAGGGCGATGGCCCGGCCGCCCGCCCGCATCCACTCGATGGCGATGGAGCCGCAGCCCGCCCCCACGTCCCACAGCACCTGACCGGGCAACGGCGCAAGGGCGGCCAGGGTGGCGGCGCGGATGTCGCGCTTGGTCAACTGCCCATCATGCTCGAAGGCTTCGTCGGGCAGGCCGGGCACCGTGGAGAGAGGGCGAACACCCCGGTCCAGACGACACTCCACCGCCACGACATTGAGATCCGAGGCGCAGCCCTCGGGATCGGTGATGCGCTCTTTCGCTCCGCCCAAATTCTCCAGCACTGTAATCGTGCTGGCGCCATATCCGTGGGAACGCAGCAAAGCCGCCACATGGGCCGGACTGGTGCGATCCTCGGCCAGGATCAGCAGGCGGCGCCCCGGCGCCAGATGCAGGGCCAGGGCGTCAATGGGCCGCCCGTGAATGGTGAGGAACAGGCAATCCTGCATGGCCCAGCCCAGACGGGCGCAAGCCAGGGAGAAGGCGCCGGGATGGGGAACCACGCTCACCTTATCGGCACCGAACCAGCTTATCAGAGTGGCGGCGGCACCGAACCACAGGGGCTCGCCGCTGGCCAGGACGACAACGCGGTTAGTCGTGCGGGCCTCCAACAGGGCACGGCTGTCAGCGAAGGGCGAAGCCCATTCCAGCCGTTCGGCCCCATTGGACGGGACCATGGCCAGATGGCGGGCACCGCCCACCAGCACCTCGGCGGTATCGAGCAATGTCCGGGCGGCGGGCGACAGCCCGTCCAGACCGTCCTCGCCAATGCCGATGACGGTGATCATTTCAATCCCCCCGCCAGGGCATTGACCGCCGCCGCCGCCATGGCGCTGCCGCCGCGGCGGCCTTTCAACGCCACATGGGGCTGGCCCGAGGCGATGAGCGCGTCCTTGCTTTCCATCGCGCCGACGAAGCCCACGGCGAAGCCCAGGATCAGGGCGGGGCGGGGCGCCCCCGCTTCGATCAGTTCCAGCAGGTGGAACAGGGCAGTCGGCGCATTGCCCACCGCCACCACTGCGCCATCCAGATGGGGTAGCCACTTCTCCACGGCCAGGGCCGAACGGGTGGTCGCCGCCGCCTTGGCCTCGGCCTGGGACACCTCGTTCAGGGTGCAGATCACCCGATTGGCGGCGGGCAGATTGCGGCGGATGATGCCGTGGGCCACCATCTCGGCGTCCACCAGAATGGGAGCGCCGCGCGACAAAGCCTCGGTCCCGGTCTTGCCCGCCCCCTCGGTCCAGGCCAGATCGGCCGCGATATCGGTCATGCCGCAGGCATGGATGACGCGGACCGCCAGATCGGCCAGATCGGCGGGCATGCGCGCCAGATCAGCCTCGGCCCGGATGGTGGCGAAGCTTTGTCGGTAGATTTCGGCGGGGTCCGCGATCCAGGCGCTCACCGCACCACCTCAGTCGTGACGGTGGGGGCGGTAGGCGTGGCCGTGGTGATGACCATGATCATGACCGTGATCATGGCCGTGGTCATGGTGGTGGTGATCCTCGTCGGTGCCGATGCCGCGCACATGGTGGTGATGACCGGCCTGAACCGCACCGACAGAGGCCTCGTAGCCCACCACCTGTTCGCGGTATTTGCACAAGCTGCAGTTCATGGCGGGCGAGCCCTCGAGGATTTCCCCCACCCTTTCGACAAAGCTGTCGATCACCAGGGGATGGTCGTTGAGATAGGGAGCCTTGAGGAACTCGACGCCCGGATGGGCCGCCGCCGCCTGATCGGTCCAGTCGTAGATGCGCTTGACCAGAATGCCGGTGAACAGGAAATACGGGAAGACGATGACCCGCTTATAGCCAAGCTTGGTCACCCGCTCGAGGGCCTGATCCACCAGGGGATAGGCCACGCCGGAAAAGGCGATCTCGGCCCAGCC
Organism: Paramagnetospirillum magnetotacticum MS-1; assembly: GCF_000829825.1. Classification (NCBI taxonomy): domain Bacteria; kingdom Pseudomonadati; phylum Pseudomonadota; class Alphaproteobacteria; order Rhodospirillales; family Magnetospirillaceae; genus Paramagnetospirillum; species Paramagnetospirillum magnetotacticum. The sequence continues at coordinate 1,254,298 of NZ_JXSL01000030.1, read as the reverse complement.
GAAGCCCATGCCTTCCCACAGCATGCGCGCCACCTTGGCGATGTTGGAATTGGCATCCGGGTCGTTGGTGCCGCGTCCCACCACCAGCAGCAGGGTGTCCTTGCGATCGATAGCGGCTAAGGACGCGGCCTCGGCCTCCTCGATGCGGGCGCGCGCGGCGGCCAACAGCTTGGTATCCACGGCCAGCTCACGCCCGAAGGCAATGGTCATGCCGGGATTCTCGGCGGCGAACGAATTGATCTCCCAGGGCAGGTCGTTCTTGACGTGACCGGCCGCGAACAGCATGCCCGGCACCGCCAGGATGCGCGACACGCCCTTGGCCTTCAGCGCGTCCAGGCTGGTGCGGATGATGGGCGTGGCGAATTCCAAAAAGCCCGAATCCACCTCGTATTGGGGCAGGCGCTGGGTCAGATGCCCGGCCAAAGCCTGGAATTCCCGGATGGCATCCACATCGCGGCTGCCGTGGCCGCACAACATCACACCGATCTTCTCGCTCATCTCGCCCTGGTCCTTGCCTTCGAGCCACCCGGCTGGTCCCTGCCTCCGGCCGGTTTGAAACGCGGACTATAGGCGGGAGCACCGGAATGATTCCAGCCAAATCATCCCGGTTGACGGAGCCCCCCCGTCCCGACAATCTTGCCCCCATGTTTCCGCTGTTCATGCATTCCGCGCACGCGCCCGAAGGGCTGATGCTGCTGTTCATGGCCATCGCCCTCGATGCCGCGCTGGGCGAGATGGGTCCGCTGTTTCGCATCCTGCCCCATCCGGTGGTGCTGATCGGCCGCGTCATCGGCCTGCTCGACCGCCGCCTCAACCGGGCGGAACGCACCGGTCCTGAGCGGCGGTTCAGGGGCGTGGCCGTGGCCTTGGGCCTCAGCCTGGGTGCCTTGGGAATCGGCGCGGTGATCATTTTCCTGGCCCGAACGCTTCCCCATGCCTGGCTGTTCGAAGTCTTCGTGGCCGCCACCTTGCTGGCGCAGCGCTCCTTGTTCGAGCATGTGCACGACGTGGCCAGCGCCCTGAAGGACAGCGGGTTGGAGGCCGGGCGCTATGCGGTGTCGCGCATCGTGGGCCGCGATCCCCAAAGCCTGGATTCCCATGGCGTGGTCCGCGCCGCCATCGAAAGTCTGGCCGAGAATTTCGCCGATGGTGTGGTGGCGCCGGTCTTCTGGTACGCAATCCTCGGCCTGCCCGGCCTGTTGCTCTACAAGACCATCAATACCGCCGATTCCATGATCGGCCATCTAAACGACAAATACCGGGATTTCGGCATGGCCTCGGCGCGCCTCGACGATGTCTTGAACCTTGTTCCCGCCCGTCTGGCCGGGCTGTTGCTGGTCCTGGCCGCGCCCTTCGTGCCGAAGGGCAAGCCGGTCAAAGCCCTGGTCACCATGATCCGCGATTCCGGCCACCACCGCTCCCCCAATTCCGGCTGGCCCGAAGCGGCGGCGGCAGGCGCTTTGGATCTGGCCTTAGGGGGACCGCGCAAATATCCCGGCCTCACCGTGGACGAGAAATGGCTGGGAACGGGCCGGGCGCGGGCCGAGGTCTCGGACATCCATCGGGCTCTGCACCTTTACACCGTGGCCTGCCTGATCCAGGTGGGGCTGGTCATCGGATGTCTGTGGCTACAGGCCTGACAGACCCCGCAACGCATCCATATCCAGATGCCGTTCCAGATGGTCGGCAAGGCGGTCCAGCACGCAATCCACCATGGGCTCGTATTCCAGTCCGCTGTCTTGGCCCAGCAGGGCGGCGCGGAAGGCATCGGAGCCGAACAGGCCGTGCAGATAGCAGCCCATGACGCGGCCATCCGCCGAGACCGCGCCATCGGGGCGACCTTCCAGGGTGAGGAAGGGCCGGGCGCTATCGGGACCGGTGCTGCGGCCCATATGCATTTCGTAACCCGTCACCCCATGGCCCGCGGCATCGCGGCCGGTGACACGGCGCAGCACCTTGTCGCCCTCCATCACCGTCTCCACGTCGAGCAGGCCCAGACCAGCCGCGACGCCCCCCGCAGGGCCTTCGACGCCCAGGGGATCGGAAACGCTTTTGCCCAGCATCTGGAATCCGGCACAGATGCCCAGAACCCGCCCGCCACGGCGGGCATGGGCCAGGATGTCGATGTCCCAGCCCTGGGCCCGCAGGAAATCCAGATCGGCGATGGTGGATTTGGAACCGGGCAGGATGATCAGATCGGCATCACGCGGCAAGGGGCGGCCTGGCTCCACCATGTCCAGACTGACCCCGGGCTCGGCGGCCAGGGGATCGAAATCGTCGAAATTGGCGATGCGCGACAAACGCGGCACGGCGATCTTCAAGCCCCCGCCTCCCGCCCTGCCTCGGCCCAGCGAAGCCGAATCCTCGGCGGGCAGCAGGGCAGCGTCGGCGAACCAGGGGACGATGCCGAGACAATTCAGGCCGGTCTTCTCGCGGATGATGTCCAGCGCCGGAATGAACAGCGCCGGATCGCCGCGAAAGCGGTTGATGACATAGCCCTTGAGCCTGGCCCGCTCCGCCTCGGGCAGAATGACCCAGGTGCCGATGATGGATGCGATGACACCGCCCCGGTCGATATCGGCGACCAGCACCACGGGCAGATCGGCGGCCTCGGCAAAGCCCATATTGGCGATATCGGCGGCACGCAAATTGACTTCGGCGGCGCTGCCCGCGCCTTCCACCACCATCAGATCGGCTTCGGCCGCGAGGCGGTCATAGCTTTCCAGCACGCGCGGCAACAAGGTGGGTTTGAGCCCGTGATAATCCCTGGCCGTAGCGCTGGCCACCACCTTGCCTTGGACCACCACCTGGGCGCCGGTCTCGCTTTGCGGTTTCAACAGCACAGGATTCATGTCCGAGCGGGGCTCTACCCCCGCCGCGCGGGCCTGCAGCGCCTGGGCGCGGCCGATTTCGCCGCCATCCGTCGTCACGGCGGCATTGTTGGACATGTTCTGCGGCTTGAAGGGACGGACCACCAGCCCCTGGCGCGCGAACAGACGGCACAGGCCCGCCGCCACCAGCGACTTGCCCACATCCGAGCCGGTACCTTGCAGCATGATGGCGGGTGTCTTCGTCATGGACCGGACTGTCGCAGACCCGGCGCATGGGAGCAAGACCGACACCCAACACTTGTCTCTTTCGCCCCGATCACGATATGAGGGGCCATGGCTCATGCTTTTCTTCTCCACCTCCAGGGGCGCAGCTTGCCCATCGCCATCAAGCGGTCGGGCCGGGCGCGCAATATGAGCCTGCGCCTCGATTCCGGCGGCGGATCATTGGTGGTGGTGCTGCCCGACGGCGTGCCGGAGAAGGAGGCCCTGCGCTTTGCGCAAGCCCAAAGCACCTGGATCGAAAGCCGCCTCGCCGTTCTGCCCGGCCCGGTCCCCTTCAGGGATGGCGGCGAGGTGCCCCTGCTGGGCTTGGCCCATGTCATCGCCCACCAGCCCCAGGCGCGGCGCGGCGTCTGGGCCGAGGCGGGCGTGATCCACGTCTCGGGTCAGGCCGAGCATCTGCCCCGCCGGGTGGAAGAGTTCCTGCGGGGCGAGGCCCGCGTGGTCATGGCCCATCACGCCCGAGACCTTGCCACTCAATTGGGCCGCAAGCCGGGGCGCATCTCGGTACGCGACACATCATCGCGCTGGGGCAGTTGCTCGGCCCATGGCGATCTGTCCTTTTCCTGGCGGCTGGTGATGGCGCCCGACTGGGTGGGGCGTTATGTGGCCGCCCACGAAGTCGCCCATCTAGCGGAAATGAATCACGGTCCCGATTTCTGGGCGCTGGTGGAAAAGCTGGCCGGAGATTATAAGGCTCCGCGCGCTTGGCTAAAGCGGCACGGTCCGCAATTGCATCGATATGGGGCCCCTTGTGAGTAACGAAACGCCTTCGCGGCGCATGGCGGTCCTGTTGACCCTTCTGGTGGCGTTCGGGCCGGTCTGCACCGATCTCTATCTCGCCTCGCTGCCCGACATGGCCCGCGATCTGGCCACCACCACCACCATGGTGCAGTTGACGCTGTCGGCCTTTGTCGGCGGCTTCGCGGTGATGCAGTTGGTCTATGGCCCGCTGTCCGACCGCTTCGGACGCCGCCCGCTGCTGCTGGGCGGCATCCTTATCTACGTGGCGGCCAGCATCTATTGCGTCTTCGCCCCCAGCATCGAGGCCCTGATCGCCGGACGGTTCGTCCAGGCGGTGGGAGCCTGCTGCGGCCCCGTCCTGGGCCGGGCCGTGGTGCGCGATCTGTTCGCCCGCGAGCAGGCGGCCAAGGTGATGAGCTACATGGCCTCGGCCATGGCGCTGGCGCCCTTGGTGGCGCCCACCATCGGCGGCTGGTTCCACACATGGTTCGGCTGGCGCTCCAATTTCCTTCTGCTGGCCCTGTTCGGAGTCCTGTTGCTGGCCCTGGTCTGGCGCATGCTGGGCGAGACCAACCAGCACAAGGACCCGCAAGCCATGGATCTCGGCCGCATGGCGGAGAACTACCGCGAGATCCTGACCCATCGGCTGTTCCTGGGCTATGTGCTGACCATGACGGCGGCCTTCGGCGGGCTGTTCAGCTTCATCTCGGCATCCAGCTTCGTGATGATCGACGTCATGGGGATGGAGCCCCGCTTCTTCGGTCTGGCCTTCGCCTTCGCCTCGGCGGGATTCGTGGTGGGCGGATTCGCCGGAGCCCGGATCACCCATGGCAAGGGCATCGAGCGCACCGTGTTTCTCGGCACACTGGGTTGCGCCCTGGCCGGACTGGCCCTGGCCGGGCTGGTCTGGTCGGGACTGGCCAGGCCGGGCGGTCTGGCGGGCATCGTCATGATCATGGGGCCGGTGATGGCGTTCTTCGCCTCCTGCGCCCTGATCATGCCCAATGCCACGGCGGGCGCCATCGCGCCCTTCCCACGCGCCGCCGGAGCCGCCTCCTCGGCCATGGGCTTCATCCAGATGAGCGGCGGCGCGGTGGCGGGCTGGCTGGTGGGACGGCTTTATGATGGCTCGGCGCGGCCGCTGGCCACCATGGTGGCGGTCATGGGGCTGATGTCGCTGCTGGTCTATCTCGGACTGGTGCGGCGGGCAGCCACACGGTGAAGGTCGAGCCTTCGCCCATGCGGCTATCGATGGTCAGCAGGCCGCGATGGCGGTTGACGATGTGCTTGACGATGGCCAGACCCAGACCGGTGCCGCCCATCTTGCGCGAGCGCGCCGTGTCCACCCGGTAGAAGCGCTCGGTCAGGCGAGGAATATGCTCCGCCGGAATACCCTCGCCGTGATCCTTGACCGCCAGCCGGACCACCGGACCCGCACGCAGCGCCGTCCCCGCCCCCGAGGGCGCGCTGTCGGCCAAGGCGACGCTGACTTCCACGGCACTGCCGTCATTGCCATACTTGACCGCGTTTTCCATCAAGTTCTGAAGCAACTGCGCCAGTTGGTCCGACTGGCCGGTCACCGGAGGCAGACCGTCGGCGATCTCGACAACCAGTTCCATGCCGCGCGGACTGGCCAGGGGGCGCAGCGCCTCGGCGGCACTGGTCGCCAGCCGGGCCAGATCCACCGTTTCGCCGGGCTGCGAATGTTCGTCCAGTTCGATGCGCGACAGCGACAGGAGATCGGCCACCAGCCGACTCATGCGGCCCGATTGCTCGGCCATGATGCCTAAGAACTTTTCCCGCGCTTCTTCGTCATCGCGGGCCGGGCCCTGCAAGGTCTCGATGAAGCCCGAGAGAGCCGCCAGCGGCGTGCGCAATTCGTGACTGGCATTGGCGACGAAATCGGCCCGCATGCGCTCCATGCGTCGGATGGCGGTCAGTTCGTGCAAGGTGAGCAGGGCGATGGCCGCCTCGAAGGCAGGCTGGCCGTCCAGACGTTCGATGCGCGCCGCGAAAAAGCGCTCCACCGGAATGGCCTGGGTGAACTCGCATTCGCGAAATGGCGCAGCGCCTGACACCACCGCCTGCACCGCCTCGGTAACGGTGGGATCGCGCAGCACGGCGGCCAGATCACTGCCCGCCGGATCACGGCCGAACAGGCGGGTGGCGGCCCGGTTGGCGCGGACCACCCGGCGGCCCGAATCCAGCAGGAGCAAGGGATCGGGAAGATTCTCCAGCAGGCTGGCATTCCAGCGCGCCGTCTCGGCCAGTTCGGCGGAACGGTGCTGCCACAGGCGGCGCAGCGCCGCCACCGCCGCCGCGATCTCGGCCAGAGCCATGCCGTCCTTGCCCGGAGCGGTGGCGATGTCGCCACCATGGGCCAGGGTGCGCACCCAATTGGCCAGACCCGACAACTCGCCCAGATGGGAGCGGACCAAGGGCAGCAACAGCGAGGTCACCATCACCCAGGTGCCGATGGCGGGCCAGATATCGAGACGCCCCGCCCCGGCCAGCACCACCAGCATGATGGCGGTGGGGCTGGACAGGAACAGGGCGACCAGCAGGACGCGGCGCGGGGTGACGGTTCCTCTGATCATTCCGTCCGCTCAGTATCAGCGGACGGCATCATAGCTGGCCAGGACGGCCATGTTGACGATGTCATTGGCGGTGGCATCCATGGAGGTGATCTGCACCGGCTTGGACAGGCCCACCAGAATGGGGCCGATGACGCTGACCCCGCCCAGCTTCTGCAGCAGCTTGGAGGCGATGGTGGCGGAGTAAAGACCCGGCATCACCAGCACATTGGCCGGTTCCTTCAGGCGGCAGAACGGGAAATGGCTGAGCAGATCCGGGTCAAGCGCCACATCGGCGGCCATTTCGCCGTCATAGACGAAGTCCACCTTGCGGCTGTCCAGAATGCCCACCGCCTCGCGCACCCGGTCGGCGCGCTCGTTGCTGGGATTTCCGAAATTGGAATAGCTGATCATGGCGACGCGGGGTTCGTGGCCCATCTGACGCGCCTTGTGGGCGGTCTGCACCGCGATATCGGCCAGTTGCTGCGGCGTGGGCGTTTCCATCACCGTGGTATCGGCCATGAAGACCAGCTTGCCCTTGACCACGAAGACCGTCATGCCGAACAGCAATTCGCCCGGGGTGGGGTCGATGACCTTCTTGATCTCCTCGAAGGCCTGCCAGTAATTGCGGGTGAGGCCAGTCACCATGGCGTCGGCGTCGCCCGACTGCACCATCAGCGAGCCGAAAATGTTGCGCTCCTGGTTGACCAGACGCTGGACGTCGCGATACAGCGCCCCCCGGCGCTGCAGCCGCGCATAGAGCATATCCGTATAGGCCTTGGTGCGCGGCGAGATGCGCGAATTGATGATGTCCAGCGATTCGGCCGCTGGCAGGCCGATATTCTTCATGGTCTCGCGGATGCGGTCCTCGCGCCCCAGCAAGATGGGGTGACCCAGGCCCGCATTGGCGAAGGCCACGGCGGCGCGGATCTGCTTTTCCTCCTCGCCCTCGGCGAAGACCACCCGCTTCGGGTTTGCCTTGACCGCCTCGGTGATGGTCTGCATCCCAGCGCTGGCCGGATCCAGGCGGGCGGACAATTCCCGCTTATAGGCGCCCATGTCGATGATGGGCTTTCGCGCCACGCCCGAATCCATGGCCGCCTTGGCCACGGCGGGCGGGATGGAGGCGATCAGGCGCGGATCGAAGGGCACCGGGATGATGTAGTCGGGGCCATAGCGCAGGCGGCGTCCGGAATAGGCGGCATCCACCTCGTCGGGAACATCCTCGCGGGCCAGGGCGGCGATGGCCCGGGCGGCGGCGATCTTCATGGAATCGTTGATGGTGCTGGCCCGCACGTCCAGCGCGCCCCGGAAGATATAGGGAAAGCCCAAGACATTGTTGATCTGATTGGGATAGTCCGAGCGCCCGGTGGCGACGATGGCGTCGGACCGCACCGACTTCACCTCTTCCGGCGTGATCTCGGGATCGGGATTGGCCATGGCGAAGATGATGGGCCGGGGCGCCATGGAGGCGACCATCTCGGGCGTTACCGCTCCCTTGACCGACAGGCCGTAGAACACGTCGGCGCCCTCTAAGGCCTCGGCCAGGGTGCGAGCCTTGGTGGGAACCGCATGGGCCGATTTCCACTGGTTCATGCCCTCGGTCCGGCCCTGATAGATGGTGCCCTTGGTGTCGCACAAGGTGACATTCTCGTGGCGCACGCCCATGGCCTTGGCCAGTTCGATACAGGCGATGCCCGCTGCGCCCGCGCCATTGACCACCACCTTGACCGTGGAGATGTCACGGCCCGTAAGGTCCAGCGCGTTGATCAGACCGGCCGCCGAAATGATCGCCGTACCGTGCTGGTCGTCATGGAACACCGGAATGGGCATCAGCTCGCGCAGGCGCTGCTCGATGATGAAGCATTCCGGCGCCTTGATGTCTTCCAGATTGATGCCGCCGAAGCTGGGGCCGAGATAGCGCACGGCGGCGATGAATTCCTCCACGTCGCGTGTATCGACTTCAAGATCGATGGAATCCACATCGGCGAAGCGCTTGAACAGCACCGCCTTGCCTTCCATCACCGGCTTGGACGCCAGGGCGCCGAGATCACCAAGACCCAGCACGGCGGTGCCATTGGAGATCACCGCCACCAGATTGCCCTTGGCGGTATAGTCATAGGCCAGCGAGGGATCGCGGGCGATATGCAGACAGGGAAAGGCGACGCCCGGCGAATAGGCCAGGGACAGGTCGCGCTGGGTGGCCAGCGGCTTGGTGGGGACCACCTCGATCTTGCCGGGGCGGCCCGAGGAATGCATCAGAAGGGTGTCGCGTTCCAGGGCATCGGTACCCTTGGAATCGGCGTTGCGCGATACCTCGGAGTGGAAATTGCTGGCCATGTCTTGTTGTTTCCCCTGATCTCACCGGATGGCGGGGCGTTGGCCGCCCCGTCTCGTCTTGGCATTAAAGCGTCGAGAAGTATGAACCGTCTGCCCCCGGATATCCGTCAATGACGGGTGCCTTTGGCGCGTTCGAAAATATGGATATTGCCGCCGCCCGCATCGGCCAGCAGGGCGCGGACCTTGGCCTCCTCCTCCTGGGAATCGGTGGCGACCCACAAGATCACGCTGCCCGCCGCCAAAGCCCGGACGAAACCGTCGGAATCGGGAATGGCCGCCACTTCGTCCAGCACCTCCTTGACCGCCACGCTGCCCACACCCGCGGCCACCAGACCCGCGATCACCGCGCCCACCGGACCGGCGGCCAGCGCAATCAGACCGGCCGCCACCAGGGGACCTTCGAACTTCAGCTCGCCCATCACGGCGATCAGACCGTCGCGCCATTTGCGCGCCTTGGCCCCCGCGGGCCCCTCGGCGGCGTCCAGGGAATCGTGGGAGGTCAGAACCGACAGCTTGTCGCGGCCGAATCCCTCGGCCAGCAGAGCGGAGACCGCGGCCTCGAAATGGCTGCGGTCAGCGAAGGTGCCCACCACTTCGCGAAGGGCACCGGGACGGGTTTGAAGGGCGGCTGTCATGGGATTCTCCTCGTGTCGGCCTGATGATCCCATTGTGCGCCGAAAGCGGGACTCTGCAAAGGGGGGCTGGCATTTGCGCGTGATGACGTCCGTGCTACTGTGCCGACGGTTTCCCATTGCCGCGATTGACCTGCCGTGACCGCCCCGACGCCCGCCATTCCCGATGACGCCACGCCCATGATGGCTCAATATCTGGCCATCAAGCATGCCCATCCCGATTGCCTGCTGTTCTATCGCATGGGCGATTTCTACGAGCTGTTCTTCGATGACGCGGTCAAGGCCTCCGCCGCGCTGGACATCGCGCTGACCAAGCGGGGCAAGCATGCGGGGGATGATATCCCCATGTGCGGCGTGCCCGTGCGCGCCTACGAGGCTTATCTCGCCAAGCTGGTGCGCTCGGGCTTCAAGGTGGCCATCGGCGAGCAGATGGAAGACCCCGCCGAGGCCAAGAAGCGCGGCTCCAAATCCGTGGTGGCCCGCGATGTGGTGCGCGTCATCACGGCGGGCACGCTGACCGAGGACACCCTTCTCGACGCGCGGTCCCACAATTACCTGGCGGCGGTGGCCGAGGCGCAAGGCACGCTGGGTCTGGCCTGGGTGGATGTGTCCACCGGCGATTTCGCCATGCAGGCCATTAGCCCGAAGACTCTGGCCGCCGCCCTGGCGCGCCTCGAGCCCGGCGAGTTGCTGGTCTCCGACCGCCTGCTGGGCAATGCCGAGTTTCATGAGGTCTGGGCCGAGTGGCGCAATGTTGTGTCGCCGCTGCCCACCGCCCGCTTTGATTCCGAGAATTCCAGGCGGCGCCTGGAAGCCCTGTACGGCGTCGGCGCGCTGGACGGGTTCGGGGCCTTCACGCGGGCCGAACTGGCCGCTGGCGGCGCCTTGGTGGATTACGTCGAGCTGACCCAGAAGGGAAGACTGCCCCGTCTGTCACTGCCTAAGCGCCTCGCCGAGGGCGCGGTGATGGAGATCGACGCGGCGACGCGGCGCAATCTGGAACTGACCGAGACCTTGTCGGGCGAACGCCGGGGCTCGTTGCTGGCCACCATCGACCGCACGGTGACCGGGGCGGGGGCGCGCCTGCTGGCCGCCCAACTGGCGGCGCCGTTGACCGATCCCCAGGCCATCGAATACCGCCTGGACATGGTGGGCTTCTTCGTCGAGCACGAAAGCATCCGGGATCAGTTGCGCGAGACGCTGAAGCGTTGCCCCGATGTGGAGCGCGCCCTGTCGCGCCTGTCCCTGGGGCGTGGCGGCCCGCGTGATCTGGCCAATGTCAGGGATGCCCTGAAGGAGATTCCCAGCCTTCGCACCCTGGTCACCCAATCCCATCTGGACACGCCGCCCGGCATCGGCCAATGCGCCCGCGAATTGGGCGAACATTCGGGTCTGGTGGACCGGCTGACCCGCGCGCTGGCCCCCGACCTGCCGCTCAATGCGCGGGACGGCGGCTTCATCGCCCAGGGCTTCCACGAGGGCCTGGACGAGCTGAAATCCCTAAAGACCGAGGGCAAGGGCGCGCTGATGCGCCTTCAGGTCCGTTATGCCGAGGAAACCGGCGTCACGGCGCTGAAAATCAGCCACAACAACATCATCGGCTATCATATCGAGGTCTCGTCCAAGCAGGCCGACAAGCTGGGCGAGGGCTTCATCCACCGCCAGACCATGGCGAATACGGCGCGCTATACCACCACCGACCTGATCGAGCTGGCGGGCAAGATCACCGGGGCGGACGATCGGGCCCTGGCCCTGGAAATGGAACTGCTGGCCGAGCTGATCGGCGAGGTCACGGCCAAAGCCGCCGAGATCGCCCTGGCGGCGTCGGCCCTGGCCGGTCTCGACTGCGCCTCGGCCTTGGGCGAGATGGCGTCCGCGGCACGCTGGTCGCGGCCCAGGGTGGATGACAGCACCGCCTTCGATATCAAGGGCGCACGCCACCCGGTGGTGGAAGCGGCGCTGGAGGCCGCGCATTCCGGCCCCTTCGTCGCCAATGACTGCGATCTGGCCGATGCGCAGCGGCTATGGCTGGTTACCGGCCCCAATATGGCGGGTAAAAGCACCTTCCTGCGCCAGAACGCGGTGATCGCCATCCTGGCCCAGATGGGGTCCTTCGTGCCTGCCGAATCCGTGCATATGGGCGTGGTCGACCGGCTGTTTTCCCGCGTCGGCGCCGCCGATGATCTGGCGCGCGGGCGGTCCACCTTCATGGTGGAGATGGTGGAGACCGCCGCCATCCTCAATCAGGCGGGACCTCGGGCCCTGGTGATCCTGGACGAGATCGGACGCGGCACCGCCACCTTCGACGGTCTGTCCATCGCCTGGGCGGTGGTCGAGCATCTGCACGAGGTCAACCGCTGCCGCGCCCTGTTCGCCACCCATTATCATGAGCTGACGCGGCTGACCTCGCGGCTTTCGGCCCTGTCGTGCCACATGATGCGGGTCAAGGAATGGCAGGGCGACGTGGTCTTTCTGCACGAAGTGGGGGCAGGCGCCGCCGACCGCTCCTATGGCATCCATGTGGCGCGTCTGGCCGGGCTGCCGGGCGCCGTGCTGACCCGCGCCGAGGAAGTTCTGGGCATTTTGGAAAAATCGGATCAGGCGTCGGGCATGGCGCGTCTGGCCGATGATCTGCCGCTTTTCGCGGCCCTGGCCAAGCCCAAGCCGGTAGCGGCCAGTGCCGCGCCCCAGGTATCGGCCCTGGAAGAGGCCTTGAAGGCGGTCAATCCCGACGATCTTTCGGCGCGCCAGGCCTTGGATCTGGTCTATGAACTGAAGCGATTGTTGTGAACAGCCTGATCACCATCATCCTGCCCGCCGGGCGCTCGGCCATCGAACTGTCGCTGTTCGTGCTGTTGCCGGTCATGGTGGTGATGCTGACCATCATGCGACTGCTGGAGGCCTGGGGCGTCCTGGACTGGGTGGTGGCCAAGCTTGCCCCCATCCTGCGCCCCTTCGGCCTGACCGGGCTGGGGGTCTTCGCCGCCCTGCAAGTCAGTCTGGTCAGCTTCGCCGCCCCGGTGGCGACGCTGGCCATGATGGAGCAGCGCGGCACCTCGGACCGCCATCTGGCCGCCACCTTCGCCATGGTGCTGGCCATGGCCCAGGCCAATGCCGTCTTTCCCATGGGCGCGCTCGGCCTGCATGTGGCCCCGGTGATGGGGATTTCGCTGCTGGGCGGGCTGGTGGCGGCGGCGGCCGCCTATCATCTGGCCGGGCGCTCGCTATCGGCCGACGAACACGACGTGGACGAGACGCTGCGCCATCCCGTGGCCGAGACCGCCAAGGGCGTGCTCGACGTCATCAACCGGGCCGGGGCCGAGGCCTTCAAGATCGCCGTCGGCACCATTCCCATGCTGGTCCTGGCGCTGACCGTGGTTACCGCGCTGCGCCAGGGCGGCGCCATCCAGGCGCTGACGCAAGCCCTGCCCTTCCTCGATCCCGCCCTGATCCTGCCCGCCGTCACCAAATATCTGGCGGGCGGCACCGCCATGCTGGGCGTGGTCGACGAGCAGGTTCGCAGCGGCCAGCTTCTCGCGCCCCAGCTCAATGCCTGGGCGGGGGTGCTGATCCATCCCCTGGACCTGCCGGGGGTGGCGGTGCTGATGGCCGCCGGTCCCCGGGTGGCCAGAGTGTGGAGGCCCGCCGTACTGGGTTCCCTGGCCGGTATCGCGTTAAGGAGCGTGCTGCATCTGGTGCTGGCTTAGCCCCTTAACCCCGCTTGGCGTAGGCTGCGGTCGATCCAGGCCTTGGACAGCTTTTCCGAGGCCGAATTCTGGCCCAGGCGCTCGGCCAGACTGGCGAAGTCCACCTTGTCCAGGGCTTGATCCTGGTCGAAGCAGGTGAACACCACCTTCTCCTCGCCGGTAACCGGGTCCTTGTGCTTTTGCAGGCACTGGGCGCAAACCTCTTTGAGCATGCATTGCATGGGCGAGTTGATGGAGCCGATGCCCTGATGCTCGCGCTTGATGAAGGGGGCAAGGCGGTCGTGACGGGCCTTGGCCACCGCCGCCATCATGCGGTCCGAGCCGATGGCGATGATGCGGTCCACATGGGTGATGGGAATGACCTGCTCGCCCAGGCGGCCCTCGCCATAGGCCACCATGGCCTCGACGATATTGCCGACGAAGGTCCGGTCCTGGGGACGGTTGGGGGCAAAGCCCTCGCCGCCGTCCACGCACCACACCACCACATCGGCGGCGGCCTCGATATCGGCCACCTTGAAGCGGTCATGGGCGTTCTTGTAGCCCGCGAAGTACAGCACCTTGGACCCCGCGCTTCGGAAGGCGCCGCCGATGGAGAACAGCACGGCATTGCCCAAGCCGCCACCGGCCAGCAAGACGGTCTCCGAGCCGCAGACATGGGTGGGAGCGCCCGTGGGCCCCATGAGGACCACCGGCTCGCCCGGCGTGAGATGGGCGCAAAGATCGCTTGATCCGCCCATTTCCAGGACGATCAGCCCGACCAGCCCCTGCTCCTTGTCCACCCAGGCTCCGGTCAGGGCCAAGCCTTCCATGGCCAGCGAGGTGTTGCCCAGCTTGGCCGCCAGCATCTCGAAATTCTGCAGGCGGAAGAACTGGCCGGGGCGGAATGCCTGGGCCGCCGCAGGGGCCCTCACCACCACCTCGATGATGGTCGGCGTCAGGCGGTTGACCGCATGGACGCGGGCGCGCAGCCGGTCGTTCAGGGTCTCGAACAGCTTGGCCGCCGGAACCGGATTGGCCGGGCGGCGTTCCATGGCCCGCGTCACCACCGGATGGCCCTGCTTGGCCGAGGCCATGGCCGAGACCACATTGCCCGCATAGGACGGGTGCAGGTCGCCGAAGAAGCTGATGGTGCGGTCGAAACCGTCCACATGCATCAGCACCTGGGGAATGTTGGGCTTGGCGAGGCGTTCGGGACTGACCGGCTGGCCGTCCTCGTCCACCGCCTGGAAGAACTTGCCGTCCAGGGTGATATCCGTGCGCTCGCGGGCCAAGGTTGTGTTGGGCACGGTGCCCGCCGCCACCAGCACGGCGCGGGCGGGCAGTCGGTGGGGCTGGCCGTCCCGGTCCTTGAACTGCACGCCGTTGGCCGAGCCGAAATCATCGGTCTCCACCGCCACCGGAGTGACGCCTTCGACAAAGCGGATGCCTTCCTCCAGGGCCTTGGAGATTTCCTCGTGATTGCGGTAAGCCGGGCTGTCGGTCAGGCCCCGGCGATAGGCCACGGTGGCGCCCCCCCAGGATTGCAGCAGTTCGAGGATGCGCGGCGCCCTGCCCTCGGCCCCAGCGGCGCGACGCTCGGTGCGGATGGCCTGGGCATGGGTGATGAACTCGTCGGCGATGGCGTGGTCTTCCTCGGACCAGTGGGCACGCACCGCATGCTCGCCCCGCTCGGCCACCAGAAGCTCGTAGCGCGACAGGAACTTTTCCACCTGGATGGGGTAATAGGCCATGGCCTCGGTGCAGGTGTCGATGGCAGTCAGCCCTCCGCCGATCACCACCACCGGCAGGCGAAGCTGGAGATTGGCCAGGGTGCCCGAGCGCGCCGCGCCGGTCAGTTGCAGGGCCATCAGGAAGTCCGAGGCCTGGCGCACGCCGCGCGCCAGGCTGCCCGGCATGTCGAGGATGGTGGGCTTGCCCGCCCCCGTGGCCAGGGCCACATGGTCGAAGCCCAGCTCGAACGCCTCGTCGAGCGTCAGATTGCCGCCGAAGCGCACGCCGCCGAACAGGGCGAATTCGCTTCTGCGTTCCAGCAGCAGACGGATGACGTCGAGGAAATTCTTGTCCCAGCGAACCGTGATGCCGTATTCGGCCACGCCGCCAAAGCCGCCCATGATGCGCTCGCCCAGGGGCTGCCACAGGCTGCGGATGTCGCGGACGGGACGGAAGGCCACACGCTGGCCGTGAGGGTCGATGCCCGAGAGATCGGCGGCCAGAGGCTCGATCTTCAAACCGTCCACCGCCACCACATGGTGGCCATCCTGCATCAGGTGATGGGAGAGCGTGTAGCCTGCCGGGCCCATGCCCACCACCAGCACCTTGCGCCCCGAATCGGGACGGGGCAGCGGACGGCGGATATTGGCCGGGTTCCAGCGGGTCAGCAGGGAATAGATCTCAAAGCCCCAGGGCAGTTCCAGCACATCCTTCAGGGTGCGGGTCTCGGCCTCGGGCACGTTGACCGGGTCACGGTTCTGGTTCTGGTAGACGCAGGCCGTCATGCAGTCGTTGCAGATGCGATGCCCGGTGCCCGCCGCCATGGGGTTGTCGACCACGATGATGGCCAGCGCCGCCAGGGCATGACCGGCGGCCTTGACCTCGTGCATCTCGGAGATCTTCTCTTCCAGCGGGCAGCCTTCCATGACCACGCCCAGCGCGGTCTTGGCGGTCTCGCCGGTCTTCTTGTCCTTCATGCCCTTGGAGCAGGAATCCCGGCCCTGGTGATGGCAGAGGATGCAGTAATTGATCTCGTCCAGCGCGCCCTTCAGGTCGGTGCCAGAATCGGTGAGGTTGAAACCCTCGCGGCGGCGCAGGCGTCCGGCTTCGAATTCCAGGGCGGGCACGCCGCACAGTTCGGTGGGGACCACCGGGACCTCGTGCAAGGGGTCGTGCTTGGCCGGAACCTTGAACAGCACGCCTTCGGGATGATAGGCGCTGTCATGGGCGGCCACCTTGGCGGCGGCCAGACGGGTGACCAGGGCCAGTTCTTCGCCATGGGCGGCCTCATCGTCCATCCAGGCCAGGACGCGCCGGGCAAAGCCCAATTCCGAGAAGGGCTCGCCCACCTTCAGCGCATATTCCATCTCCAGCCCGTGGGCGTCCAGGGTGGCCGCCTCTTCCGGCTTGATGGCCTTGAGTGCCCGGCGCTGCACGAACAGGCGCTTGGCCTGATAGAGCGGCGCAAGGCCGTCCTGGCGGGCTCGCAATTCGGACTGGGCGGCTCGGATGGCGAAGAGTTCGGCCAGAAAGTCGTCCAGATGGGGCGCCAGATCGACCAGTAGCGCGGCTTCATCCTTGGAAGACAATGCATCGGGCGCGGCGCGGGCGGCGCCTAGACGCGCGGCCAGGGCGCCATCGGCCTCGGTCAGGGCGGTCAGAAAAGCCCGGTCCACGCGCTCCAGGCCGGAACGCTGATACAGGTCGTTGAAGGAAAGGCCATGGCCAAGGGCCGGATGCGTCATGTCCACACTCATTGTCTGAAAAGCCTCGAGATCACCGGAAAGCCCCACTCGTCAACCTCATATGGCATTGTGTAGAATTATTCACAACGACAAATTTTTTGTGGGAAATCCGGGTAACCGCTCATTAACATGCGGCTGATATCCTGTATTCGGGGTAAAGGGCTGCAGGACGGACAGGATGGATCTTCCCGTGGAGACGCCAGCGACACCCGAGGAGCAGGAGGCCCTGTTCCAGGCCATCATCCTGAAAATGTCCAGCGTCGCCAACCCGGCCAAGTTGGAGCAGCTTTCCCTGCTGGCGCTGGACCTGATGCTGCGCCGCCCCTTCGACCAGGATCTTCGCGGCGCGCTCCGGCGCCGGGTGGGCGAGGTCATCGCCGAGGTCAAGCCCGAGCATTCTTCCGACGTCCAGCGCAACGAGATGCGTTCGGCGGCACGCGGCTGCATCGAGGTGCTGCGCGCCGCCAAGGAACAGCGTCTGCCACGCTCGGTCACCGACAATTGGGCCCAGCACAAGGACGGCAAGTTTCATTTGCCCCCCCACCATGTCACCGAAGAGGAGAAGGAGGAAGGGCGCGGCCTGAAGATCGCCGTGGCGGTTCTGGTGCTGCTGACCCTTTCGGTCGGCGGCTATATCCTGTGGACCCGCTCCCAGACTCCCGTGGAAAATACCGGCAGCGAAGCCGACCGCTTCGTGGCCCAGATAGTGGATTCCGCCCAGGGCAATCCGCCGCCCTCCCACTTGTTCGGCGGCCCCATCCGGGTCACCTCCATGAATGGCGTGCCGGTGGTGATCGCCGAGCAGGTTCCGCCGCGCATCTGCTCGGCATCGGGCATGAAGCTGGTGAAGAAGGGCCTGCTCAGCGTCAACGGCAATACCCCCACCCGCGTCTCCTCGGCCATCATCACCGAATTGTGCAACAAGGAAGGGGGCGGCGATGCCACGCTCATGTGGGCGCCGAAATAGCCTCCTCTCCTTTGTGTTTTCCCTCATCTGGATCGCGACCGCCCAGGCCCAGACCGTTCTCGGCGGCCATATGGAACAGGGCGGGCTGGTGGTGGGCCGCACCGAGCCCGGCGCCAAGGTCAGCCTCGATGACCGCCCCGTGCCGGTCGATGAGCTTGGCCGATTTCTGCTGGGCTTCGGCCGCGACGCCCCGCCCACCGCCGCGTTACGCATCATCCGCGCCAACGGAACCGAGGAAAACAGGGCCCTGGCCATATCCCGAAGGGACTGGCCCATCCAGCGCATCGAAGGCCTGCCGCGCGAAAAGACCGAGCCCGACGCCGCGTCCCTGGCCCGCCTGAAGGCCGAGACGGCCATGATCCGCGCCATCCGCGACCGCGTCAGCCTGGAACCCCATTTTCTGGACGGACTCCAGCGCCCGGCGGAAGGCCCTGTCTCGGGCGTGTTCGGCAGCCAGCGAGTCTATAACGGCAACGGCGGAGCGCCTCATTCCGGCCTGGACATTGCCGCCCCCGCGGGCGCGCCGGTCCGCGCCTGTGCCGACGGCATTGTGGTCCTGGCGGCGCCCGATCTGTTCCTCACGGGGCGCACGGTGATGATCGATCACGGCCTGGGCCTGATCTCCAGCTATGCCCATCTGTCGCGCCAGGACGTCACCGCCGGAAGCAAGATCCGCAAAGGCGATCTGATCGGCGCCATCGGCGCCACCGGACTGGCGACCGGCCCCCATCTGCACTGGGGGCTGTCGTGGCTGGATGTCCGCCTTGACCCCGAGAGAGCGGAAATTTCGCTCCGAGACTTATACCTTGGTATAGAATTGGAGAATCAGAAGTAGACTTATTACACTATAGTATGGTAATCATACCTCAAGGATAGGTGCTGTGGGGATGTCATGCATATGCAGCATACCGTCATGGGTGGAAACGGCACCTTTGACGAGGACATCGTGGACGAGTTGGAGGGCGAGGCTCTGGTGATCCTGGAGCATCCCGAGCAACACGCCGCCATCACCGTGAACATGGCCCGCAAGACGCTGGAGATCATCCGGCGCATCCGCGAGAGGCCGGTTTCGGACGCCATCGGACAGATGGCCTGAGGCTTCCCCTTCCCTGCCCCCGGAACATGGCGTAATAATCCCGCCTCCCGCTTTCGCGCGTTCCGAGGTTGCCATGAAGTCCCTGTGGTCCGATTCAGATGCCGAATCCTTCATCGCGCGCTATGCGCCGCAAGGGGTCAACCGCGACCTGGCCCTGCGTGTCTACACCACCCGGCTTTTAGGCGGAGATCCCCGCCTGGTGCTGCATGGCGGCGGCAACACATCGTGCAAGACCACCACCACCGATCTGCTGGGCGAAGCGGTCGATGTGCTGTGCGTCAAGGGTTCGGGCTGGGACATGGGCGATATCGAGCCCGCTGGCCTGCCCGCCGTGCGCCTTGCCCCCCTGCTGAAGCTGAGAGCGCTGGAGCGCCTGTCCGACGAGGACATGGTGGACTATCAGCGCGGCAATCTGATGAACTCCGCCTCGCCCAATCCGTCGGTGGAAACGCTGCTGCACGCCTTCCTGCCGCACAAATTCATCGACCACACCCATTCCACCGCCGTGCTGTCCGTGGTCGACCAGCCCGATGGCGAGGCCCTGGCGCGCGAGATCTACGGCACCCGCATGGGCTATGTGCCCTATATCATGCCCGGCTTCGCCCTGGCCAAGAAGGCGGCCGAGGTTTACGAACAGGACCCCTCGGTGGAGGGCCTGATCCTGGTCAAGCATGGCATCTTCACCTTCGGCCCCGACGTGCGGAGCGCCTATGAGCTGATGATCGAGATGGTCACCTTGGCCGAGCAGCGCCTGGAGAAGGGCCGCAAGACCCTGGTGCCCGCCAAGGGCTTGGCCCAGACCCCCGCCCCCCTGGCCGAGGTGGCGCCCGTCCTGCGCGGCCTGCTGGCCGGCGGGGGTAAGCGCCGCATCCTCGACTTCCGCACCAGCGCGGCCATCCGCGCCTATGTGGACGGGGCCGAGGTCGGTCGCTATTCCCAGCAGGGCGTGGTGACCCCGGACCACACCATCCGCACCAAGAACTGGCCGGTGGTTCTGCCCGCGCCCGAGGCCGGGAAGATGTTTTTGTGGGCCGATGCCGCCCGCGCCGCCATCGAAAATTTCGAGGCCAAGTACCACGCCTATTTCAGCCGCAACAACCAGCGCCTGGGCGGCATCAAGACCGAGCTCGATCCCAAGCCCTGCGTCGCCCTGGTTCCCGGACTGGGCCTGTTCGGTATCGGCGCCAGCGCCAAGGATGCGGCCATCGCCGCCGATATCGCCGTCAACACGGTGGAAAGCATCAGTGATGCTGAGGCCATCGGCCGCTTCGAGCCGGTGGGCGAAGCCGATCTGTTCGATCTGGAATACTGGTCCTTGGAACAGGCCAAGCTGGGCAAGGGATCGGAAAAGCCCCTGGCCCGCCAGGTGGTCGTTGTCACCGGCGGCGGCTCCGGCATCGGCGCCGCCACCGCCAAGGCCTTTGCCAAGGATGGCGCCGAAGTGGCCGTGCTCGACCGCGACGAAGACGCCGCCCTCAAATCCGCCAAGGCCTGCGGCGGCAAGGCCATCGGCGTCGCCTGCGACGTCACCGACCCGGCTTCGGTCCAGGCCGCCTTTAACCGCGTGGCCGAGCGCTTCGGCGGTGTCGACGTGGTGGTCAGCAATGCCGGGGCCGCCTGGCAGGGCGCGGTGGGAGAGGTCGACGACGCGACACTGCGCGCCTCGTTCGAATTGAACTTCTTCGGCCATCAATGCGTGGCGCAAAATGCCGTGCGCGTCTTCAAGGCCCAGGACACCGGCGGCGTTTTGCTGTTCAACGCCTCCAAGCAGGCCGTCAATCCGGGCAAGAATTTCGGCCCATATGGATTACCGAAGGCGGCAACCCTGTTCCTGATGAAGCAATACGCCCTGGATCACGGCAAGGACGGCATCCGCTCCAACGCGGTCAATGCCGACCGCATCCGCTCCGGCCTGCTCACCGACGACATGATCAAGAGCCGATCCACGGCGCGTGGCCTGACCGAACAGGACTATATGGGGGGCAATCTTTTGGGCCGGGAAGTGACGGCCGAGGATGTGGCCGACGCCTTCTTATGGCTGGCCAAGGCCTCCAAGGTCACCGCCTGCACCGTCACCGTGGACGGCGGCAATATCGAGGCGAGCCTGAGATAGGCCCCCGGGCGGGGCCGAAACCCCGCCCGGGACAAGCGCGGCTTACTTCCAGCCGGCTTCCTTCTCGCAAGCATTCATCTCGGCCTTGTGGGTCTTTTCCCAGGTGCTGATGGACTGGGTCTCGTTGTCGTCCATCTTGTTGTTCATGCAGGTGCAGTACTTGGCGACGATCTCGACGGAAACCTTGGCGTCGGAATTGTCGCTGACGCACTTGGCGACCCACTTGGTGTCGTCGGCCCCGGCGAAAGCAGCGCCGCTGACCAGAAGGGACAGAGCCATACAGGCCGCACCGATCGTAAACTTCATGGTTTTCTCCCTAATCGAGCCCCCAGATCCGACCAATCGGCCGGGCAGCCGTGGACTCAGGTTAGACCAAGCCTAAACATTCGGCGAGTCGAGTTTGTATGAATTTGGTCAACAGACCGGACAGCGGACCATGGGCAGATCGCGCTTGATCCAGCCCGGACCGGCTCCCGATCCCGCCATTCCTTCCGAAACATCGAGGATATGGGTGAAGCCCGCATCCGACAGAGCCCTGGCCGTGCTGCCCGAGCGGTTGCCAGTGCGGCAGATCAGAGCGATGGGCGCTGTGCGGTCGCCCTTGGCGGCGGCCAGAAGATCGCGCACGAACCCGGCCCCACCCTCGGGGTGGCGCATGGGAATGAGCCGGGCGCCGTCCGGCACCCCGGTCTGTTTCCATTCCTCGGGCTGACGGATATCGACCAGCACCACTTCGCCCGCCGTCACGGCCCGCAGGGCCTCGGGCGCCGAGATGGTCTTGATCTCTCCCGCCAGGGCAGGAAAGGCCAGAATCATCATCGCGGCCAGGGCAACCAGACGTGCCGTCATAATGCCGTTTCCTTCGTTCGTCCAACCAGGGCCAGGGCCTCTTCGCGCGTTTTCACCCCCAGTTCCAGCAGCAATGGCGGCTCCAGTCCGCACATGGCCAGGCCGGAACGCTGGGACAGCACCGCCCCCGCCTCGCCCTGGGCGATAACCGCACCATTTTGAAACAGCGCCACCCTCTCGGCAAAGCCATAGGCCAGATCCACGTCATGGGTGGTAAAGACCAGGGTGGTCCCTGCCCGCGCCAGGGCGTCCAGCGCCGCCAAAAGGCGCTTGGCGCCCTGATGGTCGAGACCGGCCAGCGGCTCGTCCAGCAGCAGCACCTCGGGTTCCATGGCCAGGGCTCCGGCGATGGCGACGCGCTTTTTCTGGCCGAAGGACAGCATATGGGTGGCCCGCCCTGCCAGATCGGAGATTCCCAGCGCGTCGAGCGCCGCCTCCACCCTTTGCCGGGCCTCGGCCTCGGACAGGCCAAGATTGAGCGGCCCGAAGGACACGTCCTCGGCCACCGTGGCGGCGAACAGCTGGTCGTCGGGCTCTTGCAGCACCAGCCCGACCCGCTTGCGCCAGCCGGTGAGCGCGGCGCGCGAATACCCCATGACCTCGCCGTCAAGGCGGACGGCTCCGCCCGAAGGCCGCAACGTGCCGTTCAGATGCAGCAGCAAGGTGGTCTTGCCCGCGCCATTGGGCCCCAGCACCGCCAGACGCCGCCCCCGCTCCACGGCAAGGTCGAGACCGGCCAGCGCGGCGACCCCGCCGGGATAGAAATAGTTCAGGCCCACCGCCTCGAGGATCAGGCCAGCCATAGGCTTACCCCCGCCAGCAGAATCTCGGCCCCAACGATCAGGGCCAGAACCTTGCCCGAGGCCGGACGGGCGAATGACATCATGGGCAGGGAGCCGTTAAAGCCCCTGGCCGCCAACCCCACCTCCAGCCGTCTTGCCCGCTCCATGGCGCGCGGCAGCAATTGAGCGATCAGCATTCCTAAGGACCGGATCTGCCGCCCGTGCCCAAACCAACCGAGCCGCGCCTCCTGGGCGGTGTGGATGGCGGCGGCCTGGTCTTGCAGCAGGAACAGGAAATGCCAGGACAGCAGCATGATCTCGGCAATCTCCGCCGACAGACCCAGACGGCGCAGCCCCCGCACCAGATCCGGCGCGGGCGTGGTGGCCGCCAGCAGCAGCAAGGCCGAGACGGCGGCCGAGGCGCGCAGCACCACCTGAACCGCCCGCAGACCCTGGTCGGCAGCCAGATGCAGACCCTGGGCATCCACATCCACCGCCAGGGTCAGGGCGCCGGTCAGCACGAAGCCCAAGGGCATCGCGTTGAGCCTCAGCCAATCGACCAAGGCAATCCGCGCCCCGCCCAGGGCCAAGGCCCAGGCGGCGACCAGAACCAGGGCCCCGCCCGGCCAGGGCGGCAGAACCAGGGCCAGGGCCAGCAGCCCGAAGGCAAGCACGGCCTTCTCGGCCAAGGCCCGCTCGCGCCACGGCCCCGACTGGGACAAACGATCGATGGCAAGGCTCATGGGCCTGTCATCCCGACGACCATCGGGAGGAGGGATCTCCGCCTGGGCCATTGGTGCCGGTACGGCATCACCCGTCCAAGCGGAGATTCCTCGCTGCCGCTCGGAATGACAACATTGCGGCTCATTTGCCGGAACGACCGTGCCTACGCCCGATGACATAGCCCAGCAGCCCTGCCCCAAAGGCGGCCTGAAGCGCGAAGAGCAACCCCTCCATCTCCTTGGAGGGCTGCCACAGCGGCCCGGTCCACTTCTCATAGGCGGGATGGCTGGAGGTCACCACCTCGCTGGCGGCGTCATCGGTGCCGCCGAACTGGCCGGTGGGATTGAGGATCAGCGGCGCGGCAATGATCAGCGCCGCCAGACCCAGCAGCAGGGAATTGGCGCGCGCGCTCATGCCTTGGCTCCTTCCACCTGAACGTTGCGGGCTTGCAGGGCATTCATCACCACCACGGTGACCAGCCCCTCGGCCACGGCCAGGGGCAGTTGGGTGATGGCGAAGATGCCCGCGAACTTGGCGAACGCGCCGCCAAAGCCGCTCTGGGCATCGGGGAAAGCCAGGGCCAACTGGAACGACGTCACCAGATAGGTGGAAAGATCGCCGAGAAAGGCCGACAGGAATACCGCCAGGGCAGCCGGAGCGCCAAGCCGCCCGGCCAGCTTCCACACGCCGAAGGCCACCCAAGGCCCGGCGATGGCCATGGAAAAGATATTGGCGCCCAGTGTGGACAGGCCGCCATGGGCCAGCAACAGTGCCTGGAACAACAGCACGATGGCGCCGATCACCGCCATGATGCCGGGGCCGAACTGCATGGCGCCCAAGGCCGTGCCGGTGGGATGCGAGCACGAACCGCTGACGCTGGGCAGTTTCAGGGCCGACAGCACGAAGGTGAACCCGGCCGAAGCCGCGATATTCAGGCGCGCCTCGGGCCTTTCGGCCAGGATCCGCTTCATCGAGCGGGCGCCCAGCACCACGAAGGGGGCGGACACGCAGGTCCAGGCCAGGGCATGCCCGGCGGGAAGAAAACCTTCCATGATATGCATGATAAACGGACTCCGTTCGTCGAGAGACTTTCCTCGTCGCCGCGAAACGGAAAACTGACCCGACGGCACACCCCGGCCGAACAGGCTCGCAAGCGACTCTCGATGATGGCAGGTCTCCTGACTCGCGGGTCGTTGGGTCCGGCATAGCCTTCCCAGCCCCATTTCAGGGCCAGTGGCGTCTCTAACGGCCGGAACCTCTCCGCCTACAGTTGCGGGGGCAGTCGCGGAATTGGCCCCCTTTTCGGGCGCCGCACCACGTTCCCATTTTCACCCCTTGCCCTAAGCGGACGCGGGGAACCATCACCCGGCACTATAATTTCGCCATGATTGGGATGCAATCCATTCCGGGACTTGTCTTCGGATGCCATCCCGAGGAGCATGGCGACGAGGAATGACAGGTCACTTGCAAAGGGGTTCAGCCGTGTCCCATACCATCGCCCTGGTCGATGACGACCGCAACATCCTGACTTCGGTCTCGATGGCGCTGGAGGCCGAGGGCTTCAAGGTGCGCACCTATACCGACGGGGCCGAGGCCCTGCGCGGCCTGACCAATCAGCCCGCCGACCTGGCCGTGCTCGATATCAAGATGCCGCGCATGGACGGCATGGAACTGCTGCAGCGGCTGCGCAAGCAATCGGCCATTCCGGTGATCTTCCTCACCTCCAAGGATGACGAGATCGACGAATTGCTGGGCCTGCGCATGGGCGCCGACGACTACATCAAGAAGCCCTTTTCGCAAAAGCTGCTGATCGAGCGCATCCGCACCCTGATCCGCCGCCTGGAAGCCAACGCCGAAGGCGCGGAAGGCGGCGGAGAGACCCTGGTGCGCGGCCTGCTGGTGCTTGATCCCGGCCGCCATATCTGCACCTGGAAGGGCAAGCCCGTCGACCTTACCGTCACCGAGTTCCTGCTGCTCAAATCCCTGGCGCTCCGCCCCGGCCACGTCAAGAACCGCGACCAGTTGATCGACGCCGCCTATGGCGAATCCATCTATGTGGACGACCGCACCATCGACAGCCACATCAAACGGCTGCGCAAGAAATTCCGCGAAGTGGACGATGACTTCGCCCAGATCGAAACCCTTTACGGCGTCGGCTACCGTTATCGTGACGAGTGAGGCCGCCACCCCGTCGCGACGGCGCCTGCCCCGCTGGCGGCTGCTGGCTTCGCCGCTGACCCGGCGCATCCTGGCGGTCAATCTGCTGGCCCCCGTCGTGCTGGTGGCTGGCGTGATGTATCTCGACCGCTACAAACAGGGCCTGATCCGCGCCGAACTGGACGGGCTGGGCACCCAGGCCGAGATGGTGGCGGGCGCCATCGGCGAAGGCGCCGTCTTCGAAGAGGATGCGGGCTTCTTCGAGATCAACCCGGCCATGGCCCAGCAGATGGTCCGCCGCCTGTCCGAGCCCGCCAAGTTCCGCGCCCGCCTGTTCGGTACGGTGGGCGAACTGGCCGCCGATTCCCGCGTGGTAGGCGGCGCCAAAGGCTCCATCTATATCGAGGAACTGCCACCACCCACGCCGCCGCAATGGACCGACCGTCTGGCGCGTCAATGGGACCGCTGGGCCCGCTGGATGCCCCGCGACAAGTCCCTGCCGCTCTACCGCGAACACCCCAATGCGCGGGCCGATGATTTCGAGGAAGTGATGAGCGCCATGGCAGGAAGAACCGCCTGGGCGGTGCGCTCGCGCCTGAACGGCACCTTGATGCTCTCCGTGGCCGTGCCGGTCCAGCGCTACAAGCAGGTGGTGGGCGCCCTGTTGATCACCGCCGACGGCGCCAATATCGCCCGCTCGCTGTTCCAGGTGCGCGTCGCCATCCTGGAAGCCTTCGCCATTTCCCTGGCGCTGACCATCGGCGTGTCGCTCTACATGGCGGGCACCATCGCCCGGCCCATCCGCCGCCTGGCCCTGGCCGCCGAGCGGGTGCGTCACGGCCAGGGCCGCGTCCACGCCATTCCCGACCTGTCATCGCGCAAGGACGAGATCGGCGAATTGTCCCTGGCCTTGAAGGAAATGACCGAGGCCCTGTGGCGGCGCATGGACGCCATCGAGGCCTTCGCCGCCGATGTGGCCCATGAGATCAAGAACCCGCTGACCTCGCTGCGTTCCGCCGTCGAGACCGCGGCGCGTATCGAGGACCCGGAAAAGCGCGCCCGCCTGATGGCCATCGTCCTCGACGATGTGGGGCGCTTGGACCGGCTGATCAGCGACATTTCCGATGCCTCGCGCATCGATGCCGAGATGAGCCGGGCAGAAACCGGACCCGTCGCCCTGGCCGCCATGCTCGACACCCTGGCCGAGATCTATCGCGGCACCTGCGCGGCCCAAGGTCTGGCCTTCGCGGTCGAGCGGCCCGAAGGCGACACCCTGACCATCCAGGGTATCGAATCCCGTCTGGTCCAGGTTCTGCGCAATCTGATCGCCAATGCCGCGTCTTTCAGCCCTCAGGGCGGGCTCATCCGTCTTGCCGCCCGGCGCGAGGCCGCCCGCATCACTCTGGTTGTCGAGGATCAGGGGCCGGGCATCCCGCCCAACAAGCTGGACGCCATCTTCGAGCGCTTCTATTCCGAGCGGCCCGAGGGAGAGAAGTTCGGAACCCATTCCGGCCTGGGCCTGTCCATCTCGCGACAGATCATCGAGGCCCATGGCGGCACCATCCGCGCCGAAAACCGAGACGAGGGCGGAGCGCGCTTCATCATCGATCTGCCCGCCGCCCCATGATCGCCACTCCTCGATCTTTTTTCCGCCGCAATGGCATGGCCAGATAACAAAACCGATTTCTTGGGGAGTACACCGTCATGAACAAGACCTTGATCGCCCTGATCGCCGCCCTGCCTATGCTGACCGCTTTGCCTGCATCTGCCCAGCAAGGCGATATTCGCAAGGATCACCAGGAGATCAACCGGGACAATCGCGAACTCCGCAAGGACCATCGCGAGATGCGTGAGGACCGCGAGAAGCTGCGCGAAGACCGAAAGGCTGGCGACAAGGACGCCGTCGCCAAGGACCGCGCCGAATTGCGTAAGGACCGCAAGGAGATGAAGGACGATCAGCGCGAACGCCGCCACGATCGCAAGGACCTTAATGACGACCGCAAGGAGCGCCACGAGGAGCGCCGGGACCGCTGATCACCGCGACAGAATATCCCTCAGCCTGTCGGCCTGGCGCGAATCCACGCTGCGGCTGAACAAGATGTCCTCGGGCGTCGGATTGCCGCCGTAGTAGGCGGCATTCCACGAATGGCGGGGCAGGATGCCTGCTCCGTCCAGGGTGGCGCCGCCATACAGGCCCACGGCGCGCGAGAAGGCGTAGATATCGGCGCCCACATTGGTGGTGGTGTTGGCCGAGGCGCCCGCGCCGACCACCGCCACCGCCACGCCCGCTTCGGCCCCGGCCTTGAACTGGTTTTCCACCACGGCCTTGAGGCCGCCCTCGTTCATGATGACATAGACCGCCTCGGCATCCTGCAAGCCCAGTTGCAGCCCGACGCTGCCCGCCGCGATGGAGTAGAAGGCCGGTCCGCTCCAGCGCCCAGAGCCGTCGCGCGCCAGCAGCACGCCCGTTCCATATTGGGCGCCCAGGATGAACCCGCCCTTGACCAGATCGGGCACAACCAGCACCGCCCGCGCCCGACCCAGCAGATTGGCCATCTGGGAACTGAAATTGGGATCGGCGCGCAGCCGCTCCACCACGGTGACGGCCTTGCCCACCATCATGGTCTGGTCGGTGACCTGCTGCGCCCCGGCGCCACCCGCCATAAGCAACAGCGCAACAACCATGGTGATCAGTCTCGGCATCGTGGACTCCCTTGCGAAACCGTGCCTTCACCACTCCAACCACAAACGTGGTTAGGATTTTGTTAATACTTGCCCGCCCCTTCCATTGGGGGTAAGCCTGGAAGCCTTCCAGAGGCGGAAGATGAGGTGATGGCCGATGTTCTCACTGATCATCAACGGCGAGCGGCACAAAGTGGATGCCGCCCCCGATACGCCGCTTCTTTGGGTATTGCGCGACCTGTTGGGGCTTACCGCCGTCCGCTATGGCTGCGGCCAGGGCCTGTGCGGCGCCTGTTCCATCCTGGTGGGCTCAGAGCCCGTCCGGGCCTGCCAGCTTCCCGTGTCCGAGGTGGGCGGGCGGCGCGTCGTGACGCTGACCGGCCAGGACGACGCCGTCTCCACCCAACTGCGCGCTGCCTGGATCGAATTGGACGTACCCCAGTGCGGCTATTGCCAGTCGGGCCAGCTGATCAGCGCGGGCGCCCTGCTGCGCCGCAATCCCAAGCCTTCCGACGCCGATATCGATGCCGCCATGAGCGGCAATCTCTGCCGCTGCGGCACCTATCAGCGCATCCGCGCCGCCATCCATCTGGCCGCCAGGCGGCTGCGGGGGGCGTCATGAAGCGCCGGACCTTCCTGAAGACCGCCATGGGCACCGGACTGGTTCTGGCCGTGGGCGAATCCAGGGCCGAGAGCGAAACAGGCGATGGGGTCATCAACGCCTTCGTCGCCATCGGGACCGACGGCAAGGTGACCGTGACGGTCAAGCATCTGGAAATGGGCCAGGGCGTCGCCACCGGCCTGCCGGTACTGGTGGCCGAGGAATTGGAGGTAGACCCCGCCCAGATCAGCGTGGCCTTCGCGCCCGCCGATGCCAAGCGCTACAACAATCTGCTCTGGGGTCCCAGTCAGGGAACCGGCGGCTCGACCGCCACCGCCAATTCCTGGGAGCAGTTACGACTGGCGGGCGCTGCGGCCCGCGAGATGCTGATCACGGCGGCGGCTGGAATTCTGCGGGTCGATGCCGCCACGCTCGTAGCGTTGAACGGCGGCGTGGTCCACATGCCCAGCGGGCGGCGCGTCGGCTATGGCGAACTGGTTACCGCCGCGGCAAAGCTGACGCCGCCAAAGGCACCGGCCTTGAAGCCAGCCTCGGAGTTCCGCCTGATCGGCAAGACCGGGATCAAACGCACCGATTCCCGCGCCAAAAGCGACGGCAGCATCCAATACGGTGCCGATATCCGCCTGCCCGGCATGCTGACCGCCCTGGTGGCCCGCCCGCCCGTCTGGGGGGCGCGCGTCGAATCCTATGACCGCAGGGCCGCCCTGGCCGTGCCGGGGGTGGCGGCGGTGTTTCCCATCTCTTCCGGGCTGGCCGTGGCGGCCAGTTCCTTCTGGGCGGCGGCCAAGGGCCGCGAAGCCCTGAATGTCCGCTGGGCCGAGCCAGCCGAGAAGATCTCCACCGAGTCTTTGCGGCGCGACTGGACCGCCCTTCTGGCCAAGGCGGGACGACCGGCTGCCGCGCGCGGCGATGCCGAGTCCGCCCTGGGACGCGCCCCGCAGCGCCTTGCCGCCACCTATGAGCTGCCTTATCTGGCCCATGCGCCCATGGAGCCGCTCAACTGCGTGGTGCGTCTTACTCCGTCCAAATGCGAGATCTGGACCGGCTGCCAGTTCCAGACCCATGACCAGGCCATGGCCGCCAAGGCGGCGGGATTGAAGCCCGATCAGGTGGAGATTCACACCTTGCCCGCCGGGGGCAGTTTCGGCAGGCGCGCCAATCCCGCGTCCGACTACATCGTCGAGGGCGTCGAGGTGGCCCGGCAGGCCAATGCCCCGGTACGCCTGATGTGGACGCGCGAAGACGACATCGCGGGGGGCTATTACCGCCCCATGGCGCTGCACGGATTCGAAGCGGCGCTGGACGAGAAGGGAATGCCCCTGGCCTGGCGTCACCGCATCGTCTGCCAGTCCATCTTGGACGGCGGCCCCTTCGCCGCCATGGTCAAGGACGGCATCGACCCGGTCTCGGTGGAGGGTGCGGCCAATCTTCCCTACGCCATCCCCCATCTGGCCGTGGACCTGCATTCGCCCAAAGTGCCGGTGCCGGTCCTGTGGTGGCGCTCGGTGGGGTCCAGCCACACCGCCTTCGCCACGGAATGCTTCCTGGACGAACTGGCCCAGGCGGGCGCCAAGGACCCGCTGGAGCTTCGCCGCACCCTGCTGGCCGACCAGCCCCGCCATCTGGCCGTCCTCGAACTGGCCGCCGCCAAGGCTGGTTGGGGCAGCCCGCTGCCGCCTGGCAAAGGCAGAGGCATCGCCGTGCATGAAAGCTTCCACTCCTTCGTCGCCCAGGTGGTGGAGGTGAGCATCGGGCCCAAGGGCGAGATCAAGGTGGACCGCGTGGTGTGCGCGGTGGATTGCGGCGTGGCCGTCACCCCCGACATCGTCAGGGCCCAGATGGAAGGCGGCATCGCCTTCGCCCTGTCCGCCGCCCTGTTCGGCGAGATCACGCTGAAGGACGGCCGGGCCGAACAGTCCAACTTCCACGACTACCGCTGCCTGCGCATGAACGAGATGCCGGTGGTCGAGGTTCATATCGTGCCGTCTGTTGCGCCCCCCACCGGCGTGGGCGAGCCCGGCGTGCCGCCCCTGGCGCCCGCCCTAGCCAACGCCATCTTCGCCGCGACCGGCAAACGGGTCAGGAAGTTGCCCATGGGGGAGCGTGTTGCTGTTTGACATGAACTTTTGTTCACCGTCCCTTCGTT
Organism: Paramagnetospirillum magnetotacticum MS-1; assembly: GCF_000829825.1. Classification (NCBI taxonomy): domain Bacteria; kingdom Pseudomonadati; phylum Pseudomonadota; class Alphaproteobacteria; order Rhodospirillales; family Magnetospirillaceae; genus Paramagnetospirillum; species Paramagnetospirillum magnetotacticum. Next base: position 1,223,600 of record NZ_JXSL01000030.1, on the reverse strand, counting down.
CGACTCCGCTGGAAAAGCGGCGGGAACGGCGGTAAGAAGGGGCGCCATGCATCGCTTCGCCAATCCCGCCCGCTTCCTGCGTCTCGCCAAGGTGATCCTGCCCTGGTCCAACGCCGTCGCCGCCCTCTGTCTGGGGGCAGGTCTTTACTTCGCCCTGCTCGGCTCGCCCGCCGATTACCAGCAGGGCGACAGCGTGCGGATCATGTATGTGCACGTGCCGTCCGCCTGGATGGGCATGTTCTGCTATGTGTCCATGGCGGCGCTCTCGGCCATGGCCCTGATCTGGAAGCATCCCCTGGCCGATCTCCTGGCCAAGGCCACCGCGCCGGTGGGCGCCGCCTTCACCTTTTTGTGCCTGCTGACCGGATCCTTGTGGGGCAAGCCCATGTGGGGAACGTGGTGGGCCTGGGACGCGCGGCTGACCAGCATGCTGATCCTGCTGTTCCTTTATCTTGGCTATATGGCCCTGGTGAACGCCTTCGACGACCCCGAGCGCGGCCACAAGGCCGCCGCCATTCTGGCCCTGGTGGGTGCCGTCAACATCCCCGTCATCAAATGGTCGGTGGATTGGTGGAACACGCTGCACCAGCCCGCCAGCGTGGTGAAGATGGGCGGTCCGGCCATCGACAAGACCATGCTGATCCCGTTGCTGCTGATGGCGGTGGGCTTCAAGGCCTACTGGATCTCCATCCTGATTTTGCGGGGCCGCGCCGAGATCGCGTCCCAGAAGATCCGCGTCATCCGCATGGCGCAGATCCACGCCGCGGCCCAAGGGGAGTGACCAACGTCATGGAATCCTTCCAGGCAATGCTGCATATGGGCGGCTATGGCGGCTATGTGTGGCCCGCCTATGGCGTCGGCGTCGTCGTGCTGGCCCTGGTGCTGATCCTCTCGCTGTCGTCGGCCCACAAGGCCGAGGCCGAGTTGGAGGTGCTGCAGCAGGCCCGGCGCGCGAGGCGCGCTCGTGACTCGGAGAGCCAAGAGTGACCCGCAAGCAACGCAGGCTGTATTTCGTCCTTCTCGGCATGCTGGCGCTGGGCGGCGCCGTGGCGCTGGTGCTGACCGCCATCTCGGACAGTCTGGTCTATTTCTATTCCCCCACCGACATCGTCGGCCAGCGCATCCCGGAAGGGCGGCGCATGCGCATCGGCGGTCTGGTGGAAAACGATTCCGTGATCAAGGACGGCAAGACCGTGACCTTCAAGATCACCGATGTGACCAACACCGTCCCGGTGGTCTATACCGGCGTGCTGCCCGACCTGTTCCGCGAAGGCCAGGGCGTGGTGGTGGAAGGCCGCATGGAGGCGGCGGGCCATTTCAAGGCCTCCGAGGTGCTGGCCAAGCACGACGAGAACTACATGCCCAAGGAAGTGGCCGAGGCCCTGAAAAAATCCGGCCAGTGGAACGACGGCAAGAAGAAGTAGCGTTGTTGGGTTTGCGTCTTGCCCCGGCATGACGAGGAAAAGGACCACATCCATGATCGCCGAGATCGGCCATTTCGCCCTGGTGCTGGCTCTGTGCGTCGCCCTGGTGCAGGCGATTGTCCCGCTGATCGGGGCAAAGCGCGGCAATATGGCCTGGATGAACCTGTCCGGTCCCGCCGCCACCTTGCAGTTCCTGTTCATCGCCCTGGCCTTCGGGGCGCTGACCAACGCCTATGTGACCAGCGATTTCTCGGTCATGAACGTGGCCCAGAATAGTCACACCGACAAGCCCATGCTCTACAAGGTGGCGGGTGTCTGGGGCAATCACGAGGGCTCGCTGCTCTTGTGGATCACCATTTTGTCGCTGTTCGGTTTCGCGGTGACCCTGTTCGGGCGCAATCTGCCGCCGGGCCTCAAATCGCGCGCCCTGGCCGTGCAGTCCATGATTGCCGTGGGCTTCCTGGCCTTCATCCTTCTGACCTCCAATCCCTTCGCCCGTCTCGAGCCGCCACCGGTCAACGGCCAGGGTCTCAATCCCATGCTGCAGGACCCCGGCCTGGCCTTCCATCCGCCCTTCCTCTATCTGGGCTATGTGGGCTTCTCCATGGCCTTCTCGTTTGCCATCGCCGCCCTGCTGGAAGGCCGCGTCGACGCCGCCTGGGCCCGCTGGGTGCGTCCCTGGACCCTGGCCGCCTGGGTGTTCCTCACCTGTGGCATCGTGCTGGGCTCGTGGTGGGCCTATTACACGCTCGGCTGGGGCGGCTGGTGGTACTGGGACCCGGTGGAGAACGCCTCCTTCATGCCCTGGCTGGCGGGCACCGCGCTGCTGCATTCCGCCATCGTGGTGGAAAAGCGCGACGCGCTGAAAAGCTGGACCATCCTGCTGGCCATCGTCACCTTCGGCCTGTCGCTGCTGGGCACCTTCCTGGTGCGTTCGGGCGTTCTGACCAGCGTGCACGCCTTCGCCACCGATCCGGCCAGGGGCGTCTTCATTCTGCTGTTGCTGTGCGGCGCGGTGGGCGGTTCGCTGGCCCTGTACGCCGCCCGCGCGCCCTCCATGAAGATGGGCGGATTGTTCTCCCCCATCTCGCGCGAAGGCGCGCTTCTCCTCAACAACGTGCTGATGGCCACCGGAGCGGCCACCGTTCTGCTGGGCACGCTTTACCCCCTGATCGCCGATGCGCTCAATCTGGGCAAGGTCTCGGTGGGGCCGCCCTTCTTCAACGCGGTGTTCCTGCCCCTGATGGCGCCCATGGTCCTCGTGATGGCCACCGCGCCCATGATGAACTGGAAGCGCGGCGATCTGGCCGGGGTGCTGGGGCGGTTGAAATTCATCGGTGCCCTGGCGCTGGGCGTGGCCATGCTGGTGTGGTTCCTCCAAGGTGGTTCCGCCGGTCCGTGGTGGACCGCCGCCGGTTTTGCGCTGGCCGTGTGGCTGGGACTCGGAACCCTGTGGGATCTGGCCGAGCGCATCGGCCTGTTCGCGCGGCCCAGTCAGGCTTTGGCCCGCGCCGCCAAGCTGCCCAATTCGGCCTGGGGCATGGTGCTGGCCCATTTCGGCCTGGCGGTGTTCATCGTCGGCCTCACCGCCTCGTCGGCCTGGACCACCGAGCGCATCCAGACCCAGAAGCTGGGCGAGACGGTCATTGTGGCCGGTTACGGCATCACGCTGAAGAGCGTCGAGGAGGTTCCCGGTCCCAATTACACCGCGTCCAGGGCCACGTTCGAGATTTCCAAGGGGGGCGAGGTCATCGGCCTGATGGCCCCGGAAAAGCGCATGTACCGCCAGCCGCCGCGCCCCACCACCACGGCGGCCATCCGGTCCGGCTTCACCGGCGACCTCTACGTGGTGATCGGCGATCCCGACCCCAACAAGGGCGGCTGGGTGACCCGGCTTTACTTCAATCCCTGCATTCCCTGGCTGTGGGCCGGAGGGTTGCTGCTGGTGGTGGGCGGGCTGATAAGTTTGGCCGACCGCCGCCACCGCATTGGCGCGCCAGCGCGGGCCGCCCAATCCGCCGCCAAGGCTTGAGGCGAGGAGACGATCATGCGCCGCTTCCTCTATGTCCTTCCCGTCGCGGTCTTCGCCATCCTGGCCCTGTTCTTCCTCAAGGGGCTGACGCTCAATCCCCGCGACATTCCCTCGGTTCTCATCAACAGGCCAGTGCCCGAGATGAGCCTTGCCCCCCTGCCGGGGCGCGGCGACACATCGGGGCTTGCCACCGAGAACCTCAAGGGCCGGGTCTCCCTGGTCAATATCTACGGCTCTTGGTGCATCTCCTGCGTGCAGGAGCATCCCATCCTGATGGAGATCAAGAAGCGCGGCGACGCGCCCATCCACGCCGTGGACTGGCGCGATGATCCGGTCCTGGGCGCCGCCTGGCTGAAAAAGAACGGCGATCCTTACGAGCGCGTCGGCATCGACCCTCCGCCGGGCCGTACCGCCGTTGATTTCGGCGTCACAGGTGCGCCGGAAAGCTTCATCGTCGATAAGGCCGGCATCATCCGCTACAAGCATGTGGGCCCCATTTCCAGGGAGATCTGGGCCAAGACCCTGCTGCCCATCATCCGCGAGTTGGAGAAACAGGGATGAAGCGGCTTCTCGTTCTCCTCTTCGTCCTCGCCACCCCGGCCTTGGCGGTCAATCCCGACGAGATGCTGAAAGACCCGGCCCAGGAACACCGCGCCCGCGAACTGGGCAAGGATCTGCGCTGCCTGGTCTGCCAGAATCAGTCCATCGACGATTCCGACGCCGATCTGGCCAAGGATCTGCGCGTCATCGTGCGCGAGCGCATCGCCAAGGGCGACAGCGATGATCAGGTCAAGTCCTTCGTGGTCGATCGCTATGGCGATTACGTCCTACTGAAGCCCCCCTTCAAGGCCACCACGCTGGCCCTGTGGCTGGGGCCGCTGGCCCTGTTCGCCGGAGCCCTGTGGGCGGTGCTGGCCTTTTACCGCCGCCGCCCGGCGGAAAAGGCTGCGCCGCCCCCGCCACCTCTGTCGGCCGAGGAAAGCCGCAGGCTGGACAAGCTGTTGAAGGAGACCGAGCGGTGATCTGGATCGTTTTCGCCGCTATGGTGGCCTTGGCCCTGATGGTGCTGCTGCGTCCGCTGCTGTCCGCCCCCTTAGCCGCCGCCGACCGCTCGGACTATGATCTGATGGTCTACAAGGACCAGTTGGGGGAACTGGCCCGCGACGTGGAGCGCGGACTGGTGAACAAGGATCAGGCCGAGGCGGCGCGCACCGAGATTCAACGTCGCATGCTGGCGGCAAGCGATGGCGACAAGGGAGCCGTCGCCGCCAAGTCGGGCAAGCTTGCCCCTATCCTCATCGCCGTGCTGCTGCCGCTTTTGGCCGTGATGCTTTATCTGCCGCTGGGCGCCCCGGAATTGCCCGATCGCCCCTATGCGGGCCGTGCCGCCCAGATTGCCGAGATGCAGGACAAGGCCGCCACCATCCAGGCCATGGTCACCCGTCTGGCCGAACGCCTCCGCCAAGACCCGTCCGACGGCAAGGGCTGGGCCATGCTGGGCCGATCGTACCGGGCGCTGGGCCGGGCGGAGGAGGCCAAGGAGGCCTATCGCAAGGCCGTCACGCTGCTGCCCGCCGACACCCAGACCCGCCTCGAACTGGCGATCATGCTGCTGGAAGAGGCCGAGGGCGATTCCTTGCCCGACGAAGCCATCAGCCGCTTGGAAGAGGTTCTGGCCCTGTCCCCCGACCAGCCCGACGCCCTGTATTTCACCGGGCTGTCGGCGGCCATGAAGGGCGATAGCGCGCGTGCCAAGGCCCGCTGGAACCGCCTGCTGATGGTCCTGCCCGCCGAGTCTCCGGCCCGCGCTCAGGTGGAAAAGGACATGGCGCGCTTAGGGGGATGATTACTCCAGCGCCTGCCTGAGCGCGGCGGCGCTGGCCCAGGGTGCCAGCACCAGGGCGGCGGCCAGCATGGCCGAGAGGATCAGCAAATGGGGCTTGGCCGACATGCCCTGCACGGCGGCGTCGATGGCGCCCACCCCGAAAATCAGCACCGGCACATAAAGCGGCAGGATCAGAAGCGACAGCAGCACGCCGCCCCGCCTTGCCCCCAGCACCAGCGCAGCGCCGATTCCGCCCACCAGGGACAGGACCGGCGTGCCCAGCGCCATGGCGGCCAGCAGGGTGAGGAATCCGTCCTCGTGCATGTGCAGCAGTACGGCCAGAACAGGGGCCGCGACCATCAGCGGCAAGCCGGTGGTCAGCCAGTGGGCCAGCATCTTGGCGGCCACCACCACGCCCAAGGGCGCGGGCGTCAGCACCAGCAGCTCCAGCGAACCATCCTCGTAATCGGCCTGGAACAAACGGTCCAGCGACAGCATGGAGGCCAGCAGCGCGGTGACCATCAGTACGCCCGCCGCGACACGCTCCAACACATTGGCTTCCGGCCCGATGCCGAAGGGAAACAGCACCACGGTCAGCACGAAGAAGGTCACCACCATGACGCTGTCCGAGCCTTGGCGCAGCGCCAGACGCAGGTCGCGGCGAACCACTTCCAGGAAACGGTTCATATTCTTTGCCCCTCAATCGCCGGGCGCGGGCCTCCGCCCGCTTGGCTCCCGCGCCATAAGGCGCGCGCGCTCAACGCGCCACCTCCGAGCCATCGGCTAAGGCCGCTGGCTCGTCGAATTCCTCGGCCACCGAAAAGCGGTCCAGATGCAGTTCCTGGGCGCCGGGCATGTTGATATCAGCATGGGTGGACAACACCACCATGCCGCCATTTGCCCGATGCTCGGCCAGCACGTCTTCGAGGACCTTGATGGAGGCCTTGTCCAGGGCGGTGGTGGGCTCGTCCAGCAGCCAGAGCGGGCTGGGCGCCGCCAGCAGGCGGGCCAGATTGGTGCGGCGCTTTTGTCCCGCCGACAGCATTTTGCCGGGAATGCTGGCCAGCCGGGCCAGACCGAAGCGGGAAAGCGCCGAATCCACGGCGCGTCCGGCGCGCTCGGCATGGGGGTCATGCAGATGGGCCCAGAACCGCAAATTCTCGGCCACCGACAGCACTGGCTTCACCGCGTCGTGATGGCCGAGATAATGGGTGCGCGCCGCATGGGCCTCGGGGTCCTCGGCCAGGGCTTGGCCATTCCAGGCCAACAGGCCATGGGCGGGCTTGAGCAGCCCGGCCAGAACGCGCAGCAGCGAGGACTTGCCCGAGCCGTTGGGCCCCAAGAGGACCAGGGCACCGCCCGAGGTCAGGCTAAAGCCCAGCCCGGCGAACACCACGCGCCCGCCGCGCACACAGGCCAGTTCCTTTGCCAAGAAGGTCGAATCGCTCATGGCCCGCACCATGGCAAAAATCGACGCGCTTGACGAGGGATGATTGCCCCTTGTTTTTTCCTGCCGCCGACCGATCATGGAGAGCATGAGAGTGATCGGAAGGATGCTTTGGGGGCATGAGATCCGGCGGCGCCATGTGGTGATGGCGGCGGCGGGTGCCGTCGCCCTCGTCCTGACCATCGCCTGGGACCTTCTGCCCGAGGCGGGCTTCCGCTGGGGTGTCGCTAAGGCCCTGCGCTCGCTCGGCATGGTCGAGGTCAGTATCGACGACACCGACATCTCCTTGTTCGGCGGCCGGCTGACAGTGCGCAAGATGCTGGCGCAGCCCGCCCTGGGCAAGGCGCTGGGCATCGGGGATTTCGACCTGAAATTTCGCTGGCGTCCTTTGCTGGACCGCCGTCTGGTCCTGGACCGGGTCGCGGTCGAGGGCATCGATATCGAGCTGAAGCGCGAAGGCGATGGCTTCGTCCTCAACGGCCTGCCCCTGGCCGTGGCCGCCACGCCGCCCTCGGCCAAGGATTCCTCCGCCTCGCCGCCCTGGGGTATCGACGTGGCGGGGCTGGAACTGACCAATTCCCGCCTGCACATCACCGATGGCGATTTCATCGCCGATATCGCCGTGGAGCGGTTGCTGGTGGAGAACGTCAACAGTCTCGACCCACGCCGGGCGGTTTCCTTCACCCTCAAGGGCAGCCTGAACGGCGCCGCCATCGCCCTGTCGGGGACCATGCGCCCCTTCGCCGCCGAACCCTCCTTTGCCGCCGCCGCCCATGTGCAGAGTCTGGCCCTGGCTGATTTCACCGTCCTGGCCGCACGGGGCGGACTTACCGAATTGAGCGGACGGGCCGATCTGTCTCTTTCGGCGGAAGGATCGCTGCTTGGCACGGGACCGGCCATCAAGACAAACGGCCGCGTCACCTTCGATTCACCCAGTCTCACCGGGTTCATCGCCGCCAGGACCGCGAAGCTGGACCTGGAGATCGCCCGTCTGGCCTGGGACGGGACCAATCTCGATCTGGCCTCCACGCTCCACACCGAGGCCTTGGAGGTGAAAGCCGCGGGAGTGTCGGCCACCGCCGGGCGTCTTGACCTGGATCTGGGCAGCCTGGCCTGGGACGGCGCCAAGGCCGGGCTGACGGGTGTCAAATTCACCACGGAAGCTCTGGCGGTCAGCGCGCCGGGCGGCAAGGGCTCGGCGGGCAAGCTGTCCCTGGACCTTAAGACCCTCAATTGGGATGGCGCCAAGGCCAGTATTTCCGGCCGCTTCGATGGCGCGACCCTGGCGGGCAAGGGTGAAGGCGGCGAAGGTTCCGCCGCCGCGCTGGGCCTGGATATGGATCGCCTCGACTGGGACGGCCGCCGGATCGGCTGGCAGGGCGGGCTGAAGGGTTCGGCCATCCGCGTCGCCGTGGCGGGCCATGACGCAGCGCCCGAGGCCGTGGACTGGTCGGGCCGCTTCGACCTCGACACCGCCGATCTGGCGGGCAAGGCCGAGGGCAAGGTGGTGTTGGGGCCGCTGCGCCTGGGCGTCGGCGACATCCGCACCGCACTTCGCGCCGCCGAGGCCCAGGGCAAGGTGGCGTTCGGCAAGGCGGTGGAGGTGGACCTGTCCAAGGCCCGCATCGACGGCCTGTCGGTCCAGGACGCGGCCCATAAGAGCGATCTGGCCGCCGTGGAGCGCGTGGATGCGGAAGCGCTGCAACTGGCCCGCGATGGTGGCGTCTCGGTCGCCCATCTCAATGCCGAGGGCGTGAATGCCTTAAGGAAGGAGGGCCAGACCGGCTATCCCTGGCGCCTGGAGACCAAGCATCTTCGCCTTGACCACGCTGCCCGCGAGACCGATGGCGATGTCTCGGTGGACGAGGCGCGCATCGACGGAATGCTGGCCCGCATCAACCGCACACCCGAGGGGTTCATCGGCTTCATCTCCGAGGACAAGCCCCCCAAAGAGACCAAGCCCGCCAAACCTAAGGACGAGGACACCCCCGATATCCGCATCGGGCGTCTGGTGGTGGGCGGCGACAGCCGCATCAATCTGCGCGACCGCACCATGAGCGAGACCATGCGCATCGACGTGACGCCGCTGGATTTTTCCATCGCCAATCTGGACAGCGAAACCCCCGACCGCGATTCCCCCTTCGAGATCAAGGCCGGGGCCGGGCGCGGCCTGATCGTCGCCTCGGGCAGTATCCGTCCCTTCGCCGAAAAGATTTCCGGCCGCATCGACGGCAAGATCACCGCCTTTGAACTGCCGCCGCTGTCGCCTTATCTGGCCGAGGCCCTGGGGGTCAATCTGCAATCGGGGCATTTCGACGGCACGCTGGGTATCGGCATCGACAAGGGCAAACTGTCAGGCGCCCTGGACGTGGCGCTGTCCAATCTGTTCATCGCGCCGCCCGACCCCAATGTTCCGCCCAAGCCGGGCAAGGTGGACATGCCCATCGCCACCGTCCTCGACCTGCTGCGCGATGGCGACGACCTCATCCACCTGTCCCTGCCCATCCGGGGCGACACCGCCAATCCCGATGTGGATATCAGCGACGCGGTGGCCCAGGCGGTGGGGGGTGCGCTCAAATCCACCCTTTTCACCACATTGAAGCTGGCCTTCCCGGTGGCGGCCCTGATCGAACTGGCCATGGATGCCGACGACCAGTCCCGTCTGGCCCTGCCGCCGCTCAGCTTCGCCCCCGGCGCCGACACGCTCTCTGGCGAACAGGAGAAAACCCTGGGAAGCGTCGCCGAACTGGTCAAAGCCCGCGCCGGGCTCAAGCTCACCTTATGCGGCAAGGCCGATGACAGCGACTGGCCCGTGGTGGCCGCCAAGCGCCGCAGCGCCGACAAGCCGCTGCTGTCCAAGCTGGAATCTTTGGTCGGCTTCGAACGCCCTGCCGATTTCTACGGCCCGCCCGACCACAACCTGCTCTCCGCCCTGGCCCAGCGCCGCACCAACGCGGTGCGCGACTTCCTGGCCGACAAGGGCGGCGTGGACCCCGGCCGCCTGTTCGGCTGCCGCCCCATGGTGGAAACGGCCGAGAAGGGGCCGAGGGTCGAGTTGCTGCTGTAAGGTACACCCACAAACAAGAAGGGCGACCCGAGGGTCGCCCTTTTCGTTTAGTCGTTCTTGGCGGCGCGGTCGGCCTTCTTGCGCTCGTTGGGATCGAGCAGGCGCTTGCGCAAGCGGATGGACTTGGGCGTCACTTCCACCAGTTCATCGTCCTCGATATAGGCGATGGCCTGTTCCAGGCTCATCTTGCGCGGCGGGGTCAGCTTGACCGCCTCGTCCTTGCCAGCGGCGCGGATATTGGTGAGCTGCTTGGCCTTGAGGGCATTGACCTCGAGATCATTGGGGCGGTTGTGTTCGCCGATGATCATGCCCTCGTAGATCTTGACGTTGCCGGTGATGAACATGGAGCCGCGATCTTCCAGGTTCCACAGGGCATAGGTGACCGCATCGCCCTGACCATTGGAGATCAGAACGCCGTTGCGGCGGCCCTCGATGGCGCCCTTGTAGGGGGCATAGCCATGGAACATACGGTTCATCAGGCCGGTGCCGCGCGTATCGGTGAGGAATTCGCCGTGATAGCCGATCAGGCCGCGGGCGGGCGCCAGGAAGGTGACGCGGGTCTTGCCGCCGCCCGAGGGACGCATGCCGGTGAGTTCAGCCTTCCTGAGGCTCATCTTCTCGACCACGACGCCGGAATATTCGTCGTCCACGTCGATGAACACTTCCTCGATGGGCTCGAGGCGCTTGCCGTGTTCGTCGGTCTGGAACAAAACGCGGGGACGCGAGATGGAGAGTTCAAAGCCCTCGCGGCGCATCTGCTCGATGAGCACGCCCAACTGAAGCTCGCCACGGCCCGACACCTCGAAAGCGTCCTTGCCAGCGGTCTCGCGGATATGGATGGCGACGTTGGACTCGGCTTCACGGGCCAGACGGGCACCGATCATGCGCGACGTGACCTTGTCGCCTTCCTGGCCCGCCAGCGGGCTGTCATTGACCGAGAAGGTCATGGCCAGCGTCGGCGGATCGATGGGATTGGCCTTCAAGGGCTCGGTGACCTCGGGCACGCAGATGGTGTCGGCCACGGTGGGCTTGGTCATGCCAGCGATGGCGATGATGTCGCCCGCCTCGGCGCTTTCCACCGGAATGCGCTCGATGCCACGGAAGGCCAGCAGCTTGGACAGGCGGAACTGTTCCAGCACCTTGCCGTCATGGGACAGGCCCTTGACCTGCATGTTCAGCTTGGCGGTACCGGAATAGATGCGGCCCGTCAGAACGCGGCCCAGATAGGGATCGGCTTCCAGCGTGGTGGCCAGCATGGAGAACGGAGCGTCCAGGTCGCGCTTGGGCGGCGGCACATGGGCGACGATCAGGTCGAACAGCGCGGCCAGATCCTTGCGCGGACCCTCCAACGAATCGTCGGCCCAGCCGTCACGGCCCACGGCGAACAGAGTGGGGAAGTCCAGCTGATCGTCATCGGCATCCAGGGCGGCGAACAGGTCGAAGCATTCGTCGTGCACTTCATGGGGCCGCGCGTCGCCGCGATCCACCTTGTTGACCACCACGATGGGGCGCAGACCCAGGCCCAGCGCCTTGCCGGTGACGAACTTGGTCTGGGGCATGGGGCCCTCGGCCGCGTCCACCAGAACCACGACGCCGTCCACCATGGACAAGATGCGCTCCACCTCGCCGCCGAAATCGGCGTGGCCGGGGGTGTCGACGATATTGATGCGCACGCCCTTCCACTCGACCGAGGTGCACTTGGCCAGAATGGTGATGCCGCGTTCTTTTTCCAGATCGTTGGAATCCATCACGCGTTCAGCCACCTGCTGATTTTCGCGGAAGGTTCCGGATTGCCGCAGCATGGCATCCACCAAAGTGGTCTTGCCGTGGTCGACGTGGGCGATAATAGCGATGTTGCGCAGTTCCATGGGACTCGTCTTACCGGAGATTTTCGAGGATATGGGGACCCAGTTTGGCGCGGACCAGATCCTTGAGCGATCGCTCGGGCCGGGCGCCGTAATGGGAGATGACTTCGCCAGCGGCAATGCCGCCCAGCATGGCACAGGTGGCGAGATCACGCCCCTGGGTAAAGCCGAACAGGAAACCGGCAGCATAAAGATCGCCAGCCCCGGTGGTGTCCACCAGTTGTTCGATTTCGTCGGCGGCGACCACCTGGGTCTCGTCCTCGGTCACCACCACCGAACCCTTGTCGCCCCGCGTCACGGCGGCGACGCGGCAATGACCGCGCACGGCCCGCACCGCTTCATCGAAGGACTCGGTCTTGTACAGCGAGCACAGCTCGGACTCGTTGGCGAACAGAATGTCCACATGACCGGCGACCAGATCCAGGAAGGCGTCGCGGTGACGGTCGACGCAGAAGGGGTCGGACAGCGACAGCGAAACCAGACGTCCGGCGCCATGGGCCACGGTGGCGGCCTTGAGGAAGGCGCGCTTGGCCTCGGGCGGATCGTAGAGATAGCCTTCGAGATAGGTGATTTCGGCCCCGGTGATCAGGCCGATATCCACGTCGTCGGGCCCCAGTTCCACGCAGGCGCCCAGATAGGTGAGCATGGTGCGTTGGGCATCGGGAGTGACCAGGACGAAACAGCGCGCCGTGGACGGGCCGCCATCATCGGCTTCGGTCTCGAAATGGACGCCCATATTGCGGATGTCATGGCGGAAGACCTGGCCCAACTGGTCGCTCTTGACCTTGCCCACATAGGCGGCGCGGCCGCCCAGAGCGGCGATCCCGGCGATGGTGTTGGCCGCCGAACCGCCCGAGCATTCGATGCCGGGAGGAAGCTGGGCATAGATGGACTCGGCCTGCTCGGCATCGATCAAGGTCATCACGCCCTTGGTGAGACCGAGACGATGCAGCAGCAGGTCATCGGCATGCACCAGCACATCAACGATCGCGTTGCCGATACCGGCGACGTGGATGGTCTTGTCCGCCATGGTCGAATACGAGCCTTCTCGCAAGGAAAGTCAGCGCCCCGGCGTGCGTCCTGCGCCTAATCCGGAGGCATTTTGCGGCGCAGTATAGCCAGGAAGCCGCCATAAACAACAAAAACCGCCTTTGGCCTTGGCGAATGGCGCGGAGCATGCTTGAATCCGTGGTTTCCCCACATGCTCCATGGAGCCCCATGACCATCCCCAAAGCCCTGTTCAGGGCCTTCGCCCAACTGAGCGATCCGGGCCTGCGCCGCATTCTGCTGATCGGCATCGCGGCGGCCCTGGCCTGCTGGGGCGGGCTGGCGCTGGGCGCCGCGGCGCTGCTGCGCCAGATCCACTGGTTCGACAACCAGTTGGCCGATATCAGCACAAGCGTGATTCTGGGCGTCACCTCCATCGCGCTGCCCATCTTGTTCTTCTCGGCCCTGGCCACCTTCGTCATGAGCTTCTGGTTGGACGACGTGGCCGATGTGGTCGAGGCCCGGCACTATCCCCAACTGGGACCGGCGCGTTCCATGGGCTGGGCCGAGATCCTGAAAGGGTCGCTCCGCTTCCTGCTGGTCATGGTGCTGATCACCGCTTTGGCGGCACCGTTCTATCTGGCGCTCCTGTTCCTGGGCTTCGGCATCATTCTCAACTATGCGGTCAACGGCTATCTGCTGGGCCGGGAATATTTCGAGGTGGTGGCGGCGCGCAGGATGGAGCCCGAAGCCATGCGCCTGACGTTCCGCAACAATCTCGGGCGGCTGTGGCTGTGCGGCGCGGTGATCAATCTCGTGTTTCAGATTCCGCTGCTGAACCTCACCGCCCCGGTGGTGGCCACCTCCTTCATGGTCCACATCTTCCAGTCCCTGAGGACCCAATGATCAAGCGCCTCGCCTCGGCTTCACTCCTGCTCCTGCTGGCCGCCTGCAATGGGGCGGGGAACTCGGCCACCAGCGGCGGCGTGGCGACTGGCCCGTCCAGCCGGGGCAAGGACGAGCAGACGGCCCTGATGGCCCCTCCCGCCCCTGGCACCATGGCGCCCTCGGCGCTGAAGGGCCTGAGCGCCGCCAATGCGGAGCGCGCCCTGGGCAAGCCCGCCTTCGTGCGCCGCGATCCGCCCGCCGAGATCTGGCAGTACCGGGTCAAGGTCTGCACCCTGGACCTGTTTCTGTATGACGAGGACGGCCGCATGACCGTGTCCCATTACGCGGTGCGGACTCCAGGCGGCACCTCCATGGGCGATGCCGCCTGTCTGGATGAAGTCCTGGCGCGCCGCGACGGCACGCCGACCAGCTAGGTCATTTGTGTTGTGGGCTCCGCCCACGCCCCTTACGCCCCCGTCAGGCTTTGGGCGATGCGGCGGATATGGGCGCGGATTTCGCGTTCGGCGGTATCACCGTCGCCCCGGGCCACCGCCTCGACCATGCGGGCGTGCTCGTCCACCCGCTCGTCCATCAGAGCAGGGCGAAGATCGGGGCGGATGCACATGGCGGTGGTGCGCGCCCACAGCCGTTCGATGATCTCGACCATCACCTTATTGCCCGAGGCCTCGGCCATCATCTTGTGAAAGCGGGCCACCTCGGCGGCATAGGCCTCGCGGGCATTGCCCGCCACCGCGGCGCGCTGGGCGGCGATGGAGGCGCGCAGATCCTGCACCTCTTCGGGCGAAATCTTCTCGGCGGCCAGACGGGCGGCGGCACCTTCCAGCACCTCGCGGGTCTGCAAGATGTCCATCAGCCGCGCCTTGTCGAAGCCCACGAAGAACACGCCATGGCGCGGCCAGACCTCGACGATGCCGTCGGCCTCCAGCCGGGCGATGGCGTTCCACACCGGCGAGCGGCTGACGCCAAGCTGCCGCGCCAGATCCTCGACGCTGATCTTGTCGCCGGGCATGAAGTGCTTGCCCGCCAGCAGCATCTCGTGCAGCGCCGTATAGGCCTGATCCGCCAGATTGGTCTTTTGCAGCTTCACACCCGCCCTCCCATCTCTAATTCCGATGATGCACCAACTGGACTCTGGGGGCAAATACGAATAATGTATCACGTAACATGAAACACGAGGTGGCGTGATGAGCCTGTCCCTGTTCCGTATGCCGCTGCCCCGCGCCCTGGCCTGGGCGGCCTTGATCATCGGCGCCGCCATCGTCGTTATCGACCCCCTGCCGGGGACGGAAGGGCGCGTCTTAGGGCTGGCGGTGGCCTTCATCGGATTATGGGCCACGGCGGTGATCCCCGAGCCCATGACCGCCGTGTTCTTCTTCACCACGGCCATGCTGTTGAAGGCGGCGCCGGCGGGCACCGTGTTCGGTGGCTTCTCCTCGGCGGCCCTGTGGCTGATCTTCGGCGGGCTGATCATGGGCATCGCGTTCCGCTCCACCGGGTTGGGCGAGCGACTGGGGGCACGCCTCAGCCACGCCTTCGGCTCCAGCTATTGGGGGGTGATCAGCGGAGTGACCCTGGTCGGTCTGGCCCTGGGTTTCCTGATGCCGTCCTCAATGGGCCGCGCCATCATGCTGATGCCCATCGCCGTGGGATTGGCCGAGCGCTATGGCTTCGCGCCGGGCACCAACGGCCGGATCGGGGTGGTGCTGGCCGCCGCCTTCGGCTGCCACGTCCCCACCTTCTCCATCCTGCCCGCCAATCTGCCCAATCTGGTGCTGGTGGGCGCGGCCGAGACGCTATGGCACTACACGCCCCATTACGGCGAGTATTTCCTGCTGCATTTCCCCATCCTGGGCTTTCTCAAGACCGCCATCATGATTCCGCTGATCGTCTGGCTGTGGCCCGACACCCCCCAGCCGGAAGCCGCCACCCGTCCCCTCGGCCCCATGAAGCGCCAGGAGGGGCAGCTCGCCCTGCTGCTGGCCTGCGCCCTGGTGCTGTGGGCCACCGATTTCCTCCACCATGTCAGCCCGGCCTGGATCAGCATGGCGGCGGGCGCCCTGCTGCTGCTGCCCGGCATCGGGCTGGTGGACCGCAAGGCCTTCAACGAGCAGATCAATTACGGCTCCATGTTCTATGTGGCCGCCATCATGGGATTGGGCGCCATCGTGGACCAGTCGGGACTGGGCGCAAGGCTGGCCCATGCGGTTCTGGATGTGCTGCCGCTGTCGCCCGGCCATGCGGCCACCAATTTCGCCTCCTTGTCGGTGCTGTCCACCCTGGTCAGCCTGCTGACCACCCTGCCCGGCGCTCCGGCGGTGCTGACCCCCATGGCCGGTCAGATGGCCGAGGCCTCGGGAATGTCGGTGGAAGCGGTGCTGATGAGTCAGGTCCTGGGCTTTTCCAACCCCATCATGCCCTACCAGTCGGCCCCCATGGTGGTGGCCATGCAGTTGGGCGGCGAGCGTTTGGGCCCCGCCCAGACGCTGTGCCTGTGGCTGGCGGGCATCACCATCCTTGTCCTGCTGCCGCTGGACTTTTTGTGGTGGCGCTTGCTGGGCTGGATCTAGAACAGGGCGTACTGGTTGACCGGAAGTCCGGCCTTGCTCCGCCTTGTGCCAACAGTGGGCGGCGGCGGAGCGCTGGTGCGGCGGGGGGCCGGGTCGGCGCGCAGCACTGGCGCCGGGGCCGGAGGCGCTGCCACCGGTGGCAGGGGATGGTTGCGGTCGGCCAGACGCTCGTCCAGTTCACCCTTCAAGGCGGCGGCCACCAGACTGAGGCGGCGATTCTCGGCCTCCAGCCGGTCGGCGCGGCCCTTCAGGTTTTCGAACTGGGTGGTCAAATGCTCGACCATCTCGAAAGCCTGGGTCAGATCGGCGTGCAGGGCCTGTTCGGCCGCCTGGGCGGCATCGGCGCGGCGCTTCTCGGCGCCCAGTGTCTCGCGCAGATCGTCAAGCTCGGCTTTCAGGCGAATGGTTTGCGCCACGTCCTGGGCGGCATTTGCCAGCCCTCCCGCCGCGCCGGGGCCGGTCTGGCGCAGCTTCTCGTTTTCGGACCGCAGATGACGGATTTCGTTGCGAAGATCGAAGACGGTGTCCTCCAGATCCTCCAGCCGGGTGGAACTGACCACCGGCCCGCTTTCGGCCAGCCGGGAGGCCAGGGCGACGAAGTCCAGCCCGGC
This sequence comes from Paramagnetospirillum magnetotacticum MS-1, assembly GCF_000829825.1. Classification (NCBI taxonomy): domain Bacteria; kingdom Pseudomonadati; phylum Pseudomonadota; class Alphaproteobacteria; order Rhodospirillales; family Magnetospirillaceae; genus Paramagnetospirillum; species Paramagnetospirillum magnetotacticum. Next base: position 1,206,866 of record NZ_JXSL01000030.1, on the reverse strand, counting down.
GCCTTCCAGCAGGCGCCCGGCTGTGCGTAGCGCGTGCAGCGCCTCGGAATCGTTGTCCGAAGCGGCGAGCGCCAGCACTTTGGCGAGTCGTTGAACGTCCATGAACCCTCTATCCCCCGAGAACGAGGGATTCTGTCAAAAGCCGAGTCCGGGAGCAAACCATATTTTGTGGTTCAGCTACCGACCCCCCCACCAATGCCAGCTATCTCCGCCCTTTGGTGACTTAGTCACAAGACATCGCGGCGGGCATTTAATATAGTGTCCGCCTAATATAAATTCCCGGAGACCGAAGCCATGGACACCAAGCCCGCCGTACCGGCCTTGCCGCTGCACAAAGGCGAGGTGCCGGTCTACATGGAGACCGGCAAGGCCCAGCCCCGCGCGGTGAGCGGCACGTTCCGCTCGTGGAAATGGTGGGCCATGGTGATCACCCTGGCCTGGTGGCATCTGGGACCGTTCTTGCGCTGGGACCGGGGACCGGGGGCGCCCGATCAGGCCATCCTCATCGACATGCCCGGCCGGCGGGCCTATTTCCTGTTCCTGGAGATCTGGCCGCAGGAAATCTACTACCTGACCGGTATTCTGCTGCTCTCGGCCATCTTGCTGTTTCTGATGAGCGCGGTGGCCGGGCGCGTGTGGTGCGGCTTCATCTGCTGGCAGACGGTCTATACCGACCTGTTCGTGACGGTGGAACGCCTGGTGATCGGCGACCGCAGCCAGCGCATCGCCTTCGAGCGCCAGCCCTTCTCGGTCGAAAAGCTGGCCCGCAAGGCGGCGGTCAACCTGATCTGGCTGGTCATCTCGGCGGCCTGCGGCATCGGCTTCACCCTGTGGTTTGGCGACGCCTTTCAGCAGTTGAAGGATATCTTCACCCTTGAGGCCAGTCCGCCCACCTATGTGTTCATCGCCATCCTGGGCGGCTTCTGCTTCTTGCTGGCGGGCTATGCACGCGAACGGGTCTGCGTCTATCTCTGCCCCTATTCGCGCTTTCAGTCGGCCATGTTCGACGAGCATTCCCTGATCGTCACCTACGAAGCATGGCGAGGCGAACCCGGCGGCGCGGCCCGCAAGGGGCAAAGCTTCGAAGGACGCGGCCATTGCGTCGATTGCCGGTCCTGCGTCCAGGCCTGCCCCACTGGCATCGATATCCGTCGGGGCAACCAACTGGCCTGTATCGGCTGCGCGCTGTGCATCGATGCCTGCAATCAGGTGATGGACCGCTACGGCCTGCCCCGCGGCCTGATCCGCTACGATTCCAGCCACAATATCGAGGCCCGCAAATGCGGCGCCCCCACCAGCCTGCGCATCATCCGGCCGCGCACCCTGATCTATGGCGGCATCATGGCCCTGGCCGCCTCGGTGATGCTGTTCCGCCTGACCACGCGGCCCGATGTGGACGTCAACGTTCTGCACGAGCGCGCACCGCTCTTCGTGCAGATGTCGGACGGCTCCATCCGCAACGGCTATGTCTACAAGGTGCTGAACATGAAGGCCGAAGACCGCAGCTTCGGTCTGCGCCTGGAAGGCGCCGAGGGCGCGGTCATCGACGTGGTGGGCGGAGAAAGCGGCGCGGCCACCGCCGAATTGCGCGTGCCCCGCGATTCAGTGGGCACGTTCCGGCTCTATGTCACGGTTCCGGCGGCCAAGGCGGCATCCAAGAGCATGCCGGTAACCTTCGTCCTCGACGGGTCCAGCCGTCAGGTGCGCACGCCCACCATCTTCGCCGGGCCGGAAAAGTAGGACGAGGCGTCTTACCCGTTACCGATGATCGCAACCGATCATCGGGATCGCCCTCAATCGCCGGGCGCCGCCGTGGCGGCTTGGCTCCCGCCGCATAAGCGGCGCGGCCCCTTGGGCCTAACCAAATCCCGATGAGTCCGGCTCATCGGGATTTGGCATCAGAACACGTCCTTGCGCCGCCGGAGTTCCGCGAAAACCTGGGCGGGGTCGGCGCCCGGTTCCATCCCCACGGCGCGGGCCACACTGGCCGTGTCGGCGCGCAGGAAGGGGTTGACGGCACGCTCCTCGGCCAGACGGACCGGCACGGTGGGGCGGTTGCCCGCCCGCAGACGTTCCACCTCGTCCAGCCGGGCTTTCAGCGCCTGATTGTCGCGCTCCACCAATTTGGCGAAGCGGCCATTGGCGGCGGTGTATTCATGGGCGGGATAGGCCATGGTGTCGGACGGCAGGTCGCGCAGCTTCTTCAAGCTGGCCCACATCTCCTCGGCCGAACCCTCGAACAGACGCCCGCAGCCCAACGAGAACAGGGTATCGCCACAAAACAGCACATGGCTGTCGGCGAACCAATAGGCCACATGCCCCGATGTGTGACCGGGAACGTCCAGCACCGTGACGGCGGCATGTCCCAGCATGAAGGTCTCACCGTCGGAGACCTCCAAAGTGATGCCGGGAATTCGCCCGGAATCGCGCGCAGCCCCCACCACCGCGCAACCCGTGCGCCGCGCCAGATCGAGATTGGCCCCGGTGTGGTCGCCGTGATGATGGGTGTTGAGGATATGGGTGAGCGTCCAGCCCCGCGCGGCCAGACGTTCCAGCACCGGCTCGGACACCGCCGGATCAATGGCCGCCGTGACGCCGCCCAGCGGCTCATGGGCCAGATAGACGTAATTGTCCGACAGCACCGGAATCTGCTCGACGATAATCTTGGCCATTGCCGTCTCGCCCTTTTTCTGTTGCTCCGGTTGTAGCACCAACCGCCCAAAACGCCTATCCTCGAGCCATGAACGGAGACTTGTCCTATCCCGCCATGTGGACCGATGTGGTCGATCTGCGCGACTTCTACAGCGGCAGCCTGGGCCAGACGGCCCAGCGGCTGATCCGCCGGCAGTTGCGCGCCCTGTGGCCCGATGTCACCGGCCAGCGGGTTCTGGGCCTGGGCTTCGCCACCCCTTATCTGCGCATCTTCCTGGCCGAGGCCGAACGGGTGATCGCCGCCATGCCCGCCAGCCAGGGCGTGCTGCCCTGGCCATCGGAAGGCCCCGGCCTCACCACCTTGGTGGACGAGACCGACCTGCCGCTGCCTGACCGCTCCATCGACCGCATGCTGCTGGTCCATGCCCTGGAATCCACCGAACAGGTACGCGCCATGATGCGCGAAGCCTGGCGGGTGCTAGCCGATGGCGGGCGTCTGGTGGTGGTGGCGCCCAACCGAAGAGGCATCTGGGCCCGGCTGGAACGCACCCCCTTCGGCAATGGCAGGCCTTACACAATGGGGCAGTTGAACCGCCTGCTGCGCGACAACATGTTCACCCCCGTCAACAAGGCCTCGGCCCTGTTCCTGCCGCCCACCACATCCCGGATGCTGCTGCGTTCCGCCCCGGCGGTGGAGCAGATCGGCCAGCGCTGGTTCGAGACCTTCGGCGGCGTCGTCATGGTCGAGGCTGCCAAGCAGATCTATGCGGGCAGCGCGGTGCGCGAGGCCAAGGGCAAGCGCCGTTCCTATCTGCCGGTGGCGGAAGGATTCTCGCGGGTGATGAAGTAGGCTTGACCACGTTGCGCCGGTTCGAAGAGGCGTAAATGGCTGTTGAACCACGAAGGCGCGCTTCCGGACGTCGTTCAGTGCTGCTCGCGCGTGGCGGTGAAGCGGATCTTCTCGAAATCCTGCTGGGCGCGGTTCAACTGCCAGGAATTACGCGCCAGATAGACCATGGCGCCGTCGCGGTCCTCGGCCATGTTGGACTTGTTGCCATCCATGAAGCGCTTCATCTCGGCCTCGGTCTCGGCGGCCACCCAGCGGGCGGTGACGAAGCCGCCGTCTTCAAATCCGGCCTTGATGTTGTATTCGGACTCGATGCGGGTGGTCAGCACGTCGAACTGCAACGGGCCCACCACGCCGACGATCCAGGTGGAACCGTCGAGCGGCTTGAACACCTGGGAGACGCCTTCCTCGGCCAGATCTTCCAGGGCCTTCTTCAACTGCTTGGCCTTCATGGGATCGTCGAGCCGCACCCGGCGCAGCACTTCCGGCGCGAAGGTGGGAATGCCGAGGAAGTTCATGTCCTCGGATTCAGACAGCGTGTCGCCGATGCGCAACTGGCCGTGATTGGGAATGCCCATGATGTCGCCGGGGAAGGCCTCTTCCGCCAGTTCGCGGTCGCGGGCCAGAAAGAACACCGGATTGACCAGGGCCATCACCTTGCCCGAACGCACATGTTTCAGCTTCATGCCGCGCTTGAAGCGGCCCGAACAGATGCGGAAGAAGGCGATGCGGTCACGGTGGTTGGGGTCCATATTGGCCTGGACCTTGAAGACGAAGCCGCTGACCTTGGTCTCCTCGGGTTCGACGGTGCGGGTGTCGGCCTTGCGCGAGATGGGCGGCGGCGCCAGACGGCCGATGCCTTTCAGCAATTCCGCCACGCCGAAGGTCTTCAAGGCGCTGCCAAAGAACACCGGCGTCAGGTGACCGGCCAGAAAGCTTTCCAGGTCGAATTCGGGATAGCCGCCACGGACCAGCTCCACCTCTTCACGCAGACGGTCGGCGGCGGCCTTGCCCACCGCTTCGTCCAGCTTGGGGCTGTCCAGCGAGGCGTCGACGCTGATCTCGGCGATATGATCGCCCCGGCCGGGATCGAACATGATGACGCGGTCATTGACCAGATCGTAGACGCCCTTTAAGTCCCGGCCCATGCCGATGGGCCAGGTCACGGGCGAAACGTCCAGCGCCAGGGTCTTTTCCACTTCGTGCAGCAGGTCGAAGGTCTCGCGGCCCTCGCGGTCCACCTTGTTGACGAAGGTGATGATGGGCACGTCGCGCAACCGGCAGACCTCGAACAGCTTCAAGGTCTGGGTCTCGATGCCCTTGGCGGCGTCCAGAACCATGACGGCCGAATCAACGGCGGTGAGCGTGCGGTAGGTATCTTCGGAAAAGTCCTCGTGGCCAGGCGTGTCCAGCAGGTTGAAGGACAGGCCGCCATATTCGAAGCTCATCACCGAGGCGCTGACCGAGATGCCGCGCTCCTTCTCGATGGCCATCCAGTCCGAACGGGTGCGACGCTGCTCACCCCTGGCGCGCACGGCACCCGCCATCTGGATAGCGCCGCCGAACATCAGCAGCTTCTCCGTCAGCGTGGTCTTGCCGGCGTCGGGGTGGGAGATGATGGCGAAAGTGCGCCGCAGCGCGATGGCGTCGGAGAGTATGCTCATGGGGCTGGGTTTTCGCCTCCCTTGATGCAAGAATCAAGAGGTTTGGAACGGAGTCCCTCCCAATGCGCATCGACCTCGATCTCGATCTGGCGTCCCGCCTCTATCAGGTGGCGCGGCAATTGGGCCGCGACCCGGCCGAATGCGCCCGTTCGGCCATCCTGGCTTTCGTGAAGGATTGCGAGGATGCCGCAACCTTGCGCGCCCGCCTGGGCGGCGGCGGCGACACCTGGGGCAGAGACGATGGCTGGGGCGATTGAGAGAAAATTCTGGAGTCTGTCCGACTTAGGCTGAAACACTTTGCCTCGTCATCCCGGCCTTGAGCCGGGATCCAGGGGGAGCCACATCTAGCGTCAACGCTTGTGACTCCTGGGTCCCGGCTCAAGGCCGGGATGACGATGGAATGGTGTTGATCCAGCTTGGTCCAGACAAGTTCTAGCCGCCGCAGGTGCCGCAGCAGGTGTCGCTGTCATAGGTGAGGCGCGCCACCAGATGGCGATGTCCGTCGCGGGCGGGAAAGAAATGCATGAACACCATGGCAAGGCCCTTGGGCAGCGGTGCCTTCAGACCGGTCATGCGCGCCGAGCGCGACGAACCGTAGTGATAGTCGTCGGATTCATCGCACAGGCGGAAGGCGGCGGGCAGCAGTTCGGCGCAGGCCGACAGCGAGAGCCGGTGGGCATCGACCACCGTACCCGTGGCCAGGGTCTCGATCACCGCCCCATCCCCTTCGATCCGCACCTGTACCACATTGGCATGGGCGGCAACGGCGTTTTCCAGCAGGCTCAGCATTTCAATCTGGGCATCCAGGGCGGGGGTGATCACATTCATGGCGAGGCTCCTTGGGCGAAGGGTTCATAAAAAGCAGCTTTGCGCCACCCGCCACATTGAGCCCGGTCAAGCATCCCCCCTTCCGGCCCTCCTGCAACCGTGGTTAAATATTCCCATGGAGTGTCGTCCATGACAGGTGAAACCAGCATTCGTGTCCTGATCGAAGGCCGGGTCCAGGGTGTCTGGTTCCGCGGCTGGACCGTCGAGCAGGCCACGAGCCGCAAGCTGTCGGGCTGGGTGCGCAATCTGGTGGATGGCCGCGTCGAGGCTCTGTTCCACGGCCCCTCGCATCTGGTCCGTGACATGGTCGAGGCCTGCCACAAGGGCCCGCCCGCCGCCCTGGTCACCAGGGTGGAGACCGAAGCTTCGTCGGAACATCCTTCGCCGGGCTTTCACCAACGTCCCACCGCCTGATCATGAAACTTTCCCGCCGCCAAATCCTAGCCGGAGCCGCCGCCATGACCATCGCCAAAGCAGCCGATGCCGCCCCCAAGGGCGGCCGCCAGTTCCCCAAGGATTTCTTCTGGGGGGCGTCGACCGCCGCCTACCAGATCGAAGGCGCCTATGACACCGACGGGCGCGGCATGACCATCTGGGACAAGTTCACCGCCGACGGCAAGATCATGGACGGATCCAGCGCCAAGGTGGCCTGCGATCATTACCACCGCTACCCCGAAGACATCGCCCTGATGAAGGCGGCGGGATTCAACGCCTACCGCTTTTCGCTGGCCTGGCCGCGCATCATTCCGGCAGGCACCGGGGCGATCAATCCCAAGGGCCTGGATTTCTATGACCGGCTGGTGGACAAGATCCTCGAGGCTGGCATCAAGCCCATGGCCTGTCTCTACCACTGGGACCTTCCCCAGCCCTTGGAGGACAAGGGCGGCTGGCAGGGCCGCGACATCGTCGGCCCCTTCGCCGAATACGCCCGCATCGCCACCAAGCGGTTGGGCGACCGGGTCAAGGACTGGTACATGCTGAACGAGCCCAATGTGGTGGCCATCATCGGCTACGGCATCGGCGAGCACGCGCCCGGCTATAAACTGGGCGAGGACGGCATCCTCAAGGCGCTGCACCACCAGAACCTGGCCCAGGGCACCGCGCTGCGCGCCATTCGGGCCGAGCATTCCGACGCGGTGCTAGGCACGGTGATCAACCTGCAGCCCTGCCGCTCCGAAGATGACGACCCCAAGAACCGGGCGGCGGCCATCCGCTGGGACGCGGTGTGGAACCGGGTGCCGCTGGACGGCGTCATGAGGGGCGCCATTCCCGATGTGCTGGCCGAGAAGATGAAGCATATCGTCAAGCCCGGCGATCTGGAGACCATCAAGTTCCCCATCGACATGCTGGGCATCAATTACTATTCCCGCATGACCATGAAGCACGAGGAAGGCCACCCCTTCGACGTCTTCTGGGGCGACGCCCATTGCGACCGCTGGACGGCCATGGCCTGGCCGGTGCAGCCCGACGGGCTTTACGATCTGCTGCGCGAGTTCAAGGAGCTTTACGGCAATCCGGCGGTGTTCATCGCCGAGAACGGCGCCGCCTATGACGACGTGGTTGCGCCTGACGGCCAAGTTCACGATGCCGAGCGCGTCGCCTTCCTGAAAGACCACGTCTCCGAGGTGGCCCGCGCCGTCAAGGACGGCTGCAACGTCAAGGGCTATCTGGCCTGGTCGCTGTTGGACAATTTCGAATGGGCCTATGGCCTGTCCAAGCGTTTCGGCCTGGTGCGCGTCGATTACGACACCCTGAAGCGCACGCCCAAGGACAGCTACAAATGGTTCGCCGAGGTCATCAAGTCCGGCCGGGTGGATTAGAAAGCAACGGGGCGGAGGATCATTCCTCCGCCCCGCTTGACATCAGGCGACAGCCTTATCGTCGCGCACCTCGGACAGGAAACGCCCGACCTCGGCCCGCAGATATTCCGCCTGCCGGGACAAGTCATCGGCGGATTCGTGGATCTGCTCTGCGGCGCCGCCGGTTTCGCGGGCGGCCTGTTCCACGGACACGATATTGCTGGATACTTCCGAAGTTCCGGCCGCCGCCTGTTCCACATTGCGGGCGATCTCGCTGGTGGCCGAGGTCTGCTCCTGGACGGCGGAGGCGACCGAGGCGCTGATCTCACCCATTTCGGTGATCACCTTGGTGATGGCGCTGATGGCGTTCACCGCATTGCTGGTGCCTTCCTGCACCGCCTTGATCTGCTGGGCGATCTCGTCGGTGGCCTTGGCGGTCTGGTTGGCGAGGTTCTTGACCTCGTTGGCCACCACGGCGAAGCCCTTGCCCGCTTCACCGGCCCGCGCCGCCTCGATGGTGGCGTTCAAGGCCAGCAAATTAGTCTGGGACGCAATATCGGTGATCAGGCCCAGCACGTCGCCGATCCGGCCGACATTTTCGGACAGGGTGCGGACCTGATCGGTGGTGAACTGCGCCTCCTGCTCCGCCCGGGTGGAAACCTCGCGCGAGCGCTCCACCTGACGGGCGATCTCGGAGATGGAGGACGACAATTCCTCGGTGGCGGCGGCCACGGTTTCCACATTGGCCGAGGCCTGTTGCGCGGCGGAAGCCACGGTGGTCGCCTGGGCGGCGGTTTCATGGGCGGTGCCCGCCATCTGACTCGACGCGCCCTGCAGCTGGGTCGCCGCCGAGGTCACGGTCTGCACCACCTTGCCGACGCTGGATTCGAAGGTGTCCGCCATCAGGCGCAAGGCCGCCTTGCGCTCGGCGTCGGCCTTGACCTTCTGCGCCTCCTGCTCGGCCTGCATCCGGTCCATCTTCAGGGTGTTTTGCAAAAAAATCTCCATGGCGGCGGCCATGGCGCCGATCTCGTCCTGGCGCTCGCGCGCCGGAATTTCGATGGATTTGTTGCCCTTTGACAACTCGGTCATGGCAAGCGTCATGCCCGAGAGCGGCCCGACGATGGAGCGCGCGATCAGCCAGGACAGGATCACCCCCAGGACCAGGGCGACCGCGGAACCGCTCCAGGTTGCGGTATTGCTGCGCGCCATGCCAGCCTCGGTTTCCGCCTTCTGTTGATCCATGGTCTCGTCCTGGGAATGGACGGTCTGGGCGGCGAGATCGGCGAATTGAGCGGCGATGCCCGCCATGTCCTTGAAGACCAGTTTGGCCAGATCCTGGCTTACCGCCACGACCGAGACGAAGGCGTCGCGATATTCCTTGGCGCCTTTCTCCGCATCGGCGGCCAAACGCTTGCGCTCGGGGCTCCGCAGGCGCTTGACCAGCGCCTCGGCCTCCTCGACGAATTTCGCGGCATTGGCCAGAGCTTGCTGGGCCAGGTTCTCGTTAGGCTCGGCCAGGAATTTCAGGGCGTTGATCCGGGTCAGCATCAGGGCTTCCTCGGCGATTCCGGCCAGGGCGGCGGCTTCGAAATCGCCATCCGCCATGGCGCCCTGCACCACTTCGCTCAATTCCCTGCGAGCCGAGACACCGGCCACATTCAGGCGTTTCTCGACCAAATCTTCCTTGGAATCGCGTAGGGCGGCGACCTTGTTGAAGCCGCTCATATAGGCATCGAACAACGTCTGCATCTGGGCAAGGGACGCCTTGCGGCCCGGATGGGTCGTGTGGGCAGCCGCTTCGGACAGATCCTTGCGCAGACGGGTCTCCGCCGCCTTTACCGCTTCCAGGGCCTTGTGATCGCCCATTTCGGCAAAGATCACCACATTGCGACGGATTTCGGAAAAGCCGCCATTGATCCGAAGCACCCGCTGGGCGTTATCGGAAACATCGGCATAACTCTCCATGCGCGCGCCGGAACTGCCCAACGTGCTGATCGACAACCCGGCCAACGCCACAAGCAGCAGCAGAACCAGCCCGAATCCCACATAAATTCTCGTTGAGACGCCTAAAGCGAGCATGATGAGGCTCCTTTCCGGCATATGAGCCACCAATGATTTGGTAGTACTTATACTTAGTAACGCATATGATTATACCAAGTATCATGCACTAGACTCATTGATCTAATGTCATAGGGAGCCATTCAATTTGTAATTGTGTATGACCTATTGCGATGAAGTTTGTGGCGCATCCCCCCCTGATGACCCGCGAGGGCCCGTCAAAGCGAGGCAGGCAGGTCAATGTGAAAAGGCGCCGGTTTCATCGGCGCCTTTTCACATGGTGGTGTTCGAACGTGACTATGCGGGGAAGATCGCAAGGCCAGGGGGCGGAAGGGACCGGCCTTCCGCCCCGTCAGCGTCAGGCGACGCTCTTCTTGTCCTTCAGGAAGGCCGCGATCTTGCCGTCCTCGTAGTGGATATGATCCTTCAGCCAAGTGGCGGCGAACTGGAACAACGCTCCGCTCGCCCCATCTTTTCCGGCTTCCACCGCCCGCTTGTGACTCTCGAAGGCGTCGAGGAATTCGCGGTGACGTCCGCGATGTTCGTCGATGCCGGGATAGCCACGGCGGGACATCAGATCCTCCTCCTCCTTGAAATGGGGAACGAAGGTGGTGGGAACCAGCGATAGGATGCCCTGGACGGCGACATCGCCATTGCCGCTCATCATCTCGCCGTAATAGCGGTTGACCTGATCGAACATTTCACGGTGATGCCGGTCGATGGACGACTCGCCGGTGTTCAAAGCGTTGTCCCATACCAGGATCTTCATATCGTTCTTGTCGGCACGCACCTGATGGAGGAAACGGCTGACCTCGGCGCGCAGATATTCCGCTTGGCGAGACAGGTCGGTGGCCGATTCGCTGATCTGCTCGGCGGCATGGCCGGTTTCGCGGGCCGCCTGCTCCACCGAATTGATGTTGCTGGAAACCTCGGCGGTGCCTGCGGCGGCCTGTTCCACATTGCGGGCGATTTCGCCGGTGGCGGCGGTCTGTTCCTGCACAGCGGAGGCGACCGAGGCGCTGATCTCGCCCATTTCCGAGATGACCTTGGAGATGGTGTCGATGGCCTTCACCGCATTGCCGGTGCCTTCCTGCACCGCCTTGATCTGGCTGGCGATTTCATCGGTGGCCTTGGCGGTCTGGTTGGCGAGATTCTTGACCTCGTTGGCCACCACGGCGAAGCCCTTGCCCGCATCACCGGCCCGCGCCGCCTCGATGGTGGCGTTCAAGGCCAGAAGATTGGTCTGGGCGGCGATGTCATTGATCAGCACCACCACCTCCCCGATGCGGCCCACATTCTCGGACAGGGCGCGCACTTGATTGGTGGTGTTTTCGGCCTCCTCCTCGGCGCGGTTGGCCACCACCTGCGAGCGTTCCACCTGCTTGGCGATCTCGGAAATGGAGGCGGCCAGTTCCTCGGTGGCGGCGGCCACGGTCTCCACATTGGCCGAGGCCTGGGTCGCCGCCGAGGCGACGGTGGTGGCCTGGGCGCTGGTCTCGTGCGCGGTGCTGGCCATCTGGCTGGACGCGCCCTGCAATTCGGTGGCCGCCGAGGTGACGGTCTGGACCACCTTGCCGACGCTTTCCTCGAAAGTGTCGGCCATATGGTGCAGCGCCGCCTTGCGGTCGGCCTCGGCACGAAGCTTCTGGGCTTCCTGCTCGGCCTGCAGCTTGTCCATCTTCAGGGTGTTTTCCTTGAAGATCTCCATGGCCTTTGCCATTGCGCCGATCTCGTCGGTGCGGTCGCGCGCCGGAATGTCCACGGTCTTGTTGCCCTTGGACAGTTCGGTCATAGCCCCGGTCATGGCCGAAAGCGGCGTGACGATGGAGCGCGCGATCAGCCAGGACAGCAGAACGGCCAGGCCCAGAGCGACGATGGCACCGGTCCAGGTCGCGGCGCTGCTGCGCTCCATTCCGGCTTCCGTATCGGTCTTTTGCTGGTCCATGGCCTGATCCTGGGAGTGGACGGTCTGGTCAGCCAGATCGGCGAACTGGGCGGCCTGGGCGGCCATATCCTTGAAGACCAGCTTGTCGAGGGCATGGGTCGCGGCGGCGACCTGGGCGAAGGCATCGGCATAGGCTTTGGCATTGCCCTCGGCCTCGAGCGCCAGGCGCTTGCGCTCGGGATTGCGCAGACGCTTGGTCAGGGCCTCGGACTCGGCGACGAATTGCTTGATATTGTTTTCTGTTTCCTTGGTGAAGTCGTCCGAGGGATCGGCGAGAAACTTGACGGCATTGAGGCGGGCCAGCATCAGGTTTTCCATGGCGTCGCCCGCCTGGGCGGAAGCCTCGAAGTCACCGTCGGCCTTGGCCGTCTCCATGATGGACGAAATCGCCTTGCGGGCACCAACACCCAACACGTTCATACGCTTTTCGACCAGCTCCATCTTGGTCTTGCGCAACTCGGCAACCTTGTCGAATCCGGCCATATAGGCGGTGAACAGATCCTGCATCTTGGTCAGGTTGGCCTTACGGGTAGGGTCGGTGGTGGCGGCGACAGCCTCGGGAAGGACCTTGGCGATGCGGGGCTGAATCTTGCGGATCTGCTCCAGCGCCTTGGGATCGGCACTGTCGGTGAAGATGATGACATTGCGGCGGATATTGGCGAAATCGCCCTTCAGGCTCAGCACCCGCTGGGCGTTGTCAGAAACTCCGGCATATTTGTCGATCTGGTGCTTCGATGTCCCCAGGGTAAGGATGGACTGCCCGGCGAGCACCAGCAGCAGCGCGACGATCAAGCCGAACCCGGCATAAATTCGTCCAGAGACGTTGAGATTGAACATGATCGACCCCCAAGCGGGCGCGCCTGCCGAATTGCATATGCGCGCCAAATGAAACCTAGGACTTCAGTATTAACCTTAAGGGGCGAGAGTGTAATCCGTACAACTGCATAGTTTTTGATTATTCTAATTTTGTAAAAATGGATATTCCGACCATTTTCACTTCAAGGCGCCGCTAAACGCCATCCCCGGGACCGGGTGTGCTTCAAGCGATCGAGGAGGGGGGGGGCCTTGGCCGCTATTGGCAGCCGAGACTATTCTCGGATGTCGGGCCGACCCGTTGAGACACCAAGGAGACCACGAGAACGTTCCCGTATGCCGTCATGACCGGACCTGATCCACGGCTGTCCTGTTTAAAATTCCATGAGAGCCCCGAATGGCAAAGCCAATGCGGGTTTCATCTGGTCATGGAACACGGATGGACACGGATGCCGCTTCGCGGCCACGAATGATCACGGATTATCAAAATCCCATATGGTCATCCTGGGGCCAAGGTCGGGGAAATGGCCGGAAACAAGAACGTTTCCGTATTAATCCGTGAGCGGTGCGATGCACCGCATCCGTGATATCCGTGTCTCATGACTCCACGTCTGCCGCCTCAAATTAAATCGGACAGCCGTAGACTTGATCCGGGCATCCACCGAACTCATCGCTTCCGAGGATGGTCAGACCGCGCCCAGCCGGTGGCCGGGACAAGCGCCGCCATGGCGGTGGCGGGGCACAAGGGGCGAGACCGGAGCGGCGGGCGAATTCACCGCCGCTCCGTCCCGGATCACTCCGCCGCTGGCTTGGCCTGCTGCTGTGCCTGGACGGGTTCGGTGTGATAGATCTCGGCGCCGTCATGGACGAACTTCTCGCTCATCTCGGCCATGCCCTGTTCGGCGGCGGCGAAGTCGCGCACCTCCTGGCTGATCTTCATGGAGCAGAATTTCGGCCCGCACATGGAGCAGAAATGGGCGAGCTTCGCCCCTTCCGCGGGCAGGTGCTGGTCGTGGAAGGCCAGGGCCTTTTCCGGGTCCAGCGACAGGTTGAACTGATCCTTCCAGCGGAATTCGAAGCGGGCACGCGACAGGGCGTTGTCGCGGACCTGGGCGCCGGGATGGCCCTTGGCCAGATCGGCGGCATGGGCGGCCAGCTTGTAGGTGACCACGCCTTCACGCACGTCCTGCTTGTCGGGCAGCCCCAGATGCTCCTTGGGCGTCACATAGCACAGCATCGCGGTGCCGAACCAGCCGATCATGGCGGCGCCGATGGCGCTGGTGATGTGGTCGTAGCCCGGCGCGATGTCGGTGACCAGCGGCCCGAGCGTGTAGAAGGGGGCTTCGCCGCACAGCTCGATCTGCTTCTCGACGTTCTTCTTGATCTTGTGCATGGGCACATGACCGGGGCCTTCGATGATCACCTGGCAGTCATGGGCCCAGGCCTTGTGGGTCAACTCGCCCAGGGTCTCCAACTCGCCGAACTGGGCGGCGTCGTTGGCGTCGGCGATGGAGCCGGGACGCAATCCGTCGCCCAAGCTGAAGCCCACGTCATAGGCCTTCAGCAGCTCGCAGATGTCCTCGAAATGGGTATAGAGGAAATTCTCCTTGTGGTGCGCCAGACACCACTTGGCCATGATCGAACCGCCGCGCGACACGATGCCGGTGGTCCGCTTGGCGGTCAGCGGGATATAACGCAGCAGCACGCCCGCATGGATGGTGAAATAGTCCACGCCCTGCTCGGCCTGTTCGATCAAGGTATCGCGGAAGATTTCCCAGGTCAGGTCCTCGGCCTTGCCGTCCACCTTCTCCAGCGCCTGATAGATGGGCACGGTGCCGATGGGAACGGGGCTGTTGCGGATGATCCATTCGCGCGTGGCGTGGATGTGCCGCCCGGTGGACAGATCCATGACCGTGTCGGCGCCCCAGCGGGTGGCCCACACCATCTTCTCCACCTCCTCATCCACCGAGGAGGCCACGGCGGAATTGCCGATATTGGCGTTGATCTTGGTGAGGAAGTTGCGCCCGATGATCATGGGCTCGGCTTCGGGGTGATTGACGTTGGCGGGCAGCACGGCCCGGCCGCGCGCGATCTCGGCGCGCACGAATTCGGGCGTCACCTCGTCGGGAATGTCGGCGCCGAAATCCTCGCCGTCGCGGACGATGGCGGCATGCAGTTCGGCCCGCTTCATGTTCTCGCGGATGGCCACGTATTCCATTTCGGGCGTAATGATCCCGGCGCGGGCATAGGCCAGCTGGGTCGGCGCCTTGCCCGGCTTGGCGCGCAAGGGGCGCAAGCCCTGCGCGGCGCGGTCGAACACCGGAACGCCGATCACCTCGCCCGGCTTTAAGCCGTCATCCTCGGGCTTGTGGGCGCGGCCATCGTAATGTTCCACGTCGCCACGCTCCAAGATCCACTGCTCGCGCAGGCGCGGCACGCCCTTGGTGATGTCGACTTGCATGGAAGGGTCGGTATAGGGGCCGGAACAGTCATAGACCCGCACCGGCGCCTCGCCCGAACCCGGCGTCAGATCGATTTCGCGCATGGCCACCCGCACATCGGGGCGCGAGCCCTCGACGTAAATCTTGCGCGATCCCGGCAGGGGACCGGTGGTGATCTTCAGGGTGGTCTCGGACATGGTCGTGCTTCCTCGCTCAAGCGGCGGGCAGGGTCCGGACGAAGGAAAGGCGGAAGCACCGATTGGTTCCGATCCCTTCGCCGGAATGACCCGGATCAGGTTCCAAGGGTCGCCGGCTCTGATGACCGGCCTCTCAGCCCCTCGATCGGGGCTCCCCTTCGGAAAGATGCCAAAGAGTGGGCTTTTCCTTGCCCGGAAGTCAAGCTTTGCAAGACCTTAAAAATCGAATGGCCTCAGCGGGTCCGGGACCAGCACGACATGCCCTTGGCCTGGGCCGAGGCGCAGAAGGCCTCCACCGCCTGGGCCGGTCCCACCGCCACCAGCCGGTACCACAGACCCTTGCCTTCCACCCGGTTGGCGATGATCTCGGGTGTCAGCCCTTTCAGGCGAAGCCGTTTCCACTCCTGTTCGGCGGCGGCCCGGGTGCGGTAGGAACCGATCTGCATGCGCAGGGGCGAGGGTTCCGAAACGGCGGGAGGCGCAGGTGCGGGCGGGGGCGCAGGAGCGGTCTCGGCCACGGTGGGCGCGGGGGTGGCGACGGGCGGAGCCGGCGCGGCGGCCAGACGCTCCAGTTCCGCCTTGGCAGGCGGGAAGCCCGCCTGGGCCGCCTTGCCCAGCCGCTTCAGCCCTTCATCGGGGTCGGGAGGCAGGCCGGGGCCGCCCCTCATATAGAGCATGCCCAGATTGTAGTCGGCGCTGATCACCCCCGCATCGGCGGCCACCTGATACCAGGCGGCGGCGATATGACCGTCGGCTTCGACGCCCAATCCCTGGCGGTAGAGATGGCCCAGATTACGGGCCGCCTCGCCATCGCCCAATTCGGCGGCGCGTTGCCATTGACGGGCCGCCTCGGCATGCATGTCCTCGTGGAACGCCGCCAGACCGCCATAGAAATAGTGATCGCGGATGGTCTGCTCGGCGGGAGGCGTCGCCGAGCAAGCGGCCAAGAGGCCGAGGACGATCACGGACACCATGGAGAGAACATGTCTGCGTTGTGTGCAAGGATTCACAGATGCCATCCGTTGAAAGGAATAACCTGTAATTGAGGGCCCTTTGGGACCTTCGAACGAGTTCCTAGGATGCGGCAATGCCACTAGACCTTACCGATTGGGCGACGTTGTTGGAAGTTCTCGACGGGATCAAGGCTCCGTTTCCGCCCCTGTCCGTTCTGGCGGCGGCGCACCCCCGCGCGGGCGAGAACCTCCGGGTCGTCTCCTTCATGCCCCCGCCCCCCACTCACCGGACGGCCTGCTCGGTCAGTCCCCGGTCCCAATAGGGTTCCGGACCGAACGTGGCCGCCAGATGGTCCACGAAGGCGCGGACCTTGGGCGACAGGTGGCGTCCGTGGGGGTAAACCACGTTGAGGGAGGAATCCAGCGGAACGTATTTCTCCAGCAAGGGCACCAGACGACCGGCCCGGATGCCGTCTCCGAGAAAAAAACTGGGCAGCAGCACGATGCCCAACCCGGCCATGGCCATATCGCGCAGCACATCGCCGTTATCGGAATCGAAGCGCCCCTTCACCTCCACCTGAATCGGCTTGCCGTCCTCACCGGTGAAGCGCCATTCCGAATGAACCCGGCCACCATGGGTCAGGCAGTCATGACCTGACAACTCGCTGGGATGAACGGGGGTGCCGCGCCGCGCCACATAGTCGGGCGACGCCGCCGCCAGCCGCCGGATGGGCGCCAGGCGGCGAACGATCAGGGAGGAATCCGCCAGCCGCCCGATGCGCACCGCCAGATCCCATCCCTCTTCCACCAGATCCACATGCCGGTCGGTGAAGCCCATCTCCAGTTCGATCTCGGGATAGCGCGCCAGAAAGCCGGGCAGGCTTTCCGCCAGATGGCCGATGCCGAAGGACAGCGGCGCGCTGACCCGCAGCCGCCCGCGCGGCACCGCCTGCAGGTGGCTGACCAGAAGATTGGCCTCGTCCAGATCGGCCAGGATGCGCTGGCAGCGCTCGAGATAGGCGCGCCCGGCCTCGGTGGGCGACAGCGACCGCGTGGTCCGGTGCAAAAGGCGGACCCCCAGATCGGCCTCCAGCGCCGAGACCTGACGGCTGATCATGGATTTCGACAGGTTCAAACGCCGCGCCGCTTCGGAGAAGCTGCCGGTCTCCGCCACCCGGACGAAGGCGATGATCGTATCGAAACGCGGATTCATCGATACCTCACAGACAACAATGTGTTGCGATCATCCTGCATTGTTGCGGCCGCGCCGGAAAGCGTATTCTTTCCCCCATCCAAAGGAGAGATCATGGACTTCACCACTCTGTTCCTGTCCCACGGCTCACCCATGATGGTGCTGGAGGATACGCCGACCCGGCGGTTCCTGATGGATTTGGGGCGGACCATGCCCCGTCCGCGCGCCGTGATCTGCGTATCGGCCCACTGGCAGACGGCCGATCCGGTGCTGGGCTTCGCCGCCTGGCCTGACAAGATCAACGACATCTACGGTTTCCCGCCCGAGCTTTACCAGTTGGATTATGCGCCGCCCGGCGCACCCGATGTGGCGGCCTGGGCAGCCGACCGCCTGGGCGCCACCTGCCGCCGCGATCCCGGCGCGGGCATCGACCATTCCATCTGGTCGGTGATGAGCCTGATATGGCCCGAGGCCGATGTGCCGGTGGTGCCCCTGTCGGTGCAGCCCCAGGCTGGCGCGGCGCATCACTATTTTCTGGGGCGCAGGCTGGCCCCGCTGGTGGCGGACGGAATCCTGGTGATCGGTTCGGGTGCCGCCACCCATAACCTGGGGGATTATTTCCGCCGCAAAGTGGCCGAGGCCGTCGAACCCGAAGTGGCGGAGTTCACCTCCTGGCTGGCCGAAACGGCGGAGCGGGGCGATGTGGCGGCACTTTTGGACTACCGCGCCCGCGCGCCCCATGCGGAACACAACCACCCGACCGAGGAGCATCTCCTGCCCCTCTTCACCGCGCTCGGCGCCGCCGCCCACGGCGAGGCCCGGCGGCTGCACCACGACGTGGATTCCGGCATCCTGGCCATGGATGCCTATGGGTTCCGGTAAAGACCTGATTCATGCTAGGCTTGACCGAAGTCAAACAGGGGATCTCGGCATGGCCTATCTGCAGTGGACGGAAAACTTGAGCGTCGGAATCGCGCGCATGGACGAGCATCACAAGAAGCTGGTCGATCTGATCAATCAGGTCTTTGACGCCATGAGCGGCGATGCCTCCGCCGCAGTGGACAGCGTTCTGGCCGATCTGCTGGATTACACCCGCTATCACTTCGCCGAGGAAGAAAAGCTGCTGGCCGCCTGCGCCTTTCCCGACCTGGAGGAGCACCAGGCGGTGCACCGCTCCATGGTCAAGGAAGTGATGGAGATGCGCAGCCGCCACCTTGCCGATCCCGCCTCGGTGACCGCCTCGGAAACCCTGGACTTCCTGTCCAAATGGCTGATGCGCCACATCATCGGCAAGGATCTGCGCTACCGGCCCTTCGCCGAGAACCACTCCGCCATCTGAGGGCTAGGGACGATCAGCCCTTCCCGTCCGGCTCGTAAAGCTGGCGGATGATGAACAGCGGGCGGCCCTTGACCTCGTCGAAGACCCGGCCGAGATAGTCGCCGATGATGCCCAGCGTCAGCAATTGGATGCCGCCCAGAAACAGGACCGACATCAGGGTCGATTCGTAGCCGGGCACGTCGATGCCCCAGATCATGGTGCGGATCAGACGGAAGACGATGTAAAGGAAGGCCAGCGACGAAACCGTAGCCCCGACCCAGCTCCAGACCCGCAGGGGAAAGTTGGAAAACGAGGTCAGGCCGTCGAAGGCGAAGCGCAGGAGTTTCCAGGAATTGAACTTGGTGGTCCCCGCCGCCCGCTCGCCCTGGCGATAGACGATCTCGGCATGGCGGTAACCCACCCAGGCGAAGATGCCCTTCATGAAGCGCGAACGTTCGGGCATCTGGTTGATGGTATCGACCACCTTGCGGTCCATCAGACGGAAATCGCCCACTTCGCGCGGCAAATGCACGTCGGACAGATGGTCGAACACCCAGTAAAAGGCCCTGGCGAACAGCTTTTCCGACAGGGTCTGCCCCGTACGGGCGTCGCGCCGGGCGAAGACCACCTCGAAACCTTCGCGCCACTTGGCGATCATGTCGGCGATGGCCTCGGGCGGGTGCTGCAGATCGGCATCCATGGGTACCACCGCTTGGCCCCGGCTGTGGAACAGCCCGGCCGACAGCGCCTTTTCCTTGCCGAAATTGCGTGACAGGTCGATGACCCGAAGGCACGGCTCGCCTTTTTGCACATCCAGCAGGCGGCCAAGCGTGTCGTCCTTGGACCCGTCATTGATGCAGATCACCTCGAAGGACACGTCCAGCCCGTTCAGCACGGGCAGAAGCCGGCCGAACAGCAGGGCGATATTGTCCCCTTCGTTGTAACAGGGAATGACCACCGACAGGGTGGGAAGGCTAAGCTGGCTGGAAACCGCGGTCATGGATATCCGTCCGGTGTGATCGACGCCTGTAAGCATGGCACCATGGACCGGTTCGGGCAACGCAGCTTTGCAGTAATTCCAGGCTCTGCGGACTTGCCCGCAAAGCTGGTCCGTGGCAGGGTCCGTTCCACATTCTCGACCGCTCCGGGACCTTCGTCCGATGATCAAGTCCGTGCTGTTGCCGCTGATGGTGGCCTTTGGGCTGCTTGCCGCCTCCGAGGCGCGCGCCCATGCCGTGTTGCTGGAATCCACCCCGCCCGCCGAGGCCGAGGTGGTGGGCGACAAGGTGGAGTTCCACCTGAAATACAACAGCCGCATCGATGCCCGGCGGTCCCGCCTGTCCCTCAAGGGACCCGGTGGGGACAGGACCATCGCCCCGCGGCAAGGCGGTAACGAGGCCGAACTGGTCGCCCGCGTCGAGGGTCTGGCCCCTGGCCGTTATACCTTGTTCTGGGACGTGCTGTCAGTGGACGGCCATGTCAGCCGGGGCCAGGTTCCCTTTCTCGCCATCGCGCCGTAAGGGAGGCCTTTCATGCTGACCACTCTGCCTCCCGACATCCTTGCCTTCTTCGCGGTCATCCTGCGCGGTCTTCAACTGACCGCCCAGTCGATCATCCTGGGCGGCGTGCTCTTCACCCTGGGCTTCACCCGGCCCATGGCCATGAAACTGGGCAGCCGCGCCGCTAGCCTCGAGCGCACCGGCCTCGATTGGACCGCCAAGGCGGGCCTTGCCCTGGCCGTGGTGGCGGGCCTGGCCATTTTCGCCACCCTGGCCCAACTGGTGGCGGGGCTGGAAATTCATCCCATGGAGGCCCTGGGCGCCGACTTCGTGCAGTGGACCATGATCATGGCCATAGCCGCTCTGGCCCTGGCGGCGACGGCGCATATGGGCGCCAATCCCGCCCAGGTGCCGTGCATGGCCTTGCTGGCGGTGGTGATCCTGGGCGCGTCGGTGATGTCCAGCCACGCCTTCGCCCGCGTGGAGGAGCGCGATTACTATATCCTGGCCGATGCCCTGCATCAGGCCGGGGCCTCGTTCTGGATCGGCGGCATTCCCTTCATGCTGCTGGCTCTCGCCCGTGTGAGCGAGTCCAAGGACCGCCTGATGGTGGGAATGCGCTTCTCGCATCTGTTCACCGGAGCCGTGGGCCTGTTGCTTTTGGGCGCCGCCATGCTGGCCTGGGGCTATATCGCCACGCCGGGCGCCCTGATCGGCACCGCCTACGGCATCATGACCGGGGCCAAGATCACCTTGCTTCTGGTCCTGCTGCTGTTGGCCGCCCTGAACCGCAAGTCCACCCGTTCCGAGGCCGAGGACAAGGGGCAGTTCCGCCTGCGCCGCTTTGCCGAGGTGGAAATCGGCATCGGCATCACCGTGCTGATGATCGCCGCTTCCATGGCCTCGCAGCCGCCCGCCGCCGACCAGACCCGGCATCAGGCGACCATCATGGAGATCGTCGAGCGCATGGCGCCCACCCGGCCGCCGCGCCTGGTCAGCCCGGATTCGGCCACCCTCACCCAGGTGGGCATGGAACGGTCGGGCGCCACGGAAGTGGCCGACAAGATGTGGTCCGAGTTCAACCACAACTGGGCAGGCATCTTCGTTCTGGTCATGGGCCTGGGCGCCATGGCCAACCGCATGGGCGTGAAGTCGGCCCGGCATTGGCCCTTGCTGTTTCTGGTGATCGGCGGCGCCATCATCATCCGCTCGGACCCGGAAAGCTGGCCCATCGGCCCCAATGGCTTCTTCGAGTCCCTGGCCGACCCGGAGGTGTTCCAGCACCGGGTGGTGGGGTTGCTGCTCTTTCCCTTCGGCCTGTTCGAATGGGCGGTGCGCACCGGACGCCTGAAAAGCGAGCGCGCCGCGCTGATCTTCCCCATCCTATGCGCTGTGGGGGCGGGTCTGCTGTTGGTCCACAACCACACGCTCACCGACGTCAAGGAGCGCTTCCTGATCGAGTTCAGCCATATCCCCATGGGCCTGTTCGGGGTCATGTCGGGCTGGCTGCGCTGGCTGGAGATCAGGGGCAATGGCCGCGCCCGGCAGATTGCCGGCCTGTTGTGGCCGGTCTGCTTCTCCATGGTCGGATTGCTGCTGATATTCTATCGCGAACTGCCGTAACACGGCTGGCGAGGGGCAGGCTTCATGCGCAACCGCACCAAGATTCTGCTTCTCGCCCTGCTGACCCTGGCCCTGACCGGTCTGGTGGTGGGAATGGCGGGTTATTGGTACTACAAGCCCGCCACCGTCACCATCGCCGTGGGGCCGGAAAGCTCGCCCGAACACCGCTTCGCCCGCAAGCTGGCGGAGCTTCTGGCCAATAACCGCGCCTCCATCCGTCTGCGACTGCTGACCACCGAGGCGGCGTCGCTGAATCTGTCGCGCTTCGCCCAGCATGAGGCCGATCTGGTGATCTTGCGCACCGACGAGCGCCGCATTCCATCCAGCGCCAGGGCCCTGGCCGTTCTGGAAGAAGAAGTGGTGCTGCTGATCACCCCTCCCAAGAGCAAGTTCAAATCCCTGGCCGATATGGAGCGCCGACGCACCGTGGTGGTGGGGCGAGACGGCCGCAACGAGGCCTTCGTCCGCCGCCTGTTGGAGCAGTACAAGCACGATCCCAAGCTCATCGACATCCGCACCGTGCCGCCCGGCGTGCCCCTGGCCCAGCTGCTTGGCCCTGGCGGCAGCGCGGATCTGGCGGTGGTTGTCGAGCCGCTGTCGCGCCTGTCCGGCGCCGAAGATTTCCAGGATCTGGCCCTGACCCTGAAGGGCTTCACCGTCCACACCATCGCCGATTCCAAGGCGCTGGAGCGCAAGCTGCCGGGCCTTTACGCCGAGACCATCGAAGCGGGACTGCTGGTGGGTTCGCCACGCATTCCCGAGGAGGAACTGGAGACCGTGGCGTTGCAGCGCATCCTGGTCGCCCGCGCCAAGATGCCAGAAACCCAGGTGGTGGATCTGATGAGCGCCCTGTTCGAGAACGGCCGGCAACTGGCCATCGAACAGAATTTCGCCACCCGCATCGAACCGCCCTCCACCGAAAAGGGGGCCCTGATCGCCATCCATCCCGGCGCCGACCAGTATGTGGCCAGCGAGGTGAAGACCTTCTTCGACCGCTATTCCGATCTGCTTTATGTGGGCCTGTCGGCTGCCGGTATTCTGGGCTCGGGCGCGGCGGCCCTTTACGGCACGGTGTTTCGCCGTGCCCCCATCCATGCCGGACGCCGCGCAAAGACCCTGATGGAGTTGCGCGACCGGGCCCGCACCGCCCGCGGCAAGGAGGATCTGGACGCGGTGGAGACGGAGTTGGACGCGGTTCTCGACGAGGTGCTGATCGGCCTGGCCGACGGCACCATCTCGTCACGCGGCCTGGACGCCTTCCGGCTGGCCTATGACGGGGCGCGCGAGGCGCTCAACCTGGCGCGAGGGTGGAATTACCCCACCACATAGCTGAGGCGGACCACGCCGTTGATATAGGTCTTGGCGCCCAGCAAGGTCATGCGGCCGCAACGGTCGGTGGGCTCGAACAGCTTGCGCCCCCGGCCCAGCAGAACCGGCATGACGAACAGGTCGAAATGGTCGATGGCGCCGAGATCGAGGAAGGCGCGCAGAGCCTTGGCGCCGCCCGCCACCCAGACATCCCCGGCGGTCGAGGTCTTCAAATCGGCCACCAATTGGGCCAGATCGCCCAACCAGGGCTCCACATTGTCGGGAGCCGTCTCCATGGAACGCGAGGTCACCACGATGCAGCGCTTGTCGCCATGGGGCCAACGACCCATGGCGCGCAGATGCTCGTAGGTGGTGCGCCCCATCACCACCGTGCCGATATGTTCCATGAAACCGTCAAAGCCGTAATCGACCGAATCGAAGGGCTTCATCCAGGCGATGGAGCCATCCGCATCAGCGATATAACCGTCCAGGCTGGCCGAAATATAGGCGCGAAATCCCGCAGCCATCCCCTACTGCGCCGCCTTGGGCAGATAGACCGAGATGTCCACCGCATCGACCTGATCGGGGCGCAGATACTTCTCGGCATAGTCCTTCCAGACGCCCGAGGTCAGGAACAGTTCCCACAAATCCCGGTCGATATGCTGGTCCTTGACCATGAAGGACATGATCTTGAGGGATTCCGACAGGGTCTTGGGCTTTTTGTAAGGGCGGTCGGCGGCGGTCAGGGCCTCGAAGATATCGGCCACCGCCATCATGCGGGCGGGCAGAGACATTTCGTCGCGCTTCAAGCCCTTGGGATAGCCGGTCCCATCCATCTTCTCGTGATGGCCGCCAGCCCATTCGGCGACGCGCGACAAATTCTTGGGGAAGGGCAGGGCCTTCAGCATGAAGATGGTCTGGACGATGTGGTCGTTGATCTTGAACCGGTCCTCGGCGGTCAGCGTGCCGCGTCCGATGGCCAGATTATAAAGCTCGCCCAGATTGTAGCGGTGTTCCAGGGGCTTCATCTTGAAGCCCTCGGCATCATAGCGCGCGGTGTCCACGTTGATCTCGTGGGGGATCACATGCCAGTCCTTGTCGGCCAGCAACTTTTCCACCACCGGCGGCTTGGGCTCGTCGCCCGAGCGGCGGCGGGTCTCGTCCAGGGACAGGCCCAGCGTGTCGTCCAGGGTGCGGACCCAGGTGCGACCGGCGATGGCTTTCAGCCGTTCGACCTTGTCGGGCGCCATGAATTCGCCGCCCACATTGCTCTCGGCCACGAAGGCGAAATCGGAATCCAACTGGGCGAGTTCCTCGTCCATGCGGGCCTTGAGGACTTCGGCCTTTTCCTCGCCTGCGACGAGGCCTTCCAGATAGGTGATCACGGCGTCGCGCTTGGCCACCTCGAACCGCATGCGCACTTCGTGGATACGGTTATAGATGGTCTCCAGCTTGGTGGCCTTATCGACGATGTATTCCGGCGTGGTGACCTTGCCGCAATCGTGCAGGCCGCCCGCCACTTCCAGTTCGTACCACTCATCCTCGGTCAGGCTGAAATCGGCGAAGGGACCCTCGGTCTGCTCGCAGGCCGCCTGGGCCAGCATGAAGGTGACGGCGGGGACCCGATGACAGTGGCCGCCGGTATAGGGGCTCTTGGCGTCGATGGAGCCCGCGATCACCTGAATGAAGCTCTTGAACAGGTTCTTCTGGGCTTCGATCAGGCGCTGATTGTCCAGGGCCACCGCCGCCTGGGAGGCCAGGGCCTCGATCAGCGGCGTGATGTCGGGACCAAAGGAAACAATGCGGTTGCGGCCGTCACGGGCGTTGATCAGCTGAATGACGCCGATCACCTCGCCCTCGTAATTCTTCAACGGCACGGTGAGGAAGGACTTGGAACGGTAGCCGGTCTTGGTGTCGAAGGCCTTGGTGCCGCTGAAGTCGTATTTGTCCACGTCATAGGCGTCGACGATATTGACCGTCTGGGCGGTCAGGGCGCAGGAACTGGACACGTTCTTGTGATTGGGATGGCCCTGGTCGTCGTGCAGGCGCAACGGCGGAAACGGTATGGGCTTGCCCGTGGTGCCGCCCATGGCGATGTTCAGGGTATCGTTCAGCATGATCTCGAAGCGCAGGCCGTCCTTGGCCTCGGTCATCAGGTAGAGCGTGCCGCCATCGGCGTTGCACATGCCCTTGGCGCCCTGAAGAATCTTCTCCATCAGCCGGTTGTGATTTCGCTCGGCCGAGAGCGCGATTCCAAGCTCGATCAGCGTCCGGTAGCGTTCTTCTTTCTTCTGAACCGAAGCCATAAGCCGTCATCCCCTTTCGGGACCGTCACGCGCCAACCCTACGCCGAAAACGATCCTGACCTGAAGTCAGGTGCCTATATTACAAAAGATCACAAGTACGATCGAATCTAATCTGGAATATCTCGGCCTTGACGGCAAGCCGGGTTCGTACTCCCCTGTCGGGCGTCATCACGGAGAGCGGCCATGCCCTATGAATCCCTGCGCGACTTCATCGCCCGCCTGGAAAAGGCGGGGCGGCTGAAACGGGTCAGCGCGCCGGTCTCGCCCCATCTCGAGATGACCGAGATCCAGACCCGCCTTCTGGCCGAGAATGGACCGGCGGTTCTGTTCGAGAATGTGGTGCGCCCCGACGGCTCGAAATATTCCATGCCGGTCCTGGTCAACCTGTTCGGCACGGTGGAACGCGTCGCCTGGGGCATGGACCGCGAACCCTCCCAGTTGCGCGAGGTGGGCGAGACCCTGGCCTTCCTGAAACAGCCCGAGCCGCCCGGCGGTTGGCGCGAAGCGCTGGACATGCTGCCGCTGGCACGGACCGTGATGGCCATGCGGCCCAAGACGGTGAGCAGTGCGCCTTGCCAGCAGGTGGTGCTGAAGGGCGATGACATCGACCTGTCCCAGCTTCCCATCCAAGGCTGCTGGCCGGGCGAGCCCGCGCCGCTGATCACCTGGCCGCTGGTGGTGACCCAAGGACCCAATCCCGAGGGCGACAAGCGCGACAATTTCAACCTGGGCATCTACCGCATGCAGGTGACGGGGCGGAACACCACCTTGATGCGCTGGCTGAAGCATCGAGGCGGCGCCCAGCACTTCCAGCGCTGGGGCAAGGAAAAGCGCGAACCCATGCCAGCGGCCGTGGTCATCGGTGCCGATCCCGGCACCATCATCGCCGCCGTGACCCCGGTGCCCGAGACCTTGAGCGAATACCAGTTCGCCGGTCTGCTGCGCGGCAAGAAGCTGGAATTGGTCGATTGCAAGACGGTGCCGCTCAAGGTCCCCGCCGAGGCCGAGATCGTCCTGGAAGGCCATGTCATGCTGGACGAGCACGGCCCCGAAGGCCCCTATGGCGATCACACCGGCTATTACAATTCGGTGGAGGAGTTTCCGGTCTTTCGCATCTCGGCCATCACCATGCGCCGTGACCCCATCTATCTGTCCACCTTCACAGGCCGCCCACCGGACGAGCCCAGCGTGCTGGGCGAGGCCCTGAACGAGGTGTTCATCCCGCTTTTAGCGCAGCAATTCCCCGAAATCGTCGATTTCTGGCTGCCGCCCGAGGGGTGTTCGTACCGAATTGCGGTGGTATCCATCAAGAAAGCCTATCCGGGCCATGCCAAGCGGGTGATGTTCGGCATCTGGAGCTTCTTGAAGCAGTTCATGTACACCAAATTCGTCATCGTGGTCGATGATGACATCGATGCCCGTAACTGGAAGGACGTGATGTGGGCCATCTCGACCCGCATGGACCCGGCCCGCGACATCACCGTGGTGGAGGGCACCCCCATCGACTATCTCGACTTCGCCAGCCCGGAAAGCGGCCTGGGCGGCAAGCTGGGTCTGGACGCCACCAACAAATGGCCGCCGGAAACCCACCGCGAATGGGGCGAGAAGATCAAGATGAGCGAGGAGGTGGTGGACTCGGTCACCAAACGCTGGGCCGAATACGGCCTGCCAGGATCGGGCAAGCCCATCTGGCGGTGAGAGGTTTTCGTGCCAATTGCGTATTGGATGCAATTGCATGATATGTTTCGCTATTTGATTAACGATGCCAGGATCAATTGGGGGAGATGGTTTCATGCGCCGCGCTTCGATTCTGGCGGTGTTCGCCGCTTTTTTCATGCTGGCTGGCCAGGCCTTCGCCGATTGCACTGCGCCTGATATCCGTTCCGACATCGCGGCGCAGTGGAAGGACGGCAGCGGCAATCTGCGCTGGCCGCCCAATGACGGGGCGGCGGGCGCCATCACCCCGGTGGTGTTGACGCCCGGCATGGTCATCGACCGCTATGGCTGCGAGTGGGGAAATTTCTTCAGCCCCAGAGGCGCCGCCTTCGCGGCCCGCGCCCTGCCCTATGTCTGCGCCACGTCGCCCTATTTCACCTATCGCGTTGTCCGGCCAGTGGTGGCCTGGACCGCCAAGGCCGCGCCGTGGTTCGACCAGAAAGGCGGCGCCACCCAGTTCCAAACCGATGCCAGCGTGTCCCAGCTTCTGGCCGATGGCGTGATCGAAACGGTGGCCGCCGAGCGGCCCGCCTGCGGGTAGTAAAGCCTT
This sequence comes from Paramagnetospirillum magnetotacticum MS-1, assembly GCF_000829825.1. Taxonomy (NCBI): domain Bacteria; kingdom Pseudomonadati; phylum Pseudomonadota; class Alphaproteobacteria; order Rhodospirillales; family Magnetospirillaceae; genus Paramagnetospirillum; species Paramagnetospirillum magnetotacticum. Next base: position 1,179,154 of record NZ_JXSL01000030.1, on the reverse strand, counting down.
AGCGCCGCTCTGCGAAGAACACCCGCAGCAGTTCGGCGCTCCGGCGCTCCTCCAGCCCGCCATAGACTTCGGGCCGATGGTGGCAGGTGGCATGGTCGAAGACTTTTGATCCGTGTTCCACGCCGCCGCTCTTGGGGTCATAGGCGCCGAAATAAAGGCGGCGGATACGGGCCAGCGAAATGGCCGCCGCACACATGGGGCAAGGCTCCAAGGTGACGTAGAGGTCGCAATCCTCCAACCGCTTGTCGCCCAACACCGTCGCGGCGCGGATGGCCAGCATCTCGGCATGCGCCGTGGGATCGCCCAGTTCCTCCACCCGGTTGCCCGCCCGCGCGATGATCCGGCCATCCTGGACGACCACCGCGCCCACCGGCACTTCGCCCCGCGCGCCGGCCGCCTCGGCCTCGGCCAGAGCCTGGGCCATGAAGGCCGACATCAGCGCTTGGCCGCAACCAGATCGCTGCGCGCGATGCGGCGCAAGCTGACTTCCAGCCTGGCATCGGCCTTGGAGATTTCCATCAGGGCGTCGCGGGTGAAGTCGATATGAGCCTCGGCGGCGGCCTTGGCGGCATCGGGGTCACCGGCCATCACCGTCTGATAGACGGCGCGGTGCTGTTCCAGCAGCAATTCGCGCACGCCCTGACGCTGATACAGCTTGGCGCGGTTATAAAACACGTCCTTGCGCAGCATGTCCGATAGCGAGCGCATGATGTGCAGCATCACCAGATTGTGGGACGCCTCGTAGACCGCCAGATGGAAATCGGCATCCGCATCGGCCTCGTCGCTGGAATCGTCTTGGCCGTGGGCCGCCTCCATCTTCTCGAAGCATTCGCGGATCAGATCGCGGTCCACATCGGTGCCGCGCAGCGCCGCGAAATAGGCGGCCGAACCCTCGACGAAACGGCGGAATTCCAGATAGTCGAAGGTGGTCTCGGGCCGGGACGCCAGGGCGGAATACAAAGGCTCGGTGAACCCCTCGCCCAGCAGAGGGGCGACGAAGGTGGCCCCGCCACGGCCCGACTTCAGCAGGCCCCGCTTCTCCAGCTTCTCCAACGCCTCACGCAAGGATGGGCGCGACACGTCGAAGCGCAGCGCCAACTCACGCTCGGCCAGCAGGCGCTCGCCCGGCTTCAGGCTGCCCTCCAGGATCAATTGCTCCAGATGATCCGCGATGGTGTCCGCCAGTTTGGCGGGGCGTATGGGTTCGGTCATGGCATGCCCTCGATCTTCCTGCCCTGTCTAGCCACCCTTCCGGGTCGTGTAAAGAAGCCTGTGATGCATGGTAGCGTGACGGAGGCTGTTTACAACAGTGGTAAAAAGTTTTATCCACCGATCAGACGCCGATAAAAAGGATGACCCATGATTCCCTCCGCCCCTGGCAAGCCCCCTTTCGCCAAGCTTCTGGTCGCCAATCGCGGCGAGATCGCCATCCGCATCTGCCGCGCCGCCACCGAGCTGGGGCTGGGCACCGTGGCGGTCTATTCCACCGAGGACCGTTTTGCCCTGCACCGCTTCAAGGCCGATGAGAGCTATCTGATCGGCAAGGGAAGCGGGCCCATCGAGGCCTATTTGTCCATCGAGGAGATGATCCGGGTCGGTCTCGAGGCGGGCTGCGATGCCGTGCATCCGGGCTACGGCTTCCTGTCCGAGAATCCCGATTTCGCCGATGCGGTGCGCGCCGCGGGCATGGTCTTTGTCGGCCCCTCGTCGGACGTCATGCGTCTGCTGGGCAACAAGGTGGCTGCCCGCGCCCTGGCGGAGAAGGCCGGGGTGCCGGTGATGCCCGCCACCGGACCACTGCCCGCCGATCTGGCCGAGTGCAAGCGGCTGGCGGCTGCTGTGGGCTATCCCCTGATGCTCAAGGCCAGTTGGGGCGGTGGCGGGCGCGGCATGCGGGTGATCGAAGCCGAAAACGAGCTGGAGGAATTGCTGGCGGTGGCGCGGCGCGAAGCCAAGGCCGCTTTCGGCAATGACGAGGTCTATCTGGAAAAGCTGGTGCGCCGGGCGCGCCATGTGGAGGTGCAGATCCTGGGCGATTCCCAGGGCAATCTGGTTCATCTCTATGAACGCGACTGCTCGGTCCAGCGCCGCAATCAGAAGGTCGTCGAACGCGCGCCCGCCCCCTATCTCGGCGGCCAGCAGCGGCTTGAACTGTGCGAGACGGCGGTGCGTCTGGCCCGCGCGGCCCATTACGAGAATGCTGGCACCGTCGAATTCCTGATGGATATGGAGACCGGCTCCTTCTATTTCATCGAGGTCAATCCCCGCGTCCAGGTGGAGCACACGGTGACCGAGGTGGTCACCGGCATCGACATCGTCAAGGCGCAGATCAGGATCGCGGGCGGCGCGCCCATCGGCGCGCCCGGCTCCGACGTGCCCAAGCAGTCCGATATTCCGCTGAACGGCCACGCCATCCAGTGCCGCATCACCACCGAGGACCCGTCCAACAATTTCATTCCCGATTACGGTCGTATCACCGCCTATCGCGGCGCCGCCGGTTTCGGCATCCGCCTGGACGGCGGCACCGCATTCTCCGGCGCTCTGATCACGCGGCATTACGATTCCCTGCTGGAAAAGGTCACCGCCTGGGCCCCCACCCCGGAAGAGGCCATCTCGCGCATGGACCGTGCGCTGCGCGAATTCCGCATTCGGGGCGTGGCCACCAATCTCACCTTCCTGGAAGCGGTGATCGAGCATCCCAAATTCGTGGGCTGCGCCTATACCACCCGCTTCATCGACGAGACGCCGGAACTGTTCGCCCGCCAGGACCGCCGCGACCGCGCCACCAAGGTTCTGTCTTTCGTGGGCGACGTCATGGTCAACGGCAATTCGGATGTGGCCGGGCTGAAGCGTCCGCTCATCGGCCACCGGCCCGATCTACCGCCCGTCCCCGTGGGCGAACCGCCCGCAGGGACCAAGCAATTGCTGGATCGGCTCGGCGCGGATGGCCTGGCCAAGTGGATGCGCGAGCAAAAGCGGGTGCTGATCACCGACACCACCATGCGCGACGCCCACCAGTCGCTGTTCGCCACCCGCATGCGCAGCTACGACATGCTGGCGGCGGCACCGGCCTATGCCCGCCTGTTGCCCGGCCTGTTCTCCATGGAATGCTGGGGCGGCGCCACCTTCGACGTAGCCATGCGCTTTCTGAGAGAAGACCCCTGGGAGCGTCTGAAGGCTTTGCGCGCCGCCATGCCCAATCTGCTGCTGCAGATGCTGCTGCGTTCGGCCAATGCGGTGGGCTACACCAATTATCCCGACAATGTGGTCAAGCAGTTCGTGGCCCAGGCCGCCGCCAATGGCGTCGATGTCTTCCGGGTCTTCGACTCGCTCAACTGGGTCGGCAACATGCATGTGGCCATGGACGCGGTGAGGGAAAGCGGCAAGGTCTGCGAGGCGGCCATCTGCTATACCGGCGACATCTTCGATGCCGCCCGGCCCAAATACGATCTCAAATACTATGTCTCCATGGCGCGTGAGCTGGAGAAGGCGGGCGCCCATATCCTGGGGATCAAGGACATGGCGGGCCTCGCCCGTCCGCGCGCCATCGCCGCCCTGGTCAGCGCCTTGAAACAGGAAGTGGGTCTGCCCATCCATTTCCACACCCACGACACATCGGGCCTGTCGGCGGCCAGCGTGCTGGCGGCGGTGGATGCCGGGGTGGATGCGGTGGATGCGGCCATGGATTCCTTGAGTGGATTGACCAGTCAGCCGCCTTTGGGCTCCATCTGCGCCGCGCTTTCGGGCCATGAGCGCGATCCCGGCCTGGACCAGCCCACCCTGAACGCCATATCGCGTTACTGGGAAGGGGTCCGCGCCCTTTACGCCCCCTTCGAGGCCGATATCCGCTCGGGCACCGCCGAGGTCTATCTCCACGAAATGCCGGGCGGCCAGTACACCAATCTGCGCGCCCAGGCGCGGTCGCTGGGCGTCGAGCAGCACTGGGACTGGGTGTCACAGGCCTATGCCGACGTGAATAAGATGTTCGGCGACGTGGTCAAGGTGACGCCCACCAGCAAGGTGGTGGGCGACATGGCCCTGATGATGGTGACCAGCAATCTGTCGCCCGCCGACGTGCTTGATCCGGACAAGGAGATCGCCTTCCCCGAATCGGTGGTGTCGTTCTTCAAGGGTGATCTGGGCCAGCCCACCGGCGGCTTCCCCGAAGCGCTGCAAAAGAAGGTTTTGGGTGCGGCCAAGCCCATCACCGTGCGGCCCGGCGCGGTCCTGCCGCCCGCCGATCTGGCCGCCCTGCGCGAGGAGGCGGAGAAGAAGACCGGGCGCAAGCTGTCCGAAGCCGAACTGGCCTCCTATCTGATGTATCCCAAGGTGTTCACCGACTTCGCCGCCCATCTGCGGCAATATGGCGACGTCGAGCGGCTTCCCACCGAGGTGTTCTTCTGGGGCATGCAGCCGGGCCAGGAAATCAGCATCGACCTGGAAAAGGGCAAGAGCCTGATCGTGCGCTATCTGGCCACGGCGGAAGCCGAGGAAGACGGCTCGCGCAAGGTGTTCTTCGAACTGAACGGCCAACCGCGCACCGTGCGCGTCTTTGACCGCAAGGTGGCACCCGCCAGGGCGGCTAGGCCCAAGGCCGAAGCGGGCAATGCCGATCATGTGGGCGCGCCCATGCCCGGTCTGGTGGTTTCCGTCGCCGTCCATGCCGGACAGATAGTGGAAAAGGGCGACCTGCTGGTCTCCATCGAAGCCATGAAGATGGAAACGGCGGTCCGCGCCGAAAGGGCCGGAACCATCGCCTCGGTCGCCGTAACCCCAGGTGTCCAGGTTGAAGCAAAAGATCTACTGGTGGTTATGGCGGGATAATATCTCTCTTGCGCCCCCCCCGTTTCGTGGCACCCCCGCTCCCGAGGGCGAATCCGTTGGGAGCGGGGGAGCGGTTTTGCAAGGACACAGATTTCTGACGGGTGCCGCGCGGCGGCCCTACCGGCTGACCGTTTTGGCCCTGACGGGCCTGGCGGTGCTATTGCTCGTCTATCCCCTGGTCCGCATGTTCTGGGATTTCGAGATCGACAATACCGAGGGCTGGAATGCCTTCCTGCAATTGCGCGCCATTGCTGGACTGCCCATCTACGACACCGGTTCGCCCTATTTCTTCAATAACTATCCGCCGCTTTCCTTCTATCTGGTCGGCGCGCTGTCCAAGCTGGTGGGCGATGTCAATCTGGCGGGGCGCCTGGTGTCCTTTGCCGCCACCCTTTCCCTGTGCGGATCGGTCGCCGCCATCGTGCGGTCCAGTGGCGGCTCGCGTCTGGATTCCCTGTTTGCCGCCACCACTTGCGCCCTGTTTTTTGCCTGCCTGCTGACCGACCATATCGGCAAGAACAATCCCCAGATGCTGGCCCACGCCCTGGTGACCGGCGGCTTTGCCGTCCATCTCAGGGAGGGGCCCGCGGTCCGGCGGGCGGCGCTTTCCGCCCTGCTATTCGCCGCGGGCATTCTGGTCAAGCATAGTCTGGTTCCCCTGCTGCTGGTGGTGTCCTTCGATGTCCTGCGGCGCGGCCCCCATCCAGCGCGCATCGCCTTTTTCGGCACGGGAACCGCCATCGCCGCCCTGGCGGGCGGGTTGCTGTGGTGGCTGGCCGGGCCGGTCTTCTTCCAGCAATTGCTGGCGTCGCGCATCTGGGACATCACGCGGGCCTTCTTGTTCACGGTGGAGATCATGGGCCAGTTCCAGGCTCCGCTGGCGCTGGTGGGCCTCGGTCTGGTGGTGGCGCGGCGGACCCGCCCGGCAGCGCTGGTTCTGGCCTATCTGTTGCTGTCCCTGGCGGTCGGCGCCTTCTTCCTTGGCGGCTCGGGAACCGATCTCAACGTCTTCTTCGACGTGTTCATTGCCTTATCCATCGGAGCCGGGTTGCTGATCCATCTGGCCCCCTTTCCCCGGCTGTTGCCTGTCCTGGCCCTGACCGTCAATGCTGGCGTGATGTTCTATGCCCCCGCCGCGCTGGGCCGCATGGGCGTGGAATTGCTGGGCGAACTGGCGGGGCGCCAGACGATGTTCCATGACGACGTGGCCTATCTGCGCGCCATCGAAGGCAAGGCCCTGTGCCAGTCGCACCTGCTGTGTCTTAGGGCAGGCAAGCCCGCCTTCTACGACCCCATCAATATGCTCCAAGCCATGGCCATGGGCCGTCTGCCCGCCGATACGCTGACCGGCATGCTGCGCCGTCACGAGATCGCCGTGGTCGAACTGGTGGACCCGCCCAAGCATATGGAAGACGACAACCCCGGCGCCCTGGTCCCCCCCGCCCGCTGGCAGGATTTCCAAGACGAGGTCTTTCCGGTGCTGCTGCAGGAATACGAGTTGGACCGGGTCAGCCTGTCGGGCCGCTTCTACCGGCCGAAAAAGGGTAGCTGACTCCGGTCAGGCAAAGCCCGGCGGCGGGGGCGGTCGGGCCGCCCTTGGTGCGGTCGCAAGCCGCCAGCGCGCGGGCCATGTCGTCGGGGCTCCATTTTCCCTCGCCCACCAGCTTCAGCGTGCCGACCATGTTGCGCACTTGATGGTGCAGGAAGGAGCGCGCCTCGGCGATGATGCGAATCTCTTCGCCCACGCGCGTCACGTCCAGCACGTCCAGGGTCTTCATGGGGCTTTTCGCCTGGCATTCCGAGGCGCGGAAGGTGGTGAAGTCGTGATGGCCCAGCAGCCGCCGCGCCCCTTCGGCCATGGCCTCGGCGTCCAGCGATACCGGCACCCACCAGGCGCGGTGCTGGTCAAGGGCCAAAGGCGCGCGGCGGTTGACGATGCGGTAGAGATAGCTGCGCCCCACCGCCGAGAAGCGGGCATGGAAGTCGTCGCCGACCAGTTCGGCGGCCACCACCGCCACCGGCTTGGGCTTCATGTGGTAGTTCAGCGCGTCGCGCACCGTATCGGCGGGATAATCCCTGGGCAGATCCACATGAGCCACCTGCCCGGTGGCGTGCACCCCGGCATCGGTGCGCCCGGCCGCGTTGATGGTGCAAGGAGAGCCGGTCAGCTTCTCTACCGCCTGTTCCAGCACGCCCTGAACCGAGAGGCCCTTGTCCTGGCGCTGCCAGCCGTTGAAGGGGGTGCCGTCATATTCGACGAGAAGCCGATAGCGGGGCATCAGCCCAGCACCGTGCCCTTGGGGATGGCATGGCCGCGCAGCATTTCGCCAGTGGTCATGACGCCCTTGCCCGCCCGCTGGACCTTGAGCGGGCGTAGCGCGAACTTGCCGCAGGCCACGGTCATCTGATCGTCAAGCACGGTGCCAGGCTGACCCGAACCGGGCAGGACCGCCGCTTCCCAAACCTTGATGCGTTCGCCCGCCATTTCGAACCATACGCCGGGCCAGGGATTGAGCGCCCGGACCTTGCGGTCGAGTTCCACGGCGGATTGGCGCCAATCCAGCAGCCCCTCCTCCTTGGCCAGCTTGTGGGCATAGGTGACGCCCTCGGCGGGCTGGGGCGTGGCGGTCACAACCTCGTCGTCCGCCAGCCTGCCCAGCACCTCGGCCATCATGCGCGCCCCCATGGCGGCCAGCATGTCGTGCAGCCAGGGCGCCGTGGTATCGGGCGCCAGGACGATGCTTTCACGGGCCAGCATGGCGCCGGTATCCAGTCCGGCATCCATCTGCATGATGGTGATTCCCGTCTCGGCATCCCCGGCCAGGATGGCCCGCTGGATGGGAGCGGCGCCCCGCCAGCGCGGCAACAGCGAGGCATGGACGTTGAGACAGCCCAATCGCGGCGCGTCGAGAACCGCCTGGGGCAGGATCAGGCCATAGGCGGCGACCACGGCGATATCGGCATCCAGGGCGGCGAACTCGGCTTGAGCCTCCGGCGATTTCAGGCTTTTCGGGGTGCGCACGGCAATGCCCCGCTCATGGGCGAAGGCATGGACCGGGGTCAATTGTTCCTTGTGGCCGCGCCCGGCGGGCCGCGGCGGCTGGGAATAGACGCAAACCACCTGATGCCCGGCCTCGATCAGGGAGCCGAGAATGGGGACCGAAAAGTCCGGCGTCCCCATGAACACCAGTTTCATTCCGCTTCCTTCCGGGCCTTGAGCAGCTTGCGCAGGATCATGTTGCGCTTGAGCGACGACAGGTGGTCGATGAACAGAACGCCGTCCAGATGGTCCATCTCGTGCTGGACCACGGTGGCCAGCAGGCCCTCGGCGAGGAGTTCCTGTTTGGCGCCGGTCTCGTCGAGATAGCGGACCTTGACCGAGGCGGGACGCACCACGTTGGAATAATGCTCGGGCACCGACAGGCAACCCTCCTCGTAGGTGTTGTCTTCGTCCGACGCCCAGATGATCTCGGGATTGACCATGCGGATGGGGGCGCGGTCCTCTTCCTTGCGGCCGATATCCATGACGATCACCCGTTCCAGCACCCCGATCTGCGGGGCGGCGAGTCCGATACCGGGCGCGTGGTACATGGTTTCCAGCATGTCGGCCAGCAGGGCGCGGATGCGGTCGTCCACGGCGGCGACGGGCTTGGACTTGGATTTGAGCACCGGATCGGGCGCGGTGAGGATGGGCAGCACGGCCATGACGGAACCTTCGACGAAAATCTCGTCCGTCCGACATAGGCCGGGTCGAGGGCGAGGTCAAGCACGCTTCCCCAATGGAAGCCGTCGGCGTAAAAGGAAGCCATGAGCGACACCACGTCCCGGCCCCGTTTCCGCCTCTTCGTCGACGCCCCTCTCTCGGAGGGCGTGGCCGTGGCGCTGACCCGCGACCAGACCCATTACCTGGCCTCGGTGATGCGCGCCGAACTGGGTGAGATGGTGTTGCTGTTCAACGGAACCGACGGCGAGTGGGCGGCGCGGATCGCAGCACTGCCCAAGGCGGGCGCCGCCCTGGTGCCGGAGCGCCAGACCCGGCCCCAGGCCCCCGAACCCGATTTGTGGCTGCTGGCCGCGCCCTTGAAGAAAGACCGCACCGATCTGGTGGTGGAAAAGGCGGCGGAGCTGGGCGTGTCATTGCTTATGCCCGTCTTTACCCGGCGCACCAATGCGGGACGGGTCAATACCGACCGGCTGCGCGCCCATCTGATCGAGGCGGCCGAGCAGTGCGAGCGCCTGAGCGTGCCGCAACTGTCCGAACCCTGTCCTCTGGACAAGGTGTTGGCCGACTGGCCCACCGACCGCATTTTGCTGTTTCTGGATGAAGGTGGAAGCGGAATCCCCCTGGCCCATGTGCTGAACGGCATGCCGGGCGAAAAGCTGGCGCTGCTGGTCGGCCCCGAGGGGGGATTCGACGCGGAGGAGCGTCGCCTGATCGGCTCGAAATCCTTTGCCCGCGCCGTGGGATTGGGGCCGAGAATCCTCAGGGCCGAAACCGCCGCCATCGCCGCCCTGGCCGTGGTCCAGGCGCTGACGGGCGACTGGCAGGCCCCGCCCCGTTCTTCGCCGTGACGCCAAGTCACGGTGAATGAACTCATTCGACGCCACAAGCAATTTCAATTGATAGAATTTCTATGAACATGCAATCAAAATTGCGTGTGAACATGTCTTCCCGGTGAATTGCGGATAATAGAGTCCCATTAATGCAACAGGCGCCGCCATAACCATGGAAATATGAGATTTTGACAGAAGTATTAAATTTTCTATTCCATTGATTCTTTACGTTGAAATTTGCCTATTTTTTGATACAACCCCACCGCCTAATCCTTAGGCTTTGTATCTGATTAAATTTTGGGCGCCCGCGCGCCCACCAATGATCCCGTTCCCGGAGACCAGGAATGCCGAGTTTCGTCACGCTCAAGGGCAAGCTGACCGCCCTTGCCTTTACCATTGCCATCGTGCTGGCGGGAATTTCCCTGGCCTGGGGAATGGTCCTGGGCGAACTCAAGGTCAATGGGCCGGTTTATGGCCGCATCGTCCAGGTCAAGGATCTGGTGGCCGACATCCTTCCTCCGCCCGAATACATCCTTGAATCCTATCTGGTCGCCTCACAGGCACTGACCGCCACCCCCGCCGAACTGGCCGAGTTCAAGACGGCCATGACCCGCCTGCGCAAGGATTACGACGACCGCCATCAGTACTGGCAGGCCCAGGATCTGGATGTCTCGGTGAAGGACGGGCTGCTGGTGGAGTCCTACAAACCCGCCCTCCGCTTCTACGATCAGGTCTTCGGCACCTATTTCCCCGCCCTGGAACGGGGCGATCTGGCCGCGGCCCAGGCGTCCTTCAAAAGCCTCAGCGCCGACTACGCCGCCCATCGGGCGGCCATTGATACCGTGGTGACCCGCTCCGACGCTTTGTCCAAGGCGGTGGAAGCCCAGGCCGCCGACAGCGAAGCCACCTACAAGATCCTGGTGACGGCCATCACTCTCGTCTTCGCCCTGGCAACCATGGCCTTGGTGGCGGGCATGTCGCGGGCGATCATCGCGCCCCTGGCGCGCCTGGGCGAAGCCGTGGGCCGTTTGGGCGGCGGCGCGCTTGACGCCAAGGTGCCCGAAACCCATCGCACGGACGAGGTCGGCCCCCTGGCCCGCGCCCTGGACGGCTGGCGCCAGGGTCTGATCGAGGCCGAGGCCCGCCGCCTGGCCGAGCATGACGACCAGGCGCGGCTTCAAGCCCGCCAGCAGCGGATCGAGGCCGCCACGCGGCGCTTTGACCAGGCGGTGATCGCCATGTTGGGACGGATCAAGGAGTCCGCCGAGAAACTGCATTCCGCTTCGGAAAACCTGTCGGCCAATGCCCAGCAGACGCACGCCCAGGGCGCCGCCGTCTCGGCCGCCACCGAGCAATCGGCGGCCAGCGTGGAAAGCGTGGCCTCGGCGGGCAGCCAACTCTCCGCTTCCATCGAGGAGATTTCCTCCCAGGTCCGTCAATCCACCACCATCGTCGAAGCGGCATCGCGCGAGGCCGAGGCCGCCAATGGCCGCATCTCCGGCCTGACCGAGGCGGTGGAGCGGATCGGTCAGGTTCTCAGCCTGATCAACGATATCGCCAGCCAGACCAATCTGCTGGCCTTGAACGCCACCATCGAATCGGCCCGCGCTGGCGAGGCGGGCAAGGGATTTGCCGTGGTGGCCCACGAGGTGAAGAATCTGGCGGGCCAGACCTCGCGCGCCACCGAGGATATCGCGCGCCAGATCGCCGCCGTAAGGGAAGAAACGGGTACAGCCGTGGCCGCCCTGGCCGGAATCGCCCAGACTATCGCCCATATCAACGAGATGTCTGCTTCCATCGCGGGCGCCGTGGAGCAGCAGGGCGCCGCAGCCTCCGAGATCTCGCGCAATGTGGAACACGCCGCCGCGGGCACGCGCGAGGTGGTGCACAACATCACCGGCGTAGTGGGCGCGGCCAGCGAGACCGGCGCCATGGCCCGGACCGTATTCGCCGCCGCCGATCAGCTGCGCAGCCAAAGCAGTGAACTGGAACGGGAAGTCTCGGCCTTTCTGCGTGAAATCGCCGCCTGATCGCCAGTCTTGCGGCAAGGACTCTTGGAATCGGGGGGCGGCAGGTGCCATGATGCCGCCCCCCAATCCCCTTGAGGAGTCGACGCCCATGCCGCCCCGCGCCAATCCCTTGAAGCTCAATGCGCTGCAATTGAAGACCCTGGTCCTGTTCCAGGAACTGGCCCGCCATCCCGAGACCTCGACCCGTACCGAAAGCGGCGAGGTCTTCTTGTCGGCGCTGCCCCATCCCCATGGCAACCACTTCCACGTCGGCCGCAAGGTGGTGATGAGCAAGGACGCTTCGGGCCTGGCCAATGGCGCGGTCTGGGTGGCGCTGGAGCGCAAGGGCCTGATCCGCGCCAGCTTTCCCATGGCGGTGACCCTGACGCCTGCCGGGCTGGACTACGAGACCGGCATCACCGACGAAATTCTCCACGGCTCGGATCACTGATTTTATTAGCCCCTCGCCGGGCGGGCGCTCCCGCGCCCTTGGCCGCCGCCGCAATGGCGGCAGGAGACCGGCGGCACCAAAGGATCGCCGGTCTCATGTCCTACACCGTCCGCGAAATCTTCCACTCCTTGCAGGGCGAAGGCGTCCAGGCGGGCCGCGCGGCGGTCTTCCTGCGCTTTTCCGGCTGCAATTTGTGGAGCGGACGCCAGGAAGACCGCGCCAAGGCCGTCTGCCGTTTCTGCGACACCGACTTCGTCGGCGGCGTAAAATATTCCGATGCCCAAAGCCTGGCCGAGGCGGTGAAAGCCGTGGGCGGCTCCACCCGCTATGTGGTGGTGACCGGCGGCGAGCCGGGCCTGCAACTGGACGAGACGCTGATCCATGCGCTGCACGGCCTGGGCTTTTCGGTGGCGGTGGAAACCAACGGCACATTGGGTCTGCCCTCCGGCCTGGACTGGGTCTGCGTCAGCCCCAAGGCCGGGACAGAGCTGATGGTGACCAGGGGCGACGAGTTGAAACTGGTCTTCCCCCAGGACGGCGCGGCGCCCGAAGCTTTCGAGCATCTGGACTTCGCCCATTTCCTGCTCCAGCCCATGGACGGGCCGGATCGGGCCGCCAATACCGCCGCCGCCATCGCCCATTGCTTGACTCATCCGCGCTGGCGGCTCAGCCTGCAGACCCACAAGATCGTTGGAATACCTTAGATGTCCACCTTCCGCGTCCGCCGCCGCATCGAGATCGATGCCGGACACCGCATCATGACCCACGGCTCCAAATGCCGGAACCTGCACGGCCACCGCTATGTGATCGAGGTGGAGTGCGAGGCGTCGCACCTGCATCCCAGCGGCGAGCAGACCGACATGGTGGTGGATTTCGGCTTTCTCAAGGACGAGATGATGCGTCTCATCGACGCGCCGTGCGATCACGGCTTCATCGCCTCTTCGGCCGATGGGGAACTGTTGGCCCTGTTCGCGCCCCAAGGCGCGGTGGGGTGGGCCGAATCCATCCTGGCCGAGGTCAAGGAGAAGGGCGCGGCGCTGACCACCAGCACGCGCATGGGCACCAAGCTATATGTGGTGCCCTTCCAACCCACCGCCGAATGCCTGGCCAAGCACTGGTTCGAGGTGCTGGTCGCCCCGGTGCGCAAACGCTCCGACGCCACCGCCCGGCTGGTGGCGGTCCGCGTCTGGGAGACTCCCAACTGCATGGCGGAATACGCCCCGGCCTGACGAGGGCGCCCATGAACCTCAAACAGCTGGAATATTTCGTGCGCGTCGCCGAGCTGGGCAGCTTCAGCAAGGCGGCCATGGTGCTTGATATCGCCCAGCCCGCGCTGTCGCGCCAAGTGCGGCTGCTGGAAACCGATCTGCGCGCCAATCTGCTGCACCGTACCGGGCGCGGCGTGGCCCTGACCGAGGCCGGACAAAAGCTGTTCGACCATGCGGTGGGCATTTTGCAATCGGTGGAACGCGCCACCGAGGATCTGGAATCGGCGCGCGGCGAACCGGCGGGCCGCATCGTCATCGGATTGCCGCCCAGCATCGGACGGCGCTTGATCCTGCCTTTGGTGGAACGCTTCCGCACCACCTTGCCCAAGGCGCGTCTGGCCATCGTCGAGGGCCTGTCCACCCATGTCACCGAATGGATCGCCACTGGCCGCGTCGATCTGGGCCTGGTCCACAATCCCGAGCCCAACCCGGCCATCGAGGTGACCCGCCTCACTGACGAGCCGCTGGGTTTGGTGGGACCGGCCGACGAGAGTTCCGCCCCTCTGCGCTGGTCGGAATTGGGGGCCTATCCCCTGATCCTGCCCGAACGCGGCCACGCCATGCGCCGTCTTCTGGAGGCCCAGGCGGGTTTTGCCGGGGTGCGCCTCAAAGTGGTGATGGAAGTGTCCTCCATCCCCTCCATCCTGGATCTGGTGGCAGCTGGCTATGGCCATGCGGTGCTGACCGAGACAGCCCTGGCCTCCTGGCGCCGCGCCGGAACCTTCAGCCTGCGCCGACTGGTGGACCCTTCCGTGTCCAGCACCTTGTTCATGGCCGTTTCCGCCCACAAACCCATCACGCCGCTGGGGCGCCGCGCCATGGCCCTGTTGCAGGATCTGGTGAAAACAGAAATGGACTAAAACCATTCCAGTTATAACAATCTGCTATAGCTGAAAGTGCCCCAGGGGGGCTTGGTGAACCGGCGCGGATTTGTCACCATGACAAAGTCGAATGCTGGGAGGCCCGACGTCATGCAGACCCCGATCCCTTGCCTGTTCATGCGCGGCGGCACATCGCGCGGGCCGTTCTTTGTGGAGAGCGACCTGCCGTCCGATGTCGCCCTGCGGGACAAGGTGCTGCTGGCCGTCATGGGCTCGCCCCATGCCCGCCAGATCGACGGGTTGGGCGGGGGCCATCCCCTGACCAGCAAAGTGGGCATCGTGCGGCCCAGCACAACGGACGGAATCGATCTCGACTTCCTGTTCGCCCAGTTGCAGCCCAATTCCGACACCGTCGACACCACGCCCAATTGCGGCAATATGCTGGCCGCCGTGGTGCCCTTCGCCCTGGAGCGCGGCATCGTCAAACCTCAAGGCGAAACCACCACCCTGCGCGTGCTGACGCTTAATACCCATATGGCCTGCGACATCACGGTCCAGACCCCCGGCGGCCGCGTGAACTACGAAGGCGAGGCCCGTATCGACGGGGTGCCCGGCAGTTCTGCCCCCATCGCCATCAACTTCCTCGACACCGCCGGATCGGTCTGTTCCGGCCTGCTGCCCACGGGCCGGGTCAAGGACGTCATCGACGGGCTGGAAATCACCTGTATCGACAACGGCATGCCCATGGTGCTGTTCCGGGCCGCCGACATGGGCCGCAACGGCTCGGAAAGCGTCGAGGCCATGAATGCCGATGCCGAACTCAAGGCCCGCATCGAGACCCTGCGAATCAAGGCAGGCCACCTGATGGGCCTGGGCGACGTGACGCCCAAGAACTATCCCAAGATGTGTCTGGTGGCGCCGCCCTCGACCGGAGGCGCGGTGGGAACCCGCTGCTTCATTCCCCATGTCTGTCATGACGCCATCGGCGTGCTGGCCGCCGTTACCGTGGCCACCGCCTGTGTTCTGAAAGGCTCGGTCACCGAGGGACTGGCCAGCGTGCCCGATGGCCGCATCAAGACCGTCGCCGTCGAGCACCCCACGGGCGAGTTCAGCGTCGAGTTGGAACTGGACCCGCAAGACCCCGAGAAAGTCATTCGTGCCGCGCTGCTGCGCACCGCACGACTGTTGATGAAGGGCGAGGTGATGATCCCCGCCGCGATCTGGGAAGGAAAATCCGCATGATCATCGATATCCACGGCCATTACACCACGGCGCCCAAGGCGCTGGAGGAGTGGCGCAACCGCCAGATCGCCGGATTGAAGGACCCAAGCCAGACCCCAAAGGTCTCGGAGCTGAAGATCAGCGACGATGATCTGCGCGAGACCATCATCACCAACCAGTTGGCCAAGATGAAGGAGCGGGGTTCCGACCTCACCATCTTCTCTCCCCGCGCCAGCTTCATGGCGCATCATATCGGTGATTTCCAGACCAGTTCCACCTGGGCCGCCATCTGCAACGAGCTGTGCGCCCGCGTGGCCGGGCTGTTTCCCGACAATTTCATCGGCGCGGCCATGCTGCCGCAAAGTCCTGGCGTCGATCCCAAGACCTGTATCCCTGAGATCGAGAAGTGCGTGAAGGATTACGGCTTCGTCGCCATCAACCTCAATCCCGATCCTTCGGGCGGGCACTGGACCTCGCCGCCGCTTTCGGACCGCTCGTGGTATCCCATCTACGAGGCCATGGTGGAATACGAACTGCCCGCCATGGTGCATGTCTCCACATCGTGCAATTCATGTTTCCACACCACCGGCGCCCATTACCTCAACGCCGACACCACCGCCTTCATGCAGTGCCTGACCTCGGATCTGTTCAAAGACTTTCCGACCCTCAAGTTCATCATTCCGCACGGCGGCGGCGCGGTTCCCTATCACTGGGGCCGCTTCCGGGGGCTGGCCCAGGAACTGAAGAAGCCGTTGCTGCGCGACCATCTGCTGAACAACATCTTCTTCGACACCTGCGTCTATCACCAGCCGGGCATCGACCTGCTGACCAAGGTGATCCCGGTGGACAACATCTTGTTCGCCTCCGAGATGATCGGCGCGGTCAGGGGCATCGACCCCGAGACCGGCCACTATTACGACGACACCAAGCGCTACATCGAGGCCACGCTGAATCTCTCGGAGGAAGACCGGTTCAAGGTCTACGAGGGCAATGCGCGGCGCGTCTATCCCCGCCTGGACCGGGCGCTCAAGGCCAAGGGGCTCTGACCATGAACAATCTCGGTATCGTCAAACGCAACATCACCCGCGCCGACAAGGCCGCGGTGGACAAGCTCTCCAAATTCGGCGTCGCCACCATCCACGAGGCCATGGGCCGGGTCGGGCTGATGAAGCCCACTATGCGCCCCATCTATACCGGCGCGCATCTGTGCGGCACGGCGGTGACCGTGCTGCTGCACCCCGGCGACAACTGGATGATGCATGTGGCGGCCGAGCAGATTCAGCCCGGTGACGTGGTGATCGCGGCGGTGACCGCCGACTGCACCGACGGCTTCTTCGGCGACCTGCTGGCCACTTCGTTCCGGGCGCGGGGCGCGGTGGGTCTGGTGATCGACGCGGGCGTGAGGGACGTCAAAGACCTCACCGCCATGAACTTCCCCGTCTTCTCCAAGGCCATCAGTGCCAAGGGCACCATCAAGGCGACGCTGGGATCGGTCAATATCCCGGTCGTCTGCGCCGGAGCCCTGGTGAATCCGGGCGATGTGGTGGTGGCCGACGACGACGGCGTGGTGGTGGTCCCCGCCGCCGTGGCCCAGGCCGCCGCCGACGCGGCGCAGGCGCGGGAAGACAACGAAGCGGCCAAGCGCGCCCGCCTCGCCGCCGGTGAACTGGGCCTCGACATGTACAAGATGCGCGACGCCCTGGCCGCAGCGGGGTTGAAGTATGTGGATTAGTCCGATGATGTCACCGCCCCCCGGCTTCGTCACCCCCGCGAAAGCGGGGGGCCAGGAGTCGCGGAGAAATCGGCGACGCACCCCCTGGATCCCCGCTTTCGCGGGGATGACGGAGAAAGGCCCGTCATGACTCCGCCCGACAACCCTCTTCACTGCTCCATCGGTCTGATCGGCTATGGCGAGGTGGGCCGCATCCTCGCCGAGGATCTGCGCGCCCAAGGCGTGACCGTCGCCGCCTACGACATCAAATTGGGCGGCGCGGCCGAGAGCGAGTTGCGTGAACACGCGGCGCGCTTCGGGGTGGAACTGGTGTCGAACCACGCCGCCCTGGCCGCCATGTCGGGCCTGGTGATCTCGGCGGTGACCGCGTCCCAGGCGGTCGCGGTGGCCGGGTCTTGCGCGCCGGGGCTCAAGGCCGGGACCTGGTATCTGGATTTCAACTCGGCCTCGCCCAAGGCCAAGACTCAGGCCGCCAGTTTGGTGACCGGGGCGCAAGGGCGCTTCGTCGAGGGCGCGGTGATGACCTCGGTGCCGCCTTATCGCATCAAGGTGCCGCTGCTGCTGGGCGGCCCGGAGGCGGGCGCGCTGGAACCCTTGCTCAACGGTCTGGGCTTCGCCGCCAAACTGGCATCGGACACGCTGGGCGTGGCCTCGGCCACCAAGATGTGCCGGTCCATCATGATCAAGGGCCTGGAGTCCATGGTCATCGAAAGCTTCACCACCGCCCGGGCCTATGGCGTGGAAGACGCGGTGATCGCCTCGCTGGTGGAAACCTTTCCCGGCATGGAGTGGGAGAAGCTGGGCGCCTATTTCTTCCAGCGGGTGATCTTGCACGGGCGGCGCCGCGCCGAGGAAGTGCGCGAAGTGGCCCAGACGGTGCGCGAGGTCGGGCTTGATCCCTTCTCGGCCAGCGGCACCGCCGAGCGTCAGGCCCAGATCGCCGATTGGGCCGATGCGGGCGTCTTCGGCGCCAAATCCGCCGCCGGTTTCGCCAAATCGGGCGATTGGCGGATCGAGGCCGACCGCATCCTGGCCGCCATCAAGCAAGGGGACCCGTCATGACCTTCGAGAAGACTCCTGGCTGGCTCGACTGGTATGCCGGTCCCTCCAAACCCGCTTTCGTGCCGCCGCCCGGCGCCGTCGACGCCCATTGCCATGTCTTCGGCCCCGGCCACCTGTTCCCCTTCGCGCCCGAGCGCAAATACACCCCCTGCGACGCGTCCAAGGACCAGCTTTTCGCCCTCAGGGACCATCTGGGCTTTGCCCGCAACGTCATCGTCCAGGCCACCTGCCACGGTGCCGATAACCGCGCCATGGTCGATGCCCTGAAGGCCTCCAATGGAAAAGCGCGCGGCGTGGCCACGGTGAAGCGCTCGGTCAGCGATGCCGAACTGGCCGAGATGCATGCGGCGGGCGTACGGGGCGTGCGCTTCAATTTCGTGAAGCGTCTGGTGGACTTCACGCCTAAGGACGAGTTGATGGAGATCGCGGCCCGCATCGCGCCCTTGGGCTGGCATGTGGTGATCTATTTCGAGGCCGTCGATCTGCCCGAATTATGGGACTTCTTCACCGCCCTTCCCACCACCGTGGTGGTCGATCATATGGGCCGCCCGGACGTCACCAAGCCGGTGGATGGGCCCGAGTTCGAGCTGTTCGTCAAGTTCATGCGCGACTATCCCAATGTGTGGAGCAAGGTCAGTTGCCCCGAGCGCCTGTCGCTCAGCGGCCCCAAGGCCCTGGACGGCGAACGGGCCGCCTACCGCGACGTGGTGCCCTTCGCCAAGGCCATCGTCGAGACCTTCCCCGACCGGGTGCTGTGGGGCACCGACTGGCCCCATCCCAATCTGAAGGACCACATGCCCGATGACGGGCTGCTGGTGGATTTCATCCCCCATATCGCGTCCACGCCCGAACTGCGGCGCAAGCTGCTGGTGGACAATCCCATGCGGCTTTATTGGCCGGAAGAAAGGACCTGATCGTCATGAGCAAGCCCGTCAACATCGCCCTGATCGGTGCCGGAGCCTTCGGCGTCAAGCATCTGGACGCGCTGAAAGTGATCGATGGCGTCCAGGTGGTCTCCCTGGTCAGCCGGGCCGAAGACAAGCCCGAGGAGATCGCCGCCAAATACGGCATTGCCCATGTGGCCCATGATCTGGCCGAGTCCCTGGCCCTAGCGCAGGTGGATGCCGTCATCCTGACCACGCCCACCCAGCTTCACGCCTCCCAGGCCATGGCCTGCCTCAAGGCGGGCAAGCATGTGATGGTGGAGATCCCCATGGCCGACAATCTGGCCGATGCGGAAAGCCTGGTAATGCTGCAACAGCAGACCGGCAAGGTCGCCATGTGCGGCCATACCAGGCGCTTCAACCCCAGCCATCAATGGGTCCACAACAAGGTCACATCCGGCGCGTTCGCCATCCAGCAGATGGATGTGCAGACCTATTTCTTCCGCCGCACCAATATCAACGCCCTGGGCCAGCCGCGTTGCTGGACCGATCATCTTTTGTGGCACCACGCCGCCCATACCGTGGATCTGTTCGCCTATCAGGCAGGCGGCGAGATCGTCGCCGCCAATATCCTGCAAGGCCCCATCCACCCCGAACTGGGCATCGCCATGGATATGTCCATTCAGCTGAAGTCCAGCACCGGGGCCATCTGCACCTTGTCCTTGTCTTTCAATAACGAGGGACCGCTGGGGACCTTCTTCCGCTATATCGGCGACACGGGCACCTATATCGCCCGCTACGATGATCTGTTCGACGGCAAGGACCAGCCCATCGACGTCACCAAGGTGGACGTCTCCATGAACGGCATCGAATTGCAGGACCGCGAATTCCTGGCCGCCATCCGCGAGGGGCGCGAGCCCAATGCCAGCGTGGCCAAGGTTCTGCCCTGCTATCGGACTCTGCATCGCCTTGAACAGCAGTTGAAGCAGGCCCTGTGATGGAAAAGCGCCGCATCGGTCCCTTCAACGCCACCGCCCTCACCCTGGGCTGCATGAACTTGAGCCACGCCTACGGCACGCCCCCGGGGCGCGAAGCGGCGGAGGCCTTGCTGCGGCGTGCCCTGGAGGCGGGCGTCGATTTCTTCGACACGGCGGCGCTGTACGGCTTCGGCTCCAACGAAAGCTTGGTCGGCGCGGTGCTCAAACCTCACCGCCAGCACATCACGCTGGCCAGCAAATGCGGCATGACCGGAGTGGACGGCAAGAAGGTCATCGACGGACGGCCCGAGACCATCTTACGCACTTGCGAGGAAAGTCTGACCCGGCTGGGAACCGATGTGATCGATCTTTATTACCTGCACCGCCGCGATTTCCAGGTCCCCATCGAGGAAAGCGTCGGCGCCCTGGCCCGGCTGGTGGAACAGGGCAAGGTCAGGACCATCGGCCTGTCCGAGGTTTCCGCCGCGACGTTACGCCGCGCCCATGCCGAACACCCCATCACGGCGGTGCAAAGCGAATATTCCCTGTGGACCCGCAATCCCGAGATCGGGGTGCTGGACGCCTGCCGCGAACTGGGGGCGGCCTTTGTGGCCTTCAGTCCGCTGGCGCGCGGCTTCCTCACGGGCAATCTGACCGATCCGGCGACCCAGCTCGAACCTAAGGACATCCGTTGCCAGATGCCGCGCTTCGAGCCCGAAAATTACGCCCGCAATCTCAAATTGCTGGACGACTACAAGGCCATCGCCATTGAGACCGGCTGCACCCCCGCCCAACTGGGCCTGGCCTGGCTGCTGGCCCAGGGCGACAACATTTTCGCCCTTTTTGGCACCAAATCCATCGACCACCTGGACGAGAATCTGGGTGCCGACGGCCTCAAGCTTCCGCCGGAGACGATCTCGCGGCTGGATGATCTCATCAACCAAACCACCGTGTCGGGGGCTAGGTACAGCCCGGCCATCCAGAGCGAAATCGACACGGAAGATTATTAGACAGGAGGTATCTCGTGGCATCTAAAACCAAACGGGTCATCCCCGGCACAACCCTGTTCGACGGCGATATGGCCCGCAAAGGCTATGCCCTGAACAAAATGTGCTTCTCGTTCAACTCCGAGGAAAACCGCCAGGAATTCCTCAAGGACCCCGCCGCCTATTGCGACAAGTTCGGCCTGAACGAGCAGCAGAAGAAGGCCGTGATCAGCCTTCAGGTGCTGGACATGCTGGACGCGGGCGGCAACGCCTATTTCATCGCCAAGCTGGGCGGCATCTACAAGCTGGACATGCAAGACGTCGGCGCGCAGCAGACGGGCGTCACCAAGGCAGAATTCCAGGCGAAGCTGGTCGCCGCGGGGAGAGAGTAATCATGGCCAAGATCGTCGGCGGCATCAACGTCACCCATGTGCCCTATATCGGGCGCGCCATCGCGGGCAACCTGCAGCAGGACGCCTATTGGAAACCCTTCTTCGACGGCTTCCCCCCGGTCCATGACTGGCTGGACAAGGTCAAGCCGGACGTGGCCGTGGTGGTCTATAACGACCACGGGCTGAACTTCTTCCTCGACAAGATGCCCACCTTCTCCATCGGCGCGGCCCCCCAATACAACAATGCCGACGAGGGTTGGGGCATTCCCACCGTGGCGCCTTTCAAGGGCGACCAGGACCTGTCCTGGCACCTGATCGACCGGCTGATCGAGGCCGAGTTCGACCTGACCACCTGTCAGGAAATGCTGGTCGACCACGCTTTCACCCTGCCGCTGGAATTGCTGTGGCCCAAGCGCAACGCGGCCTTGCGCACCATTCCCATCTGCCAGAACACCGTGCAATTCCCCCTGCCCTCGGCCAAGCGTTGCCTGGCTTTCGGCCGCGCCATCGGCAAGGCCATCGAATCCTGGGACTCCGACGCCCGCGTCGTGGTGCTGGGGACCGGCGGCCTGTCGCATCAGTTGGAGGGGAAGCGGGCGGGCTTCATCAACAAGAAGTTCGACCTGGAATTCATGGACAAGCTGGTTACCGACCCCGACTGGGTGACCCAGTATTCCAACGAGGATCTGGTGGAACTGACCGGCACCCAGGGCATCGAACTGCTGAACTGGCTGACCTGCCGCGGCGCGCTTGGCGACAAGGTCAAGACGGTGCACACCAACTACCACATTCCCATCTCCAACACCGCGGCGGGCCTGATGGCCATGGAAACACTCGGATAGGGAGGGCATCAGCATGCGCGTCCAAGTCGCCATCATCGGCGCCGGTCCATCCGGACTCATCCTTGGCCAACTCCTGGCCAAGGCCGGAATCGACGCCGTCATCCTCGAGGCCCAGACCGGTGACTACGTCCTGGGCCGCATCCGGGCCGGGGTGTTGGAGCAGGTCTGCGTCGATCTGCTCGACGAGGCCGGTGTAGGGGCGCGCATGCATGCCGAGGGGCTGCCCCATGGCGGTTTCGAACTGTTGGTGGACGGCACCCGCCACCGCATCGACCTGGCGGGCCTCACCGGTGGCAAGCAGGTGATGGTCTATGGCCAGACCGAACTGACCCGCGACCTGATGCAAGCCCGCCAGGCCGCAGGCCTCAAAACCGTCTACGAGGCCAAGGACGTGGCGGTGTCGGATTACGACACCGACCACCCCCGCGTCAGCTATCTCAAGGACGGGGTACGCCATGAGATCACTTGCGACTTCATCGCCGGTTGCGACGGTTTCCACGGCGTGTGCCGCGCCTCGGTGCCCAAGGGCTCCATCCGTAATTTCGAGCGGGTCTATCCCTTCGGCTGGCTGGGCCTCTTGTCCGACACGCCGCCGGTCCATCACGAACTGATCTATGCCAAGAGCGAGGGCGGCTTCGCCCTGTGCTCCCAGCGCTCGCATACGCGGTCGCGCTATTACCTCCAGGTGCCGCTGAGCGAAAAGGTGGAGGACTGGTCCGACGAACGCTTCTGGGGCGAATTGCGCCAACGTCTCGACGGCCCGGCCAATGACGCCTTGATCACCGGCCCGTCCCTGGAAAAGAGCATCGCGCCCTTGCGCAGCTTCGTGGCCGAGCCCATGCGGTTCGGACGTCTCTTCCTGGCTGGCGACGCCGCCCATATCGTGCCGCCCACGGGGGCCAAGGGCCTCAATCTGGCGGCATCGGACGTGCGCATTCTCGGTCACGCCCTGATCGAGTTCTATGGCCGCAGCACTAAAGGCATCGACCGCTATTCCGAACGCTGCCTGCGCCGCATCTGGAAGGCCGAACGCTTCTCGTGGTGGATGACCAATCTGCTGCACCGCTTCCCTGACACGCCGCCCTTCGAGCAGCGGGCCCTGGAGGCCGAACTGGACTATGTGGTCCATTCCCTGGCCGGGCGAACCACCATCGCCGAGAATTATGTGGGGCTGCCCTTCGAGGACTGACCCCCTTTTCCGACAAGCAGTGAATTCAAGGGCCCGATAGAGGCCCAACGCCCCCCTCATGCCCGGTTTCGGGCAGAAGACTGGACGGAACCCAAGAGATGACTCAGACCAACACGCTGAATATCCAGACTTTTCTCAATGAAAGCCGATTCTCGCCCTATCAGTGGGCGGTCTTCGCGCTGTGCTTCTTCGTGGTGCTGCTGGACGGATTCGACACCGCCGCCATCGGCTATATCGCGCCCTCCCTGCTCAAGGAATGGGGGATCGCCAAGCCCGCGCTCGGCCCCGTTCTGTCCGCCGCCCTGTTCGGTCTGGCAGCAGGCGCCCTGTCCGCCGGGCCGTTGGCCGACCGCTTCGGCCGCCGTTTGGTCCTGACCGGCGCGACCCTGCTCTTCGCCTTGGCCAGCCTGGGCTCGTCCTATGCGGGCAGCCTGGACGCACTGACCGTGCTGCGCTTCGTTACCGGTATCGGTCTGGGCGCCGCCATGCCCAATGCGGTGACCTTGATCAGCGAATACTGCCCCGACCAGCGGCGCTCTCTTCTGACCAATGCCATGTTCGCGGGCTTTCCCCTGGGCGCGGCCCTGGGCGGCTTCCTCGCCGCCTGGATGATTCCGCAATGGGGCTGGCGTTCGGTGCTGGTGCTGGGCGGCATCGCGCCCCTGGCCCTGGTGGTTCTGATGCTAACGGCCTTGCCGGAATCTATCCGCTACATGGTGGCCCGCAAGAAGCCCACCGAGCATATCCGTAAAGTCCTGGCCCGCATTTCCGCCGCCGCCGCCGCCGCCCAGGACTTCGTCATGACCGAGACGGCGGCCAAGACACCCGCTGGCAAGGCCGGGCTGGGCGTGGTTCTGTCCAGGAGCTATCTGGTGGGCTCGATGATGATGTGGCTGGCCTATTTCATGGGCCTGGTCATCTTCTACGGCCTGATCAACTGGATGCCCCTGCTGCTCAAGGACGCCGGTCTCGATCCCAAGAGCGCCACACTGATCTCGGCCCTGTTCCCCTTAGGGGGCGTCGGAGCCATCTTCTTCGGATGGCTGATGGATCGCGCCAACGGCAACAAGGTGATCGCCGCGGGCTATGTCCTGACCGCCTTGCTCATCTTCGGCATCGGCCAGGCGGTGGGCAATGTGGGAATTCTGGTGGCCCTGGTCCTGGTGGCGGGCACCTTGATGAACACCGCCCAATCCTCCATGCCCGCCCTGGCCGCCGGGTTCTATCCCACCTCGGGCCGCGCCACCGGTGTGGCCTGGATGCTGGGCATGGGACGCTTCGGCGGCATCGCCGGTTCCACCTTGGTGGCGGAACTGTCGCGGCGCCAGATGAGCTTTTCCGAGATGTTCACCATCATCGCCATCCCCGGCCTGATCGCCGCGGCTGGCCTGATCATCAAGCAGATGGCCCATCCCGAGACCCCCGCCGAGCATGACGTGGCGGTGAGCGAAGCCCATGAACACGCCCAGGAAGCACAATTGGGAGGGCATTGAGACGAAAGGCGCCCGCTTCGGCGGGCGCCTTTTTAGTCCACCAGTTTCTTATCCCTGTCGAACCGCACCCGCACATCGATGCCGCGCGCCGTCAGCAGGGAATAGAGCGCCACACTGACCATGGCGCCCAGCCAGGCCCCCGCCACCGCATCCGAAAGGAAATGCACGGTGGTCAGCACCCGGCTCAAGGCCACCAGCAGGGCGATGGTGATGAAGGCCAGATCGTAGCGCGGAAAGATCAAGGCGAGCGCGGTCATGGCGGCAAAGGCCGCCTGGGAATGGCCCGAGGGGAAGGAATTGGTGAGATAGCCCCGCGTCAGGGGCACGAAGTCATAGAGATTGCTGTCGAACAGGGCGGCGGGCCTTGTCCGGCCCACCAGCATCTTGATGATGTTGCCGGCGATGCCCGAAATGGCCATGGACAGGAACAGGAAGCCCGGCACCCAGGCGGCGCGGCGCAGCCGGGCGCGTTTCTCCAGCCCCGGCGCCGCCAGGGAGGACAGGATCAGGCCGAGCGTCAGCAGACCGGCGGGAATCATCCAGACGCCGCCCAGCCCCAGATAGGTGATGGTCTTCCAGAATCCCTCGAAATCACCGCTCACATGGGCCTTCAGCCAGCGAGCCAACGGCCGGTCCAGGAGGAAATAGCCGATCACCACCGCCAGGGCACAATAAAGTGTGGCCCAGGTCCGGGGCCGCGCCATGGTGCGCGCCCATTGCCCGGCGCTGAACGATCGGAACCCGGCCAGTTCCTCCCAGATCAGGGTGATGCGGTCGCCGCCCCTGTCCCATTGGCGCAGGATGAGGTCCAGCAGCTTCATGGCGCTTTGCCCTCCACGGCATAGGCGGTCAGCGTCACCTTGCGGCCGCGCGAATAGTTGAAGCCCTTGACCATACCCACCACCACCGGCCTGACGCCCAGCGTGGCCGCGGCGGCGAAGAACTTCTCCTCCTCGCGGTCGGAGACCAGACTGAGCGCGGCGGGTCCCTTGGTCAGGTGCTGGGCCGCGTTCTCACCGCTGGTCAGCACCGTGTCAGTGCCCAGCAGGAAGACCAGACTGGGCTCGGCATAGCCCGCCACCACCACGGCGCCGCTATGGGGGCGGCTGGCCACCAGCTCGGCGGCCTGACGGCTGACGAACAGGTAATCCAGGCTGGGCAGCACGCCTTCGAACACCACCTGGAAGCTGGTCACCGCCGTCAGCACCAGGGCCATGACCGCCGGGAGCATCCGCTCCTTTACGGCCAGCCAGGCGGCGGCCAGCACCGCGCCCGCGATCATGAGGGCCGAGGGAATGCTCATGACGGGAAGGGATGGCGCGAACTGGTAGGGGACGATCACCACCGCCGCCGCCAGGGCCAGACCGATCGCGCACCACAGCCAGTACCAGATCTTGGCGGGCTTGGAGCGCAGATCGGGCGCTCGCCCCACCACGGCTACCGCCATCAACAGCGCCAGGGCGGGAAAGGTGGGCAGCACGTAATGGGGCAGCTTGGTGGGCACGATCTCGAACATCACCCAGGCCGGGATGATCCAGGCGAGGCAGAAGCGGATCTCGGGGCGCAGGCGCACCTTCCAGGCCGCACTCAACGCGGGCCACAGCAACAGCGAGCCGGGCCACAAGATCACCGCCGCCAGGGCGAGATAAGTGCCGGGCCAGCCGCCATGGCTTTCCTGGGCGCCCAGCAGCTTGGGCAGCAGGTCGCCTTTGACCGCCTCGCCGACGAAGGCGCCGCCCGTGGCGTTGGAGATGGCCACGAACCACGGCGCGGCGATGGATGCCGCCACGATCATGCCCGTGAAGGGCCGCAGGCCCACCAGCCACGCCCATTGCCGGTCGGCGAATCCCAGCGCCAGGATGGTAAGGATGGAGATGGCCGGAATCACCGGCCCCTTGACCAGGACCGAGACTCCCATGGCCACCCAGAAGACCAGAGCCACCAGGGCACCCGGTATGGCCGCCTGGCCCCTGGCGCCAAGATAGAAGCGCGCCAGGGCGCCTTGGGCCGCCACGGTGCAGGCCAGCATGATGGCGTCGGTCTTGGCCTGATGGCCTTCCGAGACCAGCATCAGCGACGAAGCCAGCAAGGCGGCGCCGATCAGCGCGGTTTGACGCCCGAACAGGTATTGCCCGAAGGCGAAGGTCATCAGCACCGCACCCCAAGCCGCCAGGGCCGAGGGCAGGCGATAGGGCCAGACCTCGCGCGTGGCCTTGTCGGACAACAGGCTGACCGAGGCGGCCTGAAGCCAATAGGCCCCCACCGGCTTCTTGGCGCGCATCTCCTGCTGGAACTGGATGCGGATGTAATCGCCGGTCTCCAGCATCTGGCGGGTGGCCTGGACAAAACGCGACTCGTCGCGGTCCATGGGCGGAAGAGCCACCAGACCCGGCAGATACAAAAACAGCGACAGCAACGACAGCAGGAGATAGGGGCGGATACCGCCGGTCAGTCTGTCCACGTTGGGGCATTCCGTGAAGGGCAAGGTAGAGGCATCAACAGCATGAAGCGGGCCGCGCGGTCAAGGCCCGGCAGGACCGAAACGGGGATCGGCGAATCCATGCGCGCGGAAATTCGGAAGCAGACATGCACAATCGCCGTCCATTCGTTTCATCTCGAATGACGCAGTGCAGCATAAGCCCGTTTAGAGTCTCTCCTGCTTCGAGGCACAGCAGAATGCGCGCCGCCATTGAATGCCCGATGCCGCCAAAGGTGGCTTGCGGGCTGGGAAAATGTCGAACGAGGAACCGCATGATGCTTGGAAACCTTAGGATCGCCGCCCGATTGATGGTTGGATTCGGGCTTCTTGTCCTTCTGATCGCAGGCTTGTCGGGCTATGGAATCTATTCGGGCAAGGCCACGGAAAAGGCCTTCTCGCGGGCTATCCGGCTGGTGAGCAACCAGGCCCTGGTCGAGCAGATTGAAAAGGAAATGTTCCAGGGGCGCATGCGGATCTGGGCCGCCCTGGCGACCGGCGACGAAGCCAAGATGACCGCCGCCCGCGCCAGCTTTGCCACGGCCCGCGAGGATCTGGGCAAATTACGCGCGCAAACCTTCGCGCCAGAGCGCATCATTCGGGTCGAGGAACTGAAGCGTCTGCTCGACGACTATGACCGCGAAATCTCCAAGGTGAAGATCGCCGACGGCCACGCCCCGTCCCTGGACAGCGCAGAAACCGCCGCCTCCGCGCCCATCGCCGCCGCCATCGCCAACAAGCTCGATGTGGCGGGGGAGGATTTGGCGACGAATTTCCGCGACATTTCCGTCGAGGTCCAGACCGGCGCCGAGCAGCAGATCAATACCGCTATCGATACCTCGATCCTGATCGGATCAGTGTCCGTAATCCTCGGGCTGATCCTGTCCTTCGTCATCAGCAGTTCCATCAGCAGGCCGGTGATCGCCATGACCGGGGCCATGGAGACCCTGGCCGGAGGCGACACTTCCATCCAGATCCCGGCCATCGGCAACAAGGACGAGATCGGCGAGATGGCCAAGGCCGTTCAGGTCTTCAAGGACAACGCCATCCGCGTCGCCGCCCTCAAAAAGGAGCAGGAGGAGGCCAAGGCCAGGACCGAGCTTGAGCGCCGCCGCGCCATGCTGGCCATGGCCGATTCCTTCGAAGCCAGCGTGATGGGCCTGGTCAAGGGCGTCTCGGCCCAGGCCACCCAGATGGAAGCCGCCTCCCAGGGCATGTCGGCCGCCGCCGAACAGTCCCAGGCCCAGGCCTCCACCATCGCTTCGGCCGCCGGGCAGGCCACCTCCAATGTGGAAACCGTCGCCGCCGCCGCCGAGGAGCTTTCTTCCTCCATCACCGAGATCAGCCGTCAGGTTACCGAAGCCGCCGCCATTTCCCGCCAGGCCGCCGAGGAGACCGAGCGCACCAACGAGATGGTGCAGGGCTTGGCGGATGCGGCGGCCCGCATCGATCAGGTGGTCGGCCTGATTACCGATATCGCATCCCAGACCAACCTGCTGGCCTTGAACGCCACCATCGAAGCGGCGCGGGCCGGTGAGGCGGGAAAAGGCTTTGCCGTGGTGGCGGGCGAGGTCAAAAATCTCGCCAACCAGACCGCCAGGGCTACCGAGGAAATCAGCACCCAGATCGGCGCCGTCCAAAACGAGACCCGCCAGGCCGTGGACGCCATCCGCAATATCGGCAAGGTGATCGATCAGGTGCGCCAGATTTCGTCGGGCATCGCCGGAGCGGTGGAGGAGCAGGGCGCCGCCACCTCAGAAATCGCCCGCAATGTCCTGGAGGCGGTACAGGGAACCCGCGAAGTCTCCACCAATGTGGCGGGCGTGTCGGAAGCGGCGGGCGCCACCGGGGCGGCATCGCGCCAGGTTCTGGCCGGAGCCGGTCAACTGGCCGACGATTCCGCCCATCTGCGCGACGAGGTGGTGCGCTTCCTCGATGGCGTTCGCGCCGGGTGAGTCAGCGGGCGGCGGGCGCATCCTCGTCCAGGGCTTCCTTGAATTGGGAGGAAGCCTTGAGACGGTCCAGATAGCGGATGTCGCGGCGGCTGGTCAGGGGAAAGGAGGTGCCGGTAAAGGTACCTCTGGCCCCGCAGCCATAGGCGCGGCAATGACCATCCTTGTCGTCGAGAATCAGCTTGCCGTCCCGGCTGCGCAGGCTGAGTTCGCACCCCTCGCCCGACCGCCCGTTGGAACGGTGCACCAGCGAGTCCCCCGCCACGTGGACGACGCCCCAGAAGCTGCAGGAATGGCCGTTGAAGAAATTCAGCGCCAGGCGGAGATAGGCGCGGTCGGGAGCGAGTTTGACAATCTCCATGATGTCCTCGCTGACATACTTGTCGCCGTCCACCGAACCGTTCTGAAATTTGTGCTTATAGACCCCGGCCAGGGAATCGATGTCGAGGTTCTGCGCCATGGCGGGCAGGGCCGTCAGCAGCACTGCGATAACGGCAGGCAATACCCTCATGACCCGTTCTCCCGATCCCACATGCGAGATCGCAAGGCTAAGTCATTCCGCCGCCGCCTGCCAGACCCCCATCTCGAAGGGCCGCAGATTGTCGAGGAATTGCAAGGTGCAGGCCTCCCAGGAGAAGGTCAGGGCATGAGCCCGGCACAGGGCCGGATCGATCCTGAGGGCGGCCTCGGCGGCAAGCCCCAGATCCTCGTCCAGCACACCAGCGGGCGAGGTGCCGATGACGTCGTTGGGGCCGGGCACCGGATAGGCCGCCACCGGAAGGCCCGAGGCCAAGGCTTCGAGCAGCACCAAACCGAATGTGTCGGTGCGCGACGGAAAGACGAAGACATCGGCGGCGGCATAGTGGCGCGCCAGATCCTCGCCGAAACGGGCCCCCGCGAAATGAACCTCGGGAAAGCGGCGCTTCATCTCGTCGGCTTGGGGCCCATCGCCCACCACGGCCTTCGAACCGGGAAGGTCCAGGGCCAGAAAGGCCTCGATGTTCTTCTCCACCGCCACCCGGCCCACATAGAGGAAAATCGGCCCGGCCAGATGGGCAAAGGGACCGTCCGCGCCCCTGACCTCGGGCCGCGGGCGGAACAGTTCGGTATCCACCCCCCGGGACCAGCGGGCGATATTGCTGAAGCCCCGCCCCGCCAGTTCACTTTCGATTCCCTGGGTCGCCACCATCACCCGCGACGAGGCGTCGTGAAAACGGCGCATCACGGCATAGGAAATGGGCAAGGGCACGCCGAAGCGGGCCTTGATGTATTCCGGGAATTTGGTGTGATAGGCGCTGGTAAAGGGAATCTTGCGGCGCAAGCAATAGCGCCGGGCGGCCCAGCCCAGGGGCCCTTCGGTGGCAATGTGGATGGCGCAGGGTTGCGCCGCCTCGATCATGGCCGCCAGTTTGCGCCCCGGCTTGAAGGCCAGGCGGATTTCCGGATAGGTCGGGCAGGGAAGACTGCGGAAGCGGTCGGGGGTGACCATCACCACCTGATGGCCGGTACGCTCCAACTCGGCCCTTAAGGTGTCGAGGGTGCGGACGACGCCGTTGACTTGAGGGAGCCATGCATCGGTGACGACGAGTATGCGCATGTGTTTTCCTCGACCTCCAGCCAGCGGATGATTTCCAAAGATCCGTCGAAATTCTCCGCCAGGGCGGTACAGCTTTCGACCCAGTCGCCGTCATTGCAGTAAAGGACACCGTTCACGTCGCGCTTCTCGGCGTGGTGGATATGGCCGCAGACCACGCCGTCGGCGCCATGGCGGCGCGCCTCCTCGGCCATGGCGTCTTCGAAACTGGCGATGTACTGGACGGCATTCTTGACCTTGTGCTTCAGATAGGCCGACAACGACCAATAGGGAAAGCCCAGGGCGCGGCGCACCACGTTCAGCCAATGGTTCAGCGCCAGCGCCATGGTATAGGCGCTGTCTCCCAGATGGGCCAGCCACCGGGCATGCTTGACCACCCCGTCGAAAGCGTCCCCGTGCAGGACCAGCAGGCGCTTGCCGTCGGCGGTGTCGTGCAGAATGGTCGTCACCACCTGGATATCGCCGAACAGCAGGCCGTGATAGTCGCGGGCGAATTCATCGTGATTGCCGGGAACGAACACGACGCGGGTCCCCTTGCGCGCCTTGCGCAACAGCTTTTGCACCACGTCGTTATGGCTTTGCGGCCAGTACCACGAGCGCCTAAGCCGCCATCCGTCGATGATGTCGCCCACCAGATAGAGGGTTTCTGACTCGGTGACTTTCAGGAATTCCAGCAGGTCGTCAGCTTTGCAGCCACGCGTGCCCAAGTGAATATCGGAAATCCAGATGGTCCTGTAACGCCTCTTGATATGGAGACTGGCGTTCATCGGGCTATCATCCGAAGAAGTGTTGATATGCTCTGATGCCTTACATATGACACTCACCAATAATATTCATGTGTATTTTAACAAACCTTCAGATATTTCATTGAACTGAAGCATAGCCGTAACAAATAATTCACCGCGCCAGGCATCCTGGCGCGCTATACACAGCCCCCATGACCGTCGATCTCGCTGCCTGCACGACCGCTACAGATCCCCTTGCCGCCATGGCGCCGCGGCGGATCTTGGTGATTCACAATCCCACCGCCGGGCGGCGGCGCATCCGGCAGTTGGAACAGGTGGTGGCCGCCGCCCAAGCCCTGGGGGCGAAGGTGACCTGCCGCGAGACGGGGCGCCGGGGCGATGCCGAAGACTTCGCCGCCCTGGCCAGCGCCGATGATTTCGATGCGGTGATCGCGGCGGGCGGCG
Organism: Paramagnetospirillum magnetotacticum MS-1; assembly: GCF_000829825.1. NCBI lineage: Bacteria > Pseudomonadati > Pseudomonadota > Alphaproteobacteria > Rhodospirillales > Magnetospirillaceae > Paramagnetospirillum > Paramagnetospirillum magnetotacticum. Next base: position 1,147,237 of record NZ_JXSL01000030.1, on the reverse strand, counting down.
ACGGCACGGTCAACGAGGTTCTCAACGGCCTGGGCGCGGGGCGGCACAGTCTGGCGCTAGGCGTGATTCCGCTGGGCACCGCCAATGTTCTGGCCTGCGAGATCGGGCTTGATCCCGACGACGTGGATCTGGTGGCCCGCACGATTGCCTTCGGCCCGACGCGGCGCATCCATGTGGGGCTGGTCAACCGGCGGCGTTTCCTTTTGATGGCGGGCGCCGGTCTCGACGCTCATGTGGTGGAATGCGTCAGCACGGCCTTAAAGCGCCGCGCGGGCAAGCTGGCCTATGTGGTGGAAAGCCTGCGTCAGGCGGTGGGCTACGACTTCCCCAAATTGACCATCCGCGCCGATGGGGTGGAATACGAGGCCCGCATGGTGGTGGCCTGCAAGGGCCGCTTTTACGGCGGCCCCTTCATCGCCGCCCCCGACGCCGATCTGACCTCCCCCATGCTGGAATTGTGCATCCTGCCCAATGCGGGCATGGCGGGCATGTTGCGCTATGGTCTGGCCCTGCCGCTGGGCAAGTTGCCCGGACTGCCCGAAGTGCGGGTGGTCTCGGCCCGCAATATCCTGATCACCGGGCCGCGCGGCGCCCCGGTCCAGGGCGACGGCGACATCGTCGCCCGCCTGCCCGCCGAAATCTCCATCGCCGAAGAGACCGTGGACCTCATCTGCCCCTAATGGCGGCATGCGGTCCTAATCATCCAGGTCGTCGTGCTCCAGCGCCCGGCGGCGTTCTTCCGCCAGGGAATGCTGGCTGGCGAACTCACCCGCCATGTCCAGGATCAGGATGGCCCCGGCCAGCCGCCCCCAGGCCTCGGTCTGGTCGGGATTGCGCGGCCGCAGCCGGGCCCGCAGATCCACCAGCAGGCGCATCAGCGTCCGTCCCGGCATCAAGGCGATGGGAACATCGGGAAGCGCGGCGATGCCGAAAGCCTCCTGCACCGCTGAAAGTCCCGCGCGGATATAGTCCTGATCCCCCTGATCCAGGGGCAGGATGCGATCGGGGGTCTTGCGGACCAGCCGTTCACCGGCCAGATCGGTGGGAGGGGGAGCGGTCATAATTCACGGCACTCGGGGGTGTTACGGCCTGTATTCTTTCCAATATATGGTGTGCCGTGAAGTGGGGAAAGATGGGCATGAGCGAAGTTTTGGACCAGATTGCCGCCTATCACACCCGCACCAAGCATTTCAGCCGCCGCTACGCCCGTGGACCGGGATTTCTCGACTGGGAGACTCAGCCCGATCCATTCCGGTCCTTCGATGGCGCCCGACGGGTGGACCTACCGCTGCGCCTGGACGCCGAGACTCCGCCCCTCGCCGCACTGGAAGGGCGAGAACCCGCCCCCCTGACCCCCGACGGACTGGGCCTGTTCCTGGAACTGGCTTTGGGCCTGTCGGCCTGGAAGGAGGCGGGCGGCACCCGCTGGGCGCTACGCAACAATCCCAGCAGCGGCAACCTCCACCCCACCGAGGGGTGGGTGATCCTGCCGCCAGTGGACGGCGTCGGTGAGGGGCCAGGGCTTTATCACTACGCCCCGTTCCATCACGCCCTGGAAGAGCGCTGCCGGTTAGATGACCTTCCGTCCGCGTTGCCGGCCGGCGCTTTCTTGCTGGCGCTCTCCTCCATCCCCTGGCGGGAATCCTGGAAATACGGCGAGCGCGCCTATCGCTATTGCCAGCATGATTGCGGCCATGCCCTGGCCGCCGCATCCTATGCCGCCGCCTGCCTGGGCTGGCATCTGCGGGTCCTGACCGCGCCGGGCGACGAGCAATTGGCGGCGCTGCTGGGCCTGGAGCGCGCCGAGTCCTGCCATCGATACGAGCCGGAACATCCCGACCTGATCGCCGTTGTCTCACCCATCCCTCTGCCCGAGCCGGAATTACAGCCAGTGACGGGACACTGGACGGGCACGGCCAATGCGTTGAGTTCCGACCACGAGGTCTGGGAAGTGATCGGCCAGGCCCTGGCCCTATCGGAAAAGCCCGCCACCGCCCCCGCCGCGCCGCCGCCCTCGGTCGCCATGCCGCCCCTGGGGGGAAGCTCCGAGCCCACCGGGTCCATCATCCGCCGCCGCCGCAGCGCCCAGGCCATGGACGGCGTCACCGGCATGGGGCTGGACGCCTTTACGCGCCTGCTGGCCGCCACTTTGGCCGATCAGGGGAGAGTGCCCTGGCGGTCTTGGCCATGGGCTTCGCGTCTGTCGCTGATTCTGTTCGTTCACCGGGTGGAGGGACTGACGCCAGGCCTTTACGCCCTGATCCGCGACCCGCAATCCCTGGACCGGCTACGGGCCGATTGCCATACTCATTTCCTCTGGGAGAAGTCCGTCTCCAACCTGCCGCTCTTCCGCCTTGCCGAGGGGGATTTCACCTGGGCGGCCACCGAACTGTCCTGCACCCAGAACATCGCCGGACGCGGCGCCTTCAGCCTGGGCATGCTGGCCGATTTCACGCGCAGTCTGGCCGAGGACGGGGCCTGGGCCTATCGCCGCCTGTTCTGGGAAGCCGGGATGATCGGCCAGGTTCTCTATCTGGAAGCCACCGCCGCGGGCCTGTCGGGCACCGGCATCGGCTGCTACCACGATGACGAGGTGCACGACCTGCTGGGCCTGACGCCCGGCGGCGGGAACTGGCAGTCCCTCTACCACTTCACCGTAGGCGGCGCGGTGGAGGACCAGCGCATCTCCACCCTTCCGGCCTATGGACATCTGAAGCGTTGATGGGGATCACCCCGCCTTCTTGTGCTCGGGCTTCGGGCCCACCGGCCCGCCCGCTTCCTTCCAGCCCTTGAACCCGCCCTCCACATGGGCGACGGGGGCCAGGCCCATATCCTGCACCGCCTTTGTCGCCAGGGCCGAACGCCAGGCCGACTGGCAGTAGAAGACGAAGCGTTTGGCCTGGCCGAACACGTCCTTGTAATAGGGGCTGGTGGGATCGACCCAGAATTCCAGCATGCCGCGCGGCGCGTGGAAAGCGCCGGGGATCATGCCTTCACGCTCCAACTCGCGCACGTCGCGGATATCGACGAAGACCACGCCGGGATCGCCGTGAAGGGCGATGGCGTCCTGGGTGCCGATGGTGGTGATCAGGGCATTGGCCTCGTCGATCAGCTGACGGTGCGTCTTGATCAGGGTCATGTGGTTTTCCTCATCCAGCGTTTGAGCATTGCCTTCAATTCGGTGCGGCTTTGAAAGACCGGCAGCCGGGGGGCGTCGATACGGGTGGGCTCCACCGCCAGCCCGATCTCGGAGATCCGGTCGTCCCAATCCAGGGCCCGCACGATCAGTTCCACCTCGCCCAGGGCGGCGCGGTCGCCAATGCCCGGCTCGTGCCCCAGTTCGCGCACCAGCCAATTGGCCGCCGACATGTCGTAATCGGCCTCATCCACTGGCAGGCCGTAAAGCAGGGCCAGATCCTTCATATGGGCGCCGGGTTCCAGGGCGAAATCGCCGAAGAAGCGCGAATCGGCTTCGGCCGCCGGAGCCGCCGAGGCGAAGAGCCGGTCCAGATGGGGCACCCGCTCGGGCCGGGCGAACAGAAAGACCGTGTCGCCAGGCTTCAACCCCTTGGCGGCATGGTTGGAATAGGACTTCTTGTCCCTGACCACCAGGGAAGGTTCGGCCCAGCGGGGCAGGCGATGACCGCGCGCCACCAGGGAATCGGCCACGATGCGGTACGACACCAGTTCGTGGCGCGCGCCGGGAATTTCCAATTCCATGCGTTCCACCGGGCCGATGCGCTTTGGCACGATCTGGCTGAGAAAGCGGGCCACCGCGCCGATGGTCCAGCCCTGCAGACCAAGGCTGAGCAGCACCACCAGGAAGGCCAGGATGAAATAGTCCCGTCCATGGGGCAGCCCCACCACCATGGGCACGATGGACAGCAGGACCGAGACCGAACCGCGTAATCCCACCCAGGCGACGAAGGCCGTTTCATTGCGGTTGAAGCCGTAGGGAAACAGGCAGATCCAGGCGGCCAGGGGCCGCGCCACGAAGATCAGCACGGCGGCCACCATCAAGGACTGCCAGGCGAAAGCCGGAAATTCCGAGGGCGTCGCCAACAGACCCAAGGTCAGGAACATGACGATCTGGGCCAGCCAGGTCAGCCCGTCTTGAAAGCGGCGCATGGTCTCGGGCGCATTGATGCGGGCATTGCCCGCCACCAGCCCAGCGATATAGACCGCCAGAAAGCCGCTGCCGTGCAGTTCTTCCGTCGCGGCGAACAGCACCATGGCCAGGCTGATGGCTGCCAGGGGCTGCAATCCCCGCTCGAAGCCCATCTTGTTGACCGCCAGCACGATCAGTCCGCCGCCGAACATGCCAGCGGCAGCGCCGATGCCGAATTTGGTGATGAACTCCATGCCGATGGACACCGGCGAGATGGGGCCCTTGGCCACCAAAAGCCCCACCAGGGCCATGGTCAGGAAGATGGCCATGGGGTCGTTGCTGCCCGATTCCACTTCCAGGGTCGAACGCACGCGGTCGCGCACATGGATGCCGCCGACGCGCAGCAGGAAGAACACCGCCGCCGCATCGGTGGAACTGAGAATGGCGCCCATCAACCCCGCTTCCAGCCAGTCGAAGCCCAGCAGATAATGCACCGGCACAGCCACCACGGCGGTCGTCACCACCACACCGCCCGTGGCCATGGCCATGGCGGGCCACAAGGCGGCGCGGAAGGCCTTGAGGCTGGTGTGAAAGCCCGAATCGAACAGAATGATGGCCAGTGCGATGCTGCCGATCATATAGGCGGCCCGCACATCGTCGAACTTGATGCGGCCCAGGCCGTTTTCGCCCGCCACCAGCCCGACGCATAAAAACACCAGCAGCAGCGGCGCGCCGATGCGAAACGATAGCAGGCTGGAGAAGATGCTGAGCGCCACAAGCCCCGAGACGATCAGGATGGCGAAATTCATGGACTCGATCATTCCCCTAGGATAGGGACCGGTGCCGCCCACGACAACCTGCCATGTGTGGTAAAACCTTGCGCAATGCTGGACTTGAGGCGCCCAGGCCCCATATAACGCCATCATGAGCGAGAGAGCCTGGCCATTCCTGAAGATGCACGGTCTGGGGAACGACTTCGTCGTCCTCGATGCCCGCGCGCATGCCATTGACCTGACCCCCGAACGGGTGCGCGCCATCGCCTCGCGCGGCACCGGGGTGGGCTGCGACCAGTTGGTGGTGATGACCCAGGCCACCGATTCTTGCGCCGACGCCCAGATGCTGATCTACAACGCCGATGGCTCGGAAGTGGCGGCCTGCGGCAATGCGTCGCGCTGCGTCGCCTGGCTCTTGATGAAGGAAATCGCCGCCGACAAGGTGGTGTTCCAGACCAAGGCCGGGCTGCTGGACGCCGAATCGCGCGGCCCCCATCAGGTGGCCGTGGATATGGGACCGGCGCGGCTGGACTGGCGCGAGATCCCTTTGGCCGAGGCCATGGACACCTTGCATCTGGGCATTACCGCCGGGCCGCTTTCCGATCCGGTGGGGGTCAGTATGGGCAATCCCCATGCGGTATTTTTCGTAGACGACGCCGAGGCGGTGCCCCTTGCCCAATTGGGCCGGGGGCTAGAGCACCACGCCCTGTTCCCCGAACGCGCCAATATCGAGGTGGCCCAGGTCCTCAGCCCCCCCGATGCGGACATGGGCCGCATCCGCATGCGGGTGTGGGAGCGCAGCGCGGGCATCACCATGGCCTGCGGCACCGGCGCCTGCGCCACATTGGTGGCCGCCGCCCGGCGCGGCCTTAGCCCCCGCAAGGCCGAGATCATCCTGGACGGCGGCTCGCTCACCATCGAATGGCTGAAGGACGGCCATGTGCTGATGACCGGCCCGGTGGCCGTGGCCTTTACCGGGGTGCTGGATTCCAGCCTGCTTCCATGAATACCAAGCCGCCAGAGGTCCTGACCTTCGGTTGCCGACTCAATGCCTATGAGTCCGAGGTGATGAAGGAGCATGCGCGGGCCACGGAAAGCGGCGTGGAGACGGTCATCGTCAACACCTGCGCGGTCACAGCCGAGGCCGAGCGTCAGGCGCGCCAGGCCATCCGCAAGATCAGGCGCGAGCGCCCCAACGCCCGCATCGTGGTCACCGGCTGCGCCGCCCAGGCCCATCCAGAGACCTTCGACGCCATGCCGGAGATCGACCAGATCCTCGGCAATGCCGAGAAGATGCAGCCCGGCATCTTCGCCGAACCGCCCGCCCAACGCATCGTGGTGGGCGACATCATGGAGGTGCGCGAAGTCGCCTCCCATCTGGTCTCGGGCTTCGAAGGCCGGGCGCGGGCCTTTGTCGAAGTGCAGCAGGGCTGCGACCACCGCTGCACCTTCTGCATCATCCCCTTCGGGCGCGGCCCCAACCGCTCGGTGCCCATGGGCCGCATCGTCGAGCAGATCAAGGAACTGGTGGCGGGCGGCTTCAACGAAGTCGTTCTGACCGGCGTGGACGTCACCGCCTATGGCGCCGATCTGCCGGGCAAGCCGGGGCTAGGGCAACTGGTGCGCCGCCTGCTGGCCGCATTGCCGGAGCTTCCCCGTCTGCGCCTGTCGTCGCTCGACCCCGTCGAGGTGGACGAGGAATTGCTGACCGCCATGGCGTCCGAGCCGCGCCTGCTGCCCCATTTCCATCTGTCGGTTCAGGCGGGCGACGACACGATTCTAAAGCGCATGAAACGCCGCCATCTCAGGAGCGACGTTATCGCCCTGGCGGCGCGCATACGTGCGCTTCGCCCCGATGCGGTGCTGGGCGCCGACATCATCGCAGGCTTTCCCACCGAGGACGAGGCGATGTTCGGCCGTTCCCTGGAACTGGTGGATGAGGCGGGGCTCACCCATCTGCACGTCTTCCCCTTCTCGGCGCGGCCCGGTACCCCTGCGGCCCGCATGCCCAAGGTCAAGGGCGACGTGGTCAAGGAGCGCGCCGCCCGCCTGCGCGCCAAAGGCGCCGCCGCCATGGAAGCCTTCCTCGCGACCCGGATCGGAAGCGAGGAAAGCGTTCTGATCGAAAAAGACGGTAAGGGCCATTCCGCCCATTACCTTCCCGTGCGGGTGGCGGGTTGCACGGCAGAGCCGGGAACGATATTGAACGTGCGCATCACCTCGGTGGAGGGGGATGAGCTGGTGGGGGAGTTGGCATGAGCATCTTCGGTTTCGGCAAGAAGAAGGACGCGGCTCCCGCACCCGCTCCCGATCCCGTCCCCGCCGAGGAAACCGCCTCCTGGTTCGGCCGCCTCAAATCCGGTCTCGCCAAGTCGTCGTCCAAGCTGACCCAGGGCCTGGGCGACCTGTTCACCAAGCGCAAGCTGGATGACGAGGCGCTGGAAGACTTGGAAGACCTGCTGATCACCGCCGATCTGGGGGTCGCCACCGCTGCCCGCGTCACCAAGCATCTGGCCAAGACCCGCTTCGGCCAGGATGTCACCTCCGACGAGATCAAGGCGACCCTGGCCGAGGAGATCACCCGCATCCTGGCCCCCGTGGCCCGGCCCCTGGCGATCGACCCCAATCGCAAGCCCCATGTGGTGCTGGTGGTCGGCGTCAATGGCTCGGGCAAGACCACCACCATCGGCAAGATGGCCAAGACCTACAAGGATGCGGGTCTGTCCGTCACCTTGGCGGCGGGCGACACCTTCCGCGCCGCTGCCGTCGAGCAGTTGAAGGTCTGGGGCGAGCGCACCAACTGCCCCGTCATCGCGCGCGAAACCGGTGCCGATGCCGCGGGCCTCGCCTATGACGCCGTCGAGCAATCGCGGGCCAGGGGTGACGATCTGCTGTTCATCGACACCGCCGGGCGGCTGCAGAACAAGGCCGATCTCATGGCCGAACTGGCCAAGCTGGTGCGCTCCATCAAGAAGGTGGACGAGACCGCGCCCCATTCGGTGCTGCTGGTCCTCGACGCCACGGTGGGCCAGAACGCCCATTCCCAGGTGGAAATCTTCAAGGACATGGTGGCCGTCTCCGGCCTGGTCCTGACCAAGCTGGACGGCACCGCCAGGGGCGGCGTTCTGGTGGCGCTCGCCGAAAAATTCGGCCTGCCGGTCCATGCCATCGGTGTCGGCGAAAAGGCCGAGGATTTGCGGCCCTTCGAGGCAGACGCCTTCGCCAAGTCCCTGGTGGGGATGGAATAGGACGCTTTTGGCCAATTTTCACCACGAAGGCGCTAAGACACGAAGGAACACGAAGAAGAGGAAATCTCTTCTCGTTCCTTCATCCCTTCGTGCCTTCGTGTTTCAATTCACCGTTTCAGCAAGATAATCGCCTAAAGCAGAGACCCCTGCCGACCATCAGGCGTCGTCGGCTTGCGATGAGGCTTGGGCGCTGGCGGCACAGAACTGCCCTCGACCCGCACACCCACCTTGCCATCGGCGAACTCAACGGCCAGGGCCGTGCCCGGCTTGGCGGCCTCCACCGAGGTGACCGGCACGCCGTGTTCGTCCCTGACCACGGCGAAGCCGCGCTCCAGGACCTTGCGGTAGGAGAAGCTTTCCAGCAACTGACCCGCATGGGCGACGCGCTTGGCTTTTTCGTCCAGCAAACGCGGCAGGGCCTGGATCAGGCGGGCGGCCGACTGCTCCAACTGAAGCGAGCGGCGCTCATTGGCGGCACGCTCAGCCGCCGTCACCGTCTTCATGGCATGGTCGAGGCGGGTGGACAGCGCCGCCAGCCTGTGCCCCGCCTCGGCCAGTTGTTCGCGCGGATGGCGCAGCCGGGCGGCCAGACGGTCCAACTCGGCGCGGCGGCGCTCCAGCAGCAGGCGCGGCGCGTTGTGCAATCGCTCGGCCCGCTCGTCCAGACGCCTGGCGCAATCCTCCATCACCCGGCGGGGATGGGGCAGCGCCCGGAAGGTATGGCCCAGGCGATTGCGCCGTTCCTCCAGCCCGCGCTGCATGGCGCCGATCATCCGCGACCCCATCTCGGCCACGGTGGCGACCAGTTCGGCACGCACCGGGACCGCCTTCTCGGCGGCGGCGGTGGGCGTGGGGGCGCGCAGATCGGAGGCGAAGTCGATCAGCGTGGTATCGGTCTCGTGCCCCACCGCCGAGATCAGCGGAATCGCGGATTGGGCGGCGGCGCGCACCACGATTTCCTCGTTGAAGGCCATCAGGTCTTCCAGCGAACCGCCGCCCCTGGCCACGATCAGCACATCGGGGCGCGGCACCGCACCACCGGGCTCCAGGGCATTGAAGCCCCGGATGGCGGCGGCCACCTGGGCTGCCGCGCCGTCTCCTTGCACCGCCACCGGCCACAGCAGGACACGGCGGGGAAAACGCTCGGCCAGACGATGAAGGATATCGCGGATCACCGCGCCGGTGGGCGAGGTGACCACCCCGATCACCTCGGGCAGGAAGGGAATGGGGCGTTTCTTGGCCGTATCGAACAGCCCCTCGGCCATCAACCGCTTCTTGCGGTCCTCCAGCATCTTCAGCAGGGCGCCCTGGCCCGCCAGTTCCATGCGCTCGACCACCATCTGGTATTTGGAGCGTCCGGGATAGGTGGTCAGACGCCCGGTGGCCACCACCTCCATGCCGTCCTCTGGCCCAATGGAAAGCTTGCCCGCCGATCCACGCCAGCACACCGCGTCCAGCACCGCATCGGCATCCTTCAAGGCGAAATAGAGGTGCCCCGACGAATGGCGCTTGAACCCCGATATCTCGCCTCTGACGCGGACGAAGGAGAATGCGTCCTCCACGGTCTTGCGCAAGGAACCGGACAGTTCCGAGACCGAATATTCCGGGACGTTGGATGGGGCGGGGCGCTCTTCGTTCATGGCGGGATGATGGCCTTTTGCAATCACGGGCGGAAGTGCTAAAACGCCGCCAATCGAGTGACGGAGGCGGACATGAAGGTTCTGGTGGTCGGTTCGGGCGGGCGCGAGCATGCGCTGTGCTGGAAGCTCAAGTCCTCGCCCCTGCTCACCAGGCTGTGGTGCGCGCCGGGCAATGCCGGGATCGCCGATTCCGCCGAATGCGTCGCCATCGGGGCGGAGAAGGTGGACGAGCTTCTGGCCTTCGCCAAGGCCAATGCCGTGGATCTGGTGGTGGTGGGGCCTGAGGCGCCCCTCGTCCTCGGCCTCGCCGACAAGTGCCGTGCCGCCGGGATCAAGGTCTTCGGCCCCTCGGCGGCAGCCGCCGAACTCGAGGGCTCCAAAGGCTTCATGAAGGATGTGGCGGCCAAGGCCGGCATCCCCACCGCCTGGTATGGCCGCTTCACCAACATGGAGAAGGCCAAGGACTTCATCCGCCAAAAGGGCGCCCCCATCGTGGTCAAGACCGATGGGCTGGCAGCCGGCAAGGGCGTGGTGGTGGCCATGACTCTCGAGGAGGCGCTTTCCGCCGTCGACATGATGATGGGCGAGCGTGTCTTTGGTGACGCGGGCAACGAACTGGTCATCGAGGAGTTCCTGGACGGCGAGGAATGCTCGTTCTTCGCGCTGTGCGACGGAAGCACGGCGCTGCCCCTGGTGGCCGCCCAGGACCACAAGCGGGTGGGCGACGGCGATACCGGCCCCAATACGGGCGGCATGGGCGCCTATTCCCCCGCCCCCGTGGTCACCGATGCCATCCAGGCTGAGATCATGGAGCGCTCCATCCTACCCCTGGTCAAGACCATGGCCGAGATGGGCAAGCCCTATACCGGCGTGCTGTTCGCCGGAATCATGGTGACGTCGGCCGGGCCGAAGCTGCTGGAATACAATGTGCGCTTCGGCGATCCCGAATGTCAGGTCCTGATGGCGCGCCTCGACTCCGATCTGCTGCCGGTGCTGGCGGCGGGTGCCGAGGGCAAGCTGGCGGGCGTCAACCTCCAATGGTCCGACGATGTCGCCCTGGTGGTGGTCATGGCCGCCAAGGGCTATCCCGGCACTTACGAGAAGAACACGGTGATCGGCGGTCTGGACCGCGCGGCCCAGGTCGAAGGCGTCACGGTGCTGCACGCCGGAACCGCGCTGAAGGATGGCCAGGTGGTCGCCACTGGCGGCCGGGTGCTGGGCATCACCGCCAAGGGCGCCACGGTGGCCGAAGCGCGCGAACGCGCCTACAAGGCGGTGGACGCGCTGGACTGGCCGGGCGGCTTCTGCCGCCGCGACATCGCCTGGCGGGCCCTTGCCCGCGATTAGAGCCGCCGTCGCGGTCGTTTATCCCACATCGCAACCGGGATAGCGGTCGCGCAATTCCTGGTACCGCTTGGCTTCATCGGCGGTGAAGCGCTTGCGGATGACGGCCTGAGCCTTGCGCAGGGCTGGCGTGTTGAAGCGCTTGCCGCAGTCCCACATATCCCACACGTCGCCGGTCCAGGGGTTGACGGCAAAAAAGCCGAAAGTGACCGAGCCCTCTCTTTCGGAATCTGGATTAACACCTTGAAAAATATAAAATCCACTCCTTGGCGACAATTCGCCCTCGAAGCTTCCTCCCGTATTGGAGAGGGCCAGCGATGCCAGCATCGCGGCCTCCTCCTTCCCAACTTTTATCGCGGCATCCTGGGCGAAAGCCGCGTTGACGCACACGAGAAACAATACCGCCCAGGGTAAAATCGACACTCGCTGACCCCTTGTCATGATGCGCCCCGCCGCCTCGCCAATCGATTCTTGAAGCCTGTGATTGTGCCTGCGACGCCACCAACATAGCTCGGCACTTTCGAACCATCCCTGTTTATGCCAAATAGCCCGGCATTCTGAAGCCTTTTTGCAAACTCTCGCGGATCTTGGACCCCTTGAACAAGATGCCCAAATTTGTCGGCAAAGGCGTTCGCAGAAGCCGCATAATCTGGGTATTTTGCCACCTTCACAGCCCCATCGGTGGTGAGGAGATACCCGGACGCATGGGGGTCATCCTTATTGTAATGCAGTCCGAAGTAGTTGTTTCCTTCTGCCGCAAAGCGGCCATTTATGCCCCAGCCTCCCTCAAGTGCTGACAGTCCGAGAATATTCTCGACAGGAACGTTCAGCCGGTCCGCCACCTTTTGAGCGTCGGCGAGATGCTCGTCCGCAAATCTTTCCTTCATGGCCGGAGTAATCTCCTGCCGATCTCCTATGGCGCTCCCGCCACTGGACGCGACAGGAATGCGGGAGTTAAGCAGCCCCCGCATGGTGCCGGGCGACGAACCGCCACTTCTTTCGTGCGCCGCGACTTCCACCACCTGGCCATTGACGGTGCGGGTGTAGCTGCGGACCCGGATGGTGCCGTCGGCGACCTTGGTTCCATCGGAGGCATAGATATGCCCGTCGGCTCCCTGGTGCCGGTCCAGTTGGTCGGTGTGGTCGCCGCGCAAGGCGTCGTCGGGGTAAAGGGTGGCGAAGCCTTTCGACACCATATCGCGCCACGACTTGTATTCCGGGTGGCGGGAATTGGTGTAGCGCGGATCGGTCATCGCCGTCTTGAGGTTGCCCTCGGTGAGGGGAAGGGTGGACATGGCTGATCTCCTTGGACAAAAGAAAACGCCCGGAGCCTTATCCGGGCTCCGGGCGGCCTTGCGCCCGCCCTCTTGGGTGGTTATGATTCTGGCCTCCTCGCCATAAGACGAGATGATGAGGGCCGGAAAACCGGCCCCGCGCACGGGGGATTCACGGGAGGCGATGACCATGTCCTGCGACAGAGCCCAGGGGCCGCACAGCCGATGCTGATTGCCGCCGCCCTTTCCGCGCTTCTTGCCCTCGCCGTGCTTGGCGTGGCGGCTGGTGCGGAAATGTGGCGGCACAGAATGGTCTATTTCTGCTGCATGATTGCTTCCCTGGCCCTGCTGGCCGGAGGGATCAAGCATCTGGGCCAGACGCCCGGCACCGGCCCGGCCATCATCCTGCCCATCGGCCTGCCTTGGCTGGCCGCCCATTTCCGCCTGGACAACCTGTCGGCCCTGTTCATGGTGGTGGTCAATCTGGCCAGTGCCGCGGCTTCAGCCTATGGCATCGGCTATTGCTCGCATCTGCCCGAGCCGCGTCGGGTGACGCCCTTCTATCCCCTGTTCCTGTTCGGCATGAACACGGTTCTGATCGCCGATGACGCCTTCATGTTCCTGGTGGCCTGGGAGTTCATGTCACTGTCGTCCTGGCTTCTGGTCCTCGCCGACCACAAGAATGCCGAGAACCGCCGCGCCGCCTTCGTCTATCTGGTGATGGCCTGTTTCGGCACCTTTTGCCTGCTGACCTGTTTCGGCCTGATGGCCGGGGGCGAGGGGGCCTATTCCTTCTCCGCCATGCGCGCCGCCAAACTGGACGGTATCGCCGGATTCCTGGTGGTGCTGCTGGCCTTGCTGGGCGCTGGGTCCAAGGCCGGCCTGGTGCCGCTGCACGCCTGGCTGCCGCTGGCCCATCCGGCGGCGCCCAGCCATGTCTCCGCCCTGATGAGCGGCGTGATGACCAAGGTGGCGCTCTACGGCCTGATCCGCATCCTGTTCGACCTGCACGGCCATGTGAACTGGGCCTGGGGCGCGGCCATGATGGTCATCGGCGGCATCACCGCGGTGATGGGCGTGCTTTACGCCATCTTGCAAGACGACCTGAAGAAGCTGCTGGCCTATTCCACGGTGGAGAATATCGGCGTGGTGGTGATCGGCCTGGGCCTGGCCATCGCCTTCAAGGGCAGCGGCGAGAAGACCCTGGCCGCCCTGGCCCTGGTGGCCGGGCTTTACCACATCGTCAACCATTCCATCTTCAAGACCCTGTGGTTCCTGTCGGCGGGCGCGGTGATCACCGCCACCGGCGAGCGCGACCTGGGCAAGCTGGGGGGGCTGACCAAACGCATGCCCTGGAACGGCGTCGCCGCCCTGGTGGGCGCCATCGCCATCTCGGCCCTGCCGCCCTTGAACGGCTTCGTCTCGGAATGGCTGATCTTCCAGTCCCTGTTCAAGGGGCCGAGCCTGCCCCATTGGGCCATGAAGTTCGGCGTGCCGGTGGTGGGCGCCATGCTGGCCCTGGCCGCCGCCCTGGCCGCCGCCTGCTTCGTGCGTGCCTATGGCATCGCCTTTTTGGGCAGGCCCCGCTCGGAGGCCGCCGCCCAGGCCCATCAGGTCCCCGCCACCATGCGCTGGACCGTGGCCCTGCTGGCCGTGCTGTGCGTGGTGCTGGGCGCCATTCCGGTGACCATCACCGACGCCCTGTCCCATGTTGTGACGCCCCTGACCGGGGTAAGCTTCGCCGTCTCCGCCGATCTGGGCTGGCCGTGGCTGAGCCCTGTCAGTTCCACCCGCGGATCTTATTCCGGCACGGTTCTGGTGATGACCGGGGCGGGCCTGTGCGCCATCACCTTGCTGCTGGTGCACGGCTTTGGCACCACCAGGGTGCGGCGCGCCGACGCCTGGGATTGCGGCCATAAGGAAAGCATCCCGGAAAGCCAGTATACCGGGCAAAGCTTCTCGCAGCCGCTGCGGCGCGTCTTCTGCGCCTCCATCTTCGCCGCCCGGGAAAGCGTCGACATGCCCGATCCCGGCGACAACCGTCCGGCGGAGATGAAGGTCCGCATCATCGATCCCATCTGGGTCGGGCTTTACGCCGGAATCGGCCGGGTGGTGGATTTCATCGCCGATCTGGTCAACCGCATCCAGTATCTGACCGTGCGGCGCTATCTGCTGATGATGTTCGCCACTTTGGTCTTCATGCTGCTGATCGTCGCGGTGAGGCAAAATCAATGAGCGAGACGACGGCAGAATATCTGACCGGTCATCCCGACGACCATCGGGAGGAGGGATCTCGTCCTGGCGCGACGGTTCAGAACCGGCACCGTCCTGCCAAGCGGAGATTCTTCGCTTTCGCTCGGGATCACAGGCCGAGGAGAACGGCCCCATGAGCGCCATCCTCTGGCAATTGCTGCAGATCATCCTGGTGGTGGCCATCAGCCCGCTGATCACCGGCTGGGTGCGGCTGGTCAAGTCGCGGCTGAACGGGCGTATCGGCGCCTCGCCCTTCCAGCCCTATCGCGATATCTACCGGCTTTTGCAGAAAGAAGCCGTGGTCGCCCATTCCGCCTCCTGGGTGTTCCGAGTCGCGCCTTATGTCACTTTCGGCGCGGTATGGCTGGCCGCAAGCATCGTGCCCGCCTTCACTACCCATCTCTTCCTGGCCCAGGCCGCCGATCTGATCGCCCTGGTGGCGCTGTTGGGCGTGGCGCGGTTCTGGACGGCCCTGGCGGGCATGGATGTGGGGACCAGCTTCGGCGGGTTGGGGGCCAGCCGCGAGATGATGATTTCCAGTCTGGCCGAACCGGCCATGCTGATGGTCACCTTCTCCCTGTCGCTGATATCGGGGACCACGGCGCCCGCCCAGATCATCGCCTTCGTCCTGTCGGGCGGCGTGGGTATCGAAGTGTCGCTGGGTCTGGCGCTGGCCGCCCTGGTGATGGTGGCTATCGCCGAGAACGGCCGCATCCCCATCGACAATCCCGCCACCCATCTGGAACTGACCATGGTGCATGAGGCCATGGTGCTGGAATATTCCGGCCGCCATCTGGCCCTGATGGAGGGTGCGGGCATGGTGCGCCTCACCTTGTTCATGGCGCTGATCGGCGGCCTCTTCGCGCCTTGGGGCATGGCCCAGTCCGAGGGCGGCGCCCTGGCTTTAGCCGTCGGGCTGGCCGCCTTCCTGGCCAAGTGCTTTGTCCTGGCCACGGCTTTGGGCGTGTTCGAGACCTCCATCGCCAAGATGCGGGTATTCCGCTATGCCGATTTCTTAGGGGGAGCCCTGCTGCTGGGCCTGTTGGCCACCATCTTCCTCTATGTGTCGGAGGCGGTGTGATGGGCGCGCAGATTTCCTATGATATCGCCCATCTGATCGGCGCCACGGTGCTGATGGCCGGATTCCAGCTTCTGTACCAGCGCCGCCTGTTCGCCGTGCTCAACACCTTCGCCTTCCAGGCCCTGGCCCTGGCGGCGGCGGCGGCGTGGCAGGCCCATATCCAGCACGCGCCGCATCTTTACGTCACCGCCGGTATCGCCCTGGTGTTCAAGGCGATCATCGTGCCCATCGCGCTGCACTGGCTGGTGGAGCAGTTGGGCATCCATAAGAACGTCGAGACCGCCATGTCCATCGGCTGGACCATGATGGCCGGGGTCGCCCTGGTGACGCTGTCCATCCTTCTGGTCCTGCCCGTTACCGCCAATGCGGCGGCGCTCACGCGGGAAAGCCTGGCTCTGGCCATGAGCGTGGTCCTGCTGGGCCTCCTCATGATGATCACCCGGCACAATGCCGTCACCCAGGTGGTGGGTTTCATGGCGTTGGAGAACGGATTGATCCTGGCCGCCGTGTCGGCCAAGGGCATGCCCCTGGTGGTGGAGATCTCGGTGGCCTTCTCGGTGCTGGTGGCCATGACCTTGTTCGGCATCTTCTTCTTTCGCATCCGAGAGCGCTTTGACACCTTGGACCTGGCCGATCTGGAAACCCACCGGGGGGACCGCTGATGTTCGGCATAGTCTCCATGCTTCCCGGCTTCGACAATCCGCTGCTGTGGATTTTGGGCGTGCCCTTGGGCTCGGCGGGATTCCTGGCGGTGCTGAAGGACTGGCGGGTGGCGGCCTGGGTCAATGTGCTGGCCTCCGTCATCACGTTTGGCTCATCCCTGATGCTGATCCATGTGCGGCCCGAGCCGACGCGGCTGCTGTTCATCGATGATTTCAACGTCTATCTGGTGGTGCTGACCGCCTTCGTGGGGCTGAGCACTTCGATCTTCTCGGCGGCCTATATCGCGCGCGAAAGCGAGGCGCAGCGTCTCTCCGACCTGCATCTGCGCTTCTACCACTCCATGTACCAGGCCTTTCTGTTCACCATGCTGCTGGCCTTGTGCGCCAATAATACCGGCGTGATGTGGGTGGCGGTGGAGGCGGCGACGCTGACCACCGTGCTGATGGTCAGCCTCTATCGCACGCGCGAAGCCATCGAGGCGGCGTGGAAATACTTCATCCTGTGCTCGGTGGGCATTGGCCTCGCCCTGTTCGGCACCACATTGGTCTATCTGGCCGCCCAGCCGGTGATGGGCGACGGCGCCGACGCCATGGCCTGGACCCTGATGATCAAGCAGGCCCATCGCTTCCAGCCTGATCTGTTGAATCTGGCCTTCGTCTTCGTGCTGGTGGGCTATGGCACCAAGGTGGGCCTCGCGCCCCTGCATGCCTGGCTGCCCGATGCCCATGCGGAAGGTCCCACCCCCATCTCGGCGGTGCTGTCGGGCCTGCTGCTCAATGTGGCGCTCTATGCCCTGCTGCGCTTCAAGATGGTTATCGCCGCCAACGGAGCCACGCTGACGCCGGGGCCGCTGCTGATCGTCATGGGGCTGTCGAGTCTGTTCCTGTCGGCCTTCATGCTGTACCGCAGGGGCGACATCAAACGCCTCTTCGCCTATTCCTCCATCGAGCATATGGGGGTGATCACCTTCGCCTTCGGCATGGGCGGCGCGGTGGCGAATTTTGCCGGTCTGCTGCACATGACCATGCATTCCCTGACCAAGTCGGCCATCTTCTTCGCGGTCGGCATCATCAGCCAGAATCTGGGCACCAAGCGCATCGCCTCCATCAAGGGCCTCACCCAGTCCCATCCGGTTCTGGGCTGGGGCTTCGTCCTGGCGGTGCTGGCCATCGCCGGCCTGCCCCCCATGGGGGTGTTCATGAGCGAGTTCCTGGTGCTGAGCTCCACCTTCGCCCGCGCTCCGCTGCTGGCCATTCCGCTGGCCATCGGGCTGCTGCTGGCTTTCGGCGCCCTGGTGGCCCGCCTGCAAGGCATGGCCTTCGGCGAGCCGCCGCCCCACGCCCACGCCCACGGCCATGCCGGGCCGCTGTCCATGGCCCTGGCGCTGACCCCCCTTTGGGTCCATATGCTGCTGGTCTTGGTGGCGGGGCTGTATCTGCCCAAGGAACTGGTGGCCTGGTTCCAAAGCGTGGCGAGGATCCTGGGATGATGGGCGACGTCACCCTGCTGGAGTTTCTCAGCCTCGGCCAGCGGGTCGAGGGGCACCGGCCATGGCCGCGCTTCGTCCTTGATCTCAGAGGCTGGCGCCTGCTCATCGACCGCCTGCGGGTGGCGGAATGGTCGGTGATGGCCCAATGGGCCGAGCGCGACCACATCCATGTGGCGCTGAGGGACGAGACCAGCGGCGATATCGCCGTGGCGTCCCATTACTGCGACGACCGCCGCTTTCCCGCCCTAGGCAATGTGCGGCCCGGCGTCATCCGCATCGAGCGCGCCATCCACGACGTCTGGGGCCTGACCCCGGTGGGGCTGGAGGACCGGCGTCCCTGGCTCGATCATGGGCGCTGGCCGAGCCGCATGCCGCTGGCCGCCCAGCCCATGGCGCCGCCCTCCCAGCCCGATGGCTATTCCTTTCTCCAGGCCGTCGGCGAAGGCCTGCACCAGATTCCCGTGGGACCGGTCCATGCCGGAGTGATCGAGCCGGGACATTTCCGCTTTCATTGCCAGGGCGAGGCGGTGGTCCGGCTGGAAGAGCGTCTGGGCTATCAGCACAAGGGCATCGAGGGATTGCTGCAAGGCGCCCCCTTGGACAAGGCCCAGCGTATCGCCGCCAGGGTGTCGGGCGATTCCACCGTGGCCTATTCCCTGGCCTTTGCCCGCGCGGTCGAGGCGGCCACGGGCTGCGAGGTTCCGCCCCGCGCCCACTGGGTCCGGGGTTTGATGGCCGAGATGGAGCGGGTGGCCAACCACGTCTTCGATATCGGCGCGGTCTGCAACGACGCCGCCTTCGCGGTAATGCTGTCCCATATGGGCGTGCTGCGCGAAAAGATCCTGCGCGCCAACGACGCCCTGTTCGGCCATCGCCTCAACATGGACCGCATCGTGCCAGGCGGCGTTGACCGCGACCTGTCCGAGGAGGGGGCCGAGGCGCTGAAGCATCTGTTGTACGGCTTCGGCAAGATGCTCGCCAAAGGTTACAAGCTCTACGAGAACACGCCGTCGCTGTCGGACCGCACCGTATCCACCGGCATCGTCCAGACCTCCCTGATTCACCGCTTCGGCGCGGGCGGTTTTGTGGGGCGGGCTTCGGGGCGCGGTCAGGATACCCGCGAGACGCCCAGCTATCCGCCCTATGACAAGCTTGACATGACCGTGCCGGTCCTCACCGAAGGCGACGTCAACGCCCGTGTTCTGGTCCGTTTCGCCGAGGCCAAGGAATCGCTGCACCTCATCAACCGTATCCTGCATGAAATGCCCGAAGGCGCCTTCCGCGTTCCGGTCCCCGAAGTGGCGGGTGAAGGCCTGGGCGTGGTTGAAAGCTTCCGGGGCGAGGTGGTGGTCTGGCTGCGCATCAGCGCTGGCCATGTGGTGGAGCGCTGCCACACCCACGACCCGTCATGGTTCCAGTGGCCCCTTCTCGAGGCCGCCATCGAGGGCAACATCGTCGCCGACTTTCCGTTGTGCAACAAGTCGTTCAACTGCTCCTACTCAGGGCATGACCTATGATTGACCCTCGCCGGGCGCTCGCCTCCGCTCGCTTGGCCGCCGCCTCAATGGCGGCTGGAGGCCGGCGCGCCCCCATGACTGAAGGCGCCCCGGCATGATCCCGCCCATCGCCAAAATGCTGGCCCGCCATCTGCTCAAGGGCCCACACACCATGAAGGACGCTCCGCGTCCCGATCCCGACGGCGTCGCCGAACTGGCCGAGGCGCTGGGGCGGCGCGCCAGGGCAAGACTGGGTCGTTCCCTGTCCATCCGCGAGGTTGATGCGGGGTCGTGCAATGGCTGCGAGCTGGAGATTCACGCCGTCAACCACCCCATCTACGACCTGGAGCGTTTCGGCATCCGCTTTGTCGCCAGCCCGCGCCACGCCGATGTGCTGCTGGTCACCGGGCCGGTGACGCGCAACATGGAAGAGGCCCTGCGGCGCACGGTCGAAGCCACGCCCGAGCCCCGCTGGATCGTCGCCATGGGCGATTGCGGGAAGGACGGCGGCTGCTTCGCCGGGTCCTATGCGGTGGTGGGGGGAGTCTCCGACGTGGTGCCAGTGGACCTGCACATCCCCGGTTGCCCGCCCAGCCCGCGCCAAATTCTGGCCGGACTGCTGGCCCTGCTGGATGCGGCGGACGGCAGGTTAGGGTAGCAGGGCCTTGCCCCGGACCCCACCGGGAGGAAAACCTCCCGGACCCTCCTCTATTTTTGAAAATAAAGGGGGTTTGGGGCATCGCCCCAAATGGGTGCGGGCGATAGCCCGATTATGCCCTCAATGCTGTCCCGCCATGGGGCAGCCACCGCAGCCCATGGGCGTGCCGCAAGACGGCGGCGGCGTGGCCGCCGCGCGAGCCTTACCCACATTGGGGGCCATGATGGCCTTGCCCACCTCCTTGTCGCCGCATTCGGGACAGGAGAGCGCGCCCGCATCCTTCTTGGTGTCGTAATCGCCGCTGTTGTCGAACCACTCCTCGAAGTGGTGGTCGTGGGAACAGCGGAGCGTGTAGAGGATCATGTCGGGCTCTCGATAACAAGGAAACCGCCCCCGTTATAAGGGAGCGGTTTCCGCCGTTGCAATGGTATTGCGTCTAGAAACTGTCGTCGCCACCGCCCACGTCGTAGCCGGGGTCGAAATCGGCATAGCCCTGGTCGTCGGCGATGGAAGTGTCATAGCCGACCTGGGGCGCCTCGCCACCGGCTGGCGGAGTCTGCGAGCCGTAGTAATTGTTGATGGTGGTGTTCTCGGTGATGGTCTCCGAAGTGGGCTGGCCGCCGCCGCCCCAGGGCGAACCGCCCGCATGGCCGCCCGCGAACATGGAGGAGATGCCGTTGGCCAGCAGCATGCCGCCCGCCACGCCCACCGCCGCGCCCGCCGCCGTGCGCAGAAAACTGCCGCCCGCCGAGGGCTGCCCGCCCCAGGGAGAGGGCTGGGCATATTGCTGCTGGGGAGGGGGCGCGTATTGCTGTTGCTGGACCTGCTGCTGCGGGGGCTGGGTGCTGGGCACCGAGCCGCGTCCGCCGCCCCAGGGATTGCCCGGCTGACCAAAGCCGCCGCCACCACCTTGTTGCGACCGTCCGGCCAGCTGAGCCTCGAGATCGCGGATGCGGGCCTCGTTCTCCTTGATGGCCATTTCCTGCACCACCACCGCCTCCACCAGATTATAGGCGGAATCGGGCACGGCGCGCATGCGCTCGAGAATCAGGGCCTCGGCCTCGCGATCCTTGTTGCCGCCCGCCAGTTTGGCCAGACGGTCGAACACGCTTAGAATCAGGTCACGTTCAGAGGGAGTCATGGATCTTCATCCCGTACAAGAAACCGGTGCCCACTATGTAAGGGCAATTTGCGGCAAGTCCATGGCAGAATTTTATCATTACAAATCATTAAGTTGGCCGACCGCGCCCGGAAATTTCACCTGATCTTGCTTGACTCTCTCCCAGACCCCCCCTAGATGGTTGGCACTCGTCGCCGGAGAGTGCTAACAGCGCCCCGGCTGGATCGAAGCGTCTTACGGAGGTTAATTCCAAAATGAAGTTCAGACCGCTCCATGATCGCGTGCTGGTGAAGCGCCTCGACGCGGAAGAGAAGACCGCTGGCGGCATCATCATCCCCGACACCGCCAAGGAAAAGCCCATGCAGGGTGAAGTCGTGGCCGTCGGCTCCGGCACCCGTGGCGATGACGGCAAGCTGGTCGCTCTCGACGTCAAGGCCGGTGATCGCGTGCTGTTCGGCAAGTGGTCCGGCACCGAGGTCAAGATCGACGGCGTCGATCTGCTGATCATGAAGGAATCCGACATTCTCGGCATTCTCGCCTAACCCAAGAATTCTATAGAGGTTAAGACAAATGGCTGCCAAGGAAGTCAAGTTCTCCACCGACGCCCGCACCCGTATGCTGCGCGGCGTCGACATTCTCGCCGATGCGGTGAAGGTCACTTTGGGCCCCAAGGGCCGTAACGTTGTGATCGAGAAGTCGTTCGGCGCTCCGCGCATCACCAAGGACGGCGTCACCGTCGCCAAGGAGATCGAGCTGGCCGACAAGTTCGAGAACATGGGCGCCCAGATGGTGCGCGAAGTGGCCTCGAAGACCGCCGATCTGGCCGGTGACGGCACCACCACCGCCACCGTTCTGGCCCAGGCCATCGTCCGCGAGGGCGTCAAGGCTGTCGCCGCTGGCCTCAATCCGATGGATCTGAAGCGCGGCGTCGATCTGGCCGTGGCCGCCGTGGTCGCCGACGTCAAGTCGCGCTCGCGCAAGGTCGCCACCAATGCCGAGATCGCCCAGGTCGGCACCATCTCCGCCAATGGCGAGAAGGAAATCGGCGACATGATCGCCAAGGCCATGGAAAAGGTCGGCAACGAGGGTGTCATCACCGTCGAGGAAGCCAAGGGCCTGGACACCGAGCTGGACGTGGTCGAGGGCATGCAGTTCGACCGTGGCTATACCAGCCCGTATTTCGTGACCAATGCCGAGAAGATGACCGTCGAGCTGGATAACCCCTATATCCTGCTGCACGAGAAGAAGCTGTCGGGTCTGCAGCCCCTGCTGCCGGTGCTCGAGCAGGTGGTCCAGTCGGGCCGTCCGCTGGTGATCATCGCCGAGGATATCGAGGGCGAGGCCCTGGCCACCCTGGTGGTCAACAAGCTGCGCGGCGGCCTGAAGGTCGCGGCCGTGAAGGCTCCGGGCTTCGGCGATCGCCGCAAGGCCATGCTGGAAGACATCGCCATCCTGACCGGTGGCCAGGTCATCAGCGAAGACCTGGGCATCAAGCTGGAAAGCGTCAACCTGGAGATGCTGGGCACGTCCAAGCGCATCACCATCACCAAGGAAGACACCACCATCGTCGACGGCTCGGGCGACAAGTCCGCCATCGACGCCCGCTGCAAGCAGATCCGCGCGCAGGTCGAGGAAACCACCTCGGACTACGACCGCGAGAAGCTGCAGGAGCGTCTGGCCAAGCTGGCTGGCGGCGTGGCCGTCATCAAGGTCGGCGGCGCCTCCGAGATCGAGGTGAAGGAGCGCAAGGATCGCGTCGATGACGCCCTGCACGCCACCCGCGCCGCGGTCGAGGAAGGCATCATCCCGGGCGGCGGCGTCGCCCTGCTGCATGCCGTCAAGGCCCTGGAAGGCCTGAAGTCCGGCAATGCCGATCAGGAAGTCGGCATCAGCATCGTGCGTCGCGCCCTGCAGGCCCCCGTGCGTCAGATCGCCGAAAACGCCGGTCATGACGGCGCCGTGGTTGCTGGCAAGATCGGCGAGTCCAAGGATCTGGCCTTCGGCTTCGACGCTCAGACCGGCGTCTATACCGACATGATCAAGGCCGGCATCATCGACCCGACCAAGGTCGTGCGTACCGCCCTGCAGGACGCCGCTTCGGTGGCCGGTCTGCTGATCACCACCGAAGCCATGATCGCCGAGCGTCCCAAGAAGGACGCCGGTGGCATGCCCGGCGGCGACATGGGCGGCATGGGCGGCATGGGTGGCATGGGCGGCATGGACTTCTAAGTCCCGCCAACCAACGCTTACCTGCGTTAAAGGAAACCCCTCTCCCGGCAACGGGAGGGGGTTTTTCTTTTGGGCCGACTCCCCCCTTGCACCCCCGCCCCGCACCCGCTACGCTTAACCACACAACGCCACCGTATTTTTTTGAGGCTTCACAGTGCTGGATGGCAGGCGGGTTCTTCTCATCATCTCGGGCGGCATCGCCGCCTATAAGTCGCTGGAGCTGATCCGCCGCCTCAAGGACCGGGGCTGTTCGGTGCGCAGCATCCTGACCAAGGGCGGGGCCAATTTCGTGACGCCGCTTTCCGTCGCGGCGCTTTCGGGCGACAAGGTCTATCAGGAGACCTTCTCGCTGACCGACGAGGCCGAGATGGGCCATATCCGCCTATCGCGCGAGGCCGATCTGGTTGTGGTCGCGCCCGCCACCGCCAATCTCCTGGCCAAGATGGCGGCCGGTATCGCCGATGATCTGGCCTCGACCGCGCTACTGGCCACCGACAAACCGGTCCTGGTGGCGCCCGCCATGAACACCATGATGTGGGAGCATCCCGCCACAAGGGCCAACATGGCGACGCTGGAAGCGCGCGGCGTGACGCGTATCGGCCCTGGCGCTGGGGATCTGGCCTGCGGCGAGGTGGGTGCGGGCCGCATGGCCGAACCCGCCGAGATCCTGGCCGCCATCGAATCCCAGCTCTCCGACGGCCCCTTGAAGGGGGTGAAGGCCATCGTCACCAGCGGCCCGACCCGTGAGGCCATCGACCCGGTGCGCTTCATCGCCAACCGTTCCTCGGGCAAGCAGGGCCACGCCATCGCCTCGGCCCTGGCGGCGCTGGGCGCCGAGGTCACCCTGGTCAGCGGCCCCGTATCCATTCCCGATCCAACCGGCCTCGCCGTGGTCAAGGTGGAAAGCGCCGTGCAGATGCTGAACGCGGTGCGGTCCCGCCTGCCCGCCCATGTGGTGGTCTGCGCGGCGGCCGTGGCCGACTGGACGGTGGCCAACCGCGCAACCGAGAAGCGCAAGAAAAAGGTGGGCGACCCGCCGCCCACCATCGAACTGACTCCCAATCCCGATATCCTGATGACCGTCTCCAAGGCCGAAGGCCCCTTGCGCCCCACTCTGGTGGTGGGCTTCGCCGCCGAGACGGAAAAGCTGATGGAACACGCCGCCGACAAGCTGGCGCGAAAGGGCTGCGACTGGATCGTCGCCAACGATGTGTCCGAGGGAACCGGCACATTCGGCGGCGACGCCAATACGGTGCATGTCTTAGATAGCGACGGAGTCGAATCCTGGCCCGCCATGGGCAAGGAGGAGGTGGCGCGCAAACTGGCCGAACGCATCGCCAAGGCCTTGGGGAAAGCATGATGGCCGAAGTTCTGATAAAGCGCCTGGACCACGCCGCCGACCTGCCCCTGCCCGCCTATGAGACGGCGCATGCGGCGGGCATGGACCTGATGGCCTGTCTTCCCGCCGATATCCTGATGGCGCCGGGCGAGCGCGCCCTGGTTCCCACCGGCTTTTCCATCGCCCTGCCCGAGGGTTATGAGGCGCAGGTGCGGCCCCGGTCGGGACTGGCCATCAAACACGGCATCACCGTGCTGAACGCGCCAGGCACCATCGACGCCGATTACCGCGGCGAGGTGGGCGTGATCCTCATCAATCTGGGCCAGACCGCCTTCGCCATTTCGCGCGGCATGCGCATCGCCCAGATGGTGATCGCCCCCGTGGCGCGGGCCGTCTGGCGCGAGACGGACAGTTTGGACGACACCCAAAGGGGGACCGGGGGCTTTGGCTCCACGGGAACGGGAAAGAAGGGCTAGACCACATGCTTCGGCCTTCCAAGAAAATGCTGTTCGCCATCGAGGCGGTTCTCGACATCGCCTATCACGCTGGCGGCGAACCGGTGCAAAGCCGCGAGATCACACGCCGCCAGGGCATTCCGCGCCGCTATCTGGAACAGACCCTGCAGCAGATGGTCCGGGCCGGTATCCTGGTGGGCGTGCGCGGGCCCCGGGGCGGCTATCGCCTGGCCCGCGAGCGCCGCCGCATTTCGGTGGGCGAGGTGGTCCGCGTTGTCCGCGCCCTGGAAACCGCCGAGGATCCTTATCAGGACATGCCCGCCTCGGAACTGGGCAAGCAGGTCATCCGCCCCATGTGGGGCGATCTCACCGAGGAAATCATGGCCCGCCTGGACGCCATCTCCATCGACGAGCTGTGCATGCGCGCCTACAAGGACGGCATCCCCAGCGAGGCGCATCAGAAGTTGGACTTCATCATCTAACCTTGATACTATGTAGTTATGCGATGTACTACAAACTTTTTGTGGGGAATATGAGATGAGCGCTTCCACCCCCGCTTTCCGCGGCAAGATTTACGACAGCATCATCGACACGATCGGCGCCACGCCGTTGGTGCGCTTCAAGCGCCTGGCCGCTGAATCCGGTGCCAAGGCCGATATCCTGGGCAAGCTGGAATTCTTCAATCCGCTGGCCTCGGTCAAGGACCGCATCGGCTTTGCCATGATCGAGGCGGCCGAGCAGTCGGGCCAGTTGAAGCCGGGCGGCACCATCATTGAGCCGACCTCGGGCAATACCGGCATCGCCCTGGCCTTCGTGGCCGCCGCCAAGGGCTACAAGCTGATCCTCTGCATGCCCGAAAGCATGTCGCTGGAGCGCCGCAAGATGCTGCAGCTCCTGGGCGCCGAAATCGTGCTGACCCCGGCGTCCAAGGGCATGACCGGCGCGGTGCGCCAGGCGGAAGAGCTTCTGGCCTCCACGCCGGGCGCCATCATGCCGCAGCAGTTCAAGAATGCCGCCAACCCGGCCATCCACGAGCGCACCACCGCCGAGGAGATCTGGAACGACACCGACGGCAAGGTGGATATCATCGTCTCGGGCGTCGGCACCGGCGGCACCATTTCCGGCATCGGCCGCGTTCTGAAGGCCCGCAAGCCCGGCCTCAAGATGGTGGCCGTCGAGCCCGAGGACAGCCCCGTGCTTTCCGGCGGCGCCCCCGGCCCCCACAAGATCCAGGGCATCGGCGCGGGCTTCGTGCCCGACATCCTGGACCGTGGCGTGATCGACGAAATCCTGCAGATCGGCAACGAGACGGCGCTGTCCACGGCGCGCAAGGCCGCCAAGCTGGAAGGCGTTCCGGTGGGCATCTCCTCGGGTGCGGCCATCGCCGCCGCCCTGGAACTGGGCTCGCGTCCCGAGAATGCGGGCAAGGTGATCGTCGCCATTATCCCCAGCTTCGCCGAGCGCTATCTGTCGACTGCCCTGTTCGATCAGGTCTAGGGCTGGGGCGGTACCTTCTTGTATATTCGTCACCCCCGGATCATCTCCGGGGGTGACTTTTATTTAGGGACCACCTTATGGACTTCACCGAGGAGCAGATCCACCGATACGCCCGCCACATCATCCTGCCGGAGGTGGGCGGTATCGGACAGGCCAAGCTTCTCGGCTCCTCCGCCCTGGTGATCGGGGCGGGCGGTTTGGGCTCGCCGGTGATCCTCTATCTGGCCGCCGCCGGAGTGGGCACCATCGGGGTGATCGACGACGACGACGTGGAACTGTCCAACCTGCAGCGCCAGATTATCCACCGCACCTCTAACGTCGGAATGGCCAAGGTGGCCAGTGCGGCATCGGCCGTGGCTGACATCAATCCCGATGTGCGTGTGGTGCCCATCCGGGCGCGCCTCGACAAGGATAATGCGCGGGAAATCTTCCGCGACTTCCAGGTGGTGGCCGACGGCTCCGACAACTTCCCCACCCGCTTCCTGGTCAACGATGCGGCGCGGCTGGAGGGCAAGACCCTGGTCTCGGCGGCCATCCTTCGCTTTGACGGACAGCTTGCCACCTACAAGCCGGGGGGGCCCTGCTATCGCTGCATCTACCGCGAAGCCCCGCCCGAAGGCCATGTGCCCACCTGTTCCAGCGCCGGTGTCCTGGGCGCCATCGCTGGCACAATGGGGGCCATGCAGGCCACCGAGGTGATCAAGGAATTGCTGGGCATCGGCGAGTCGCTGGCGGGCAAGCTGGTGATCTACGACGCCTTGTCGGTGGCATGGCGCACGGTGCGGGTGCCGCGTGATCCGGGCTGCCCCTTATGCGGCGACCACCCCACCATCACCGATTTGTCGGCCCATGGGAGCACCAGTAATGTCTGCGGCTGAGCGCAATTCGCCTGACAAGCTGTCCATCGTGGTGTTTTCCGGCGATTTCGACCGTATCCACTACGCCCTGGTGATGGCGGCCGCGGCCATTGCGTCGAATACGCCCGTGACCTTGTTCTTCACCATGTGGGCGGGCCGCGCCCTGGAAAAGCCCCTTCCCGACTCCCAGCCCGCCTGGACGCGGCTCAAATGCTCGGATGGGCGCGCCGCCAAATGGGTCGACGACAGCTTCAAGGCCAAGGGTGTGGGCCGCTTCGAGGAATTGCTGGAAGCCTGCGTGGCGTTGGGCGTCACTTTCATGGTCTGCGAAATGGGTCTGAAGGCCCTGGGCATGGACCCCGACGGATTGCGCCCCGATGTGCCGGTGACCAAGGGCGGCGTGGTCACCTTCCTGGCCGATGCGTCCAAGACCGGAGCCATGCTGTTCATCTAACCGTCACGACCCTCCCCACGATCACGGGTTAGACTTCTGTCCTTACCGTAAGGGGGCGCCATGACCCGAGTGCTGCTTCTCGTCTTCGCCATCCTGGCCGCCGTTCCGGCCCAGGCGGCTTCCGGGGGCGTGGAGAAGATCAACCACATCGTGGTGATCTATCTGGAAAACCGCAGCTTCGACAACATGTTCGGACGCTTCCCCGGCGCCGATGGACTGGAGGCCGCCAAAGGCGCCCCTGTTCAGGTCGACAGAGAGGGCAAGCCCTATACCGTGCTCCCCCCCATTCTGGACGAAAAGACCAAACAGCCCGACCCGCGCTTTCCCGCCCAAATAGCCAACGCCCCGTTCGACATCGGGCCCCATGTGGGGCAGAGCGAAAAGCACAGGGATCTGGTCCACCGCTTCTACCAGAACATGGAACAGATCAATGGCGGCCGGAACGACAAATTCGCCGCCTGGTCCGATGCCGGTGGCCTGGTTATGGGCACTTACGACACCTCGAACACCCGGCTATGGGCACTGGCCCGCGAGTTCACCCTGGCCGACAATTTCTTTCAGGCGGCCTTCGGCGGTTCGTTCCTGAACCACTTCTGGCTGATCTGCGCCTGCACCCCGCAATATGAGGCGGCTCCGGCCTCCATCCGCGCCCAACTCGATGGCGACGGCCATCTGGTCAAAGACGGCGCGGTTACCCCCGACGGCTATCCGGTCAACACTATCTTCTCGTTCTATCCGCCCTATCCGCCTTCGGCCACCGATCTTGCCAAGCGCCTGCCGCCCCAAACCGCCCCCAATATCGGCGACCGGCTGAGCGGCAAGAATGTGTCATGGGCCTGGTATTCCGGCGGCTATGCTGCCGCCCTGGAAGGGCGCAACCAAGGCAACTTCCAGTACCATCACCAGCCCTTCGTCTATTTCGCCAGCACCGGCGAGGGAACCAAAGCCAAGGCCAGGCACCTGAAGGACGAGGCCCCTTTGTTCGAATCCGTCGCCGCGGGCAGACTGGAAAGCGTCGTCTTCTACAAGCCGGTGGGCGATGAGAACCAGCATCCCGGTTATGCCGATCTGGCCAGCGGCGATGCCAAGGCGGCCCGTCTGGTGGACGCCATCCGCGCCAGTGCCTTGTGGAAGGACACCGCCATCATCATCACCTATGACGAGAATGGCGGATTCTGGGACCATGTGGCCCCGCCCAAGGGGGACCGTTGGGGTCCCGGCACCCGCATCCCCGCCCTCATCATTTCGCCCTATGCAAAACGCGGCTTCGTCGATCACACCGTCTACGACACCACCTCGATCCTCAAGCTGATCGAGACCCGCTTCGGGCTGCCCCCCCTGGGCCGCCGCGATGCGGTAGCCAACGACCTGACCGCTGCCTTCGATTTCACCTCGGAGCGGCGGTAACGTTACCCTCTGTTACCAAGAGCCCGACCAAGCGACATTCTGGAGTTACCCGGCCCCTGTAGAACGGAGTCATTGCAATTCACCCGTTCACAGGTGCCCCATGAGCCGCATTACCATTCTGACCGCATCCGTCGCCATCGCACTTGGCCTTGCCGCCCTGGTGAACGTGGCGCGCGCCGCCGATCCCGCACCGCGTTCCACCGCCGTCGAGCGCATGAGCAGCCTGTGCGGCGACATGGACGCCCGTATGGCGGCCCATATGGCCTATACCGAAGCGAAGCTGAAGCTCTCCGAATCCCAGAAGACCGAGTTCAAGCAACTGACCGAGACCTTGAAGGAAGCATCCCTTCCCATGCGCAAGGTCTGTGACGACAAGACCGATCCGTCAAAGCTGTCCACCATGCCCGAGCGCATGGGCCGCATGCAGCAGGTCGCCGAGGCCCGCGCCGATGTCTTGCGCAAAATGGTCCCGGCCATGACCGCCTTCTACGCCTCGCTCAGCCTGGAACAGCAGAAGATCGCCGACGATCTGATGCCCGGAATGGGCGGCAGGAGCGGCCATGGCCCCATGACCATGCATCACTGAAGATCCGGTTTTCATGAAAAACCCCCCGAAGCCGCGGCTTCGGGGGGGTTCTGCTTGAGACCTGTCTAGGCATGCCTGGGGCGGATACTCCGCTTTCTCAGGGCTCCACCCCGATATTGTCGATCAGCCGGGTCTTGCCCAGGCGGGCGGCGGCAAGAATGCGAAGAGGGCGGTCCAGGAGATCGGCGGGCCCCAGGGTGGCGGCGTCGCGCACTTCGATGTAATCCACCGAATCGAACCCTGCCCTGAGCAGCCCCGAGGCGGCCATGGGGCAGAGATCCTCGGCCTTGGCCCCGGCCCTCAGGCCGTCGGCGATACCGGTCAAGGCCCGGATCAGCCAAGGGGCGATGGTGCGCTGTTCCGGCGACATATAGGCGTTGCGCGACGACATGGCGAGGCCGTCATCCTCGCGCAGCGTGGGCACGCCCTCGATGCGCACGGGAATGTCGAGATCGCGGGCAAAGCGGCGGATCACCGCCAGTTGCTGGTAGTCCTTCTCGCCGAACAACGCCACATCGGGTAGGCATTGCAGCAACAGCTTGGTCACCACCGTGGCCACACCGGCGAAGTGGCCGGGGCGCACCGCGCCGCACAGCCCTTCCGAGACGCCGCTCACCGAAACCGTGGTGGCGAAGCCTTCCGGGTACATTTCGGCCACATCGGGTGCGAACAGCAAATGGCATCCGGCCGAGGTCAGGGCGGCGGCGTCCAGTTCCTCCTGGCGGGGATAGCGGGCGAAATCCTCGTTGGGACCGAACTGAGTGGGATTGACGAAGACCGAGGCGACGACGCGGTCAGCCAGTTCCAGTCCGCGCCGGACCAGGGACAGATGCCCCTCGTGCAGCGCCCCCATGGTGGGAACCAGGGCGACCGAGAGTTTCTGGTCGCGCCAGCCGCCCATCTGGGCGCGCAAGGCCGCGACGCTACGGACGATGGTCACGGGCGCTTTCATTTCTTCGGCATTCCAAAGCAGTGCTCAGGGCCGGGAAAGCTGCGGGCCTTGACCTCGGCGGCATAGCGCTGGGCCGCCTCGGTGATGAGGGGCCGCAGATCGGCATAGCGCTTGACGAATTTAGGGGTGAAGTCGTCGAACAGCCCTACCAGATCGTCGATGACCAGCACCTGCCCGTCACAGGCGGGCGAGGCGCCGATGCCGATGGTGGGAATGCTGATTTCCGCCGACAGGGCGCGCGATACAGGCTCGACCGTGCCCTCCACCACCACGGCGAAAGCACCGGCCTCGGTGATGGCGCGGGCATCGTCGCGGATGGCCTCGGCCTCGGCTTCCAGGCGGCCCTGGGCACGGAAACCGCCCGCGGCATGCACAGCCTGGGGCTTGAGGCCGATATGGGCCAACACCGGAATGCCCCGATCCACCAGAAAGCGGATGGTCTCGGCCAGTTCGCGGCCACCTTCCAGCTTGACGGCGGCGCAGCCCGTTTCCGCCATCACCCGCGCGCAATTGCGGAAGGCCTGTTCCCGGCTCTCCTGGTAGGAGCCGAAGGGCATGTCCACCACCACGCAGGCCTTGGACGACGAGCGCACCACGGCGGCGCCGTGATTGATCATCATGTCGAGCGTGACGCCCAGCGTGGTCTCCATGCCGTAAACCACCATGCCGAGCGAATCGCCCACCAGCAAGATATCGCAGATGGGATCAAGCAGCCGGGCGATGGGGGCGGTATAAGCGGTCAGCACCACCAGCGGCTCGGCCCCCTTGCGGGCGCGGATGTCGCGCGTGGTGATGCGTTTGATCCTGACTTCGGTGCTCACCGGAGGGCCTCTTTCGCTTGGGGGCAGTGTAAAGGATAGGTGGGGGCTCAGCCGCCTTCGGCCAACTCGCGCAGCGCTTCCCAGTCATTGACGATGCAATGACCCGATGCTGGCAATCCGATGATGCCGTCGCGCTTGAGCTGAGTGAAGGTGCGGCTGACCGTTTCGATGGTCAGGCCGAGATAATCGGCGATGTCGGCACGGCTCATGGGCAGCGCCACCGGGCTGGGCGGCAAGCCCATCTGAATGGAACGCCGCGACAGCCGCAGCAGGAAGGTGGCGACCTTTTCCCGCGCCGTCTTGCGCCCCAGCAACAGCATCTGGTCCTGGGCCGAGACGAGATCCTTGACCGCCATGGTGAACATGCGGCGCTCGAGCCTCGGGATCTCGGCGATCAGGGAATCCAACTTGCGGTGGGTGAAGCGGCACAGATGGGTCGGTGTGATGGTCTCGGCGGTGTAGCAATAGCCGCCATCGATGCCTAAGCCGAACAGGTCGCCCGAAAACAGGAAGCCGATAATCTGGCGCCGTCCGTCGGGCATCAGCTTGTACAGCTTCACCGCCCCGGCGGAGATGGAATAAACGTGATCGACCTCGTCGCCTTCACGGAACACCGTGAAGCTGGCGGGCAGCGCCGCATGACATCGCACGGTGGCCAGACGCTTGACCTCGTCCGGGGAGAGATCGGCGCAAAAGGCGATCTCGCGCACGATGTCGCAGTTGCGGCACTGGGGCGAGCGCAAGTCGGCGATATGCGGTGTCTTTTGGGCGTCGAAGTCGAGGGGCGGCATGTTCAGGCTACCCATTCCCCTCAGGCCCCGGTCTTGGGCTGTTCGTCGTCATCGAAAAGAATGCGGTGCGCCGCCCCGTCCAGGTCATCGAACTGACCAGACTTCAAAGCCCACAGGAATCCGAGCAACCCCACGAAGCCCAAACCCAGGGCCACGGGAATCAGCATCAACAGATTGTCCACTAACCTCTCCGGCGCGAAAGACGCAGGGCGTTTCCAATTACTACCAGTGACGAGGTGGACATGGCAATCGCGGCGATGAGCGGCGTCACCAATCCGGCCACGGCCAGGGGCACGGTGAAGAGGTTATAGCCCAGCGCCAGTACGAAATTCTGCTTCACCAGAATGCGCGACAGGCGGGCCACCTCAAGGGTTTCAATGACCGGAGCCAGGCGTCCGCCCTGAAACACCACGTCGGCGGCGGTCTGGCTGACATCCACGGCCGAGGACGGCGACATGGAGACATGGGCGGCGGCCAGGGCCGGTGCATCGTTGAGACCGTCGCCGATCATCAGGACCTTGCGGCCCTGCTCCGCCAATTCGGCCAGACGGGTGCATTTGTCGCCCGGCGTGCATCCCGCCCGCCATTCGGTCAGACCCAAGGCCTCGGCCACTTTGGCGGCAGCCGCCGGGCGGTCGCCCGACAGCAGTTCCAGGGACAGCCCCATACGGCGCAGTTCGGCCACCACGGCAACGGCATCGGCGCGCAAGGCGTCGGAGAAGGAAAAGCGCACCGGCGCCCGACCCGGACGCGACAGCCACAATTCCGGGCCGTCCCCGGCAGCATCGTCAGCCACACCCACGAATTTGCGGCTGCCCAGGCGGATGCCTTGGGCCGGGACCTCTAGCCCCATGCCGGGCACTTCCAGCACGCCTTCGGCCAGTGGGGCGGTGGGGCAGGCCGCCGTGATGGCGCGGGCCAAGGGATGACGGGAGGCGGGCGTCAGACCGGCTGCCGCCGCCAGATCATCGCGGGTCCAGGCGCCGTCCTCGGTCAGGCTGGGCTTGCCCAGGGTCAGGGTGCCGGTCTTGTCGAACACCACCGTGTCCACATCGGCAAAGCGTTCCAGCGCGGTGGCCGATTTAACCAGCACACCCTGGCGCATGAGACGGCCCGAGGCGATGACCTGGACCACCGGAACGGCCAGGGCCAGGGCGCAGGGACAGGTGATGATCAGCACCGCCACGGCATAAAGCAAGGCTTCCTGCCAGGGCGTATTGGTGAAGACGGTCCAGCCGGTGAAGGTCAGCAGGGCGGCCACATGCACCACGGGGGCGTACCAGCGCGACACCCGGTCGGCCAGGGCGACATAACGGGCGCGGCCCTGTTCGGCCACCTCCATCATGCGCACGATCTCGGCCAGCAAGGTGCGCTCGCCCACCGCCGAGACTTCCAGGCGCAGTGGGGCCGACAGATTGATGGTCCCGGCGAAGACCTGGGCACCCACCGTAACCGGCACGGGCAAGCTCTCGCCGGTCAGCAGGCTGGTATCCACATCCGAGCGGCCGTCATAGATGCGGCCATCGACGCCGATTCGCTCGCCCGCAGTCACCAGAATCTTGGAGCCGGGCGCCACTTTATGCGGCGGCAGCATGCGCTGGCTGCCGTCGGGTTCCAGCACGGTGACCGCCACGGCGTCCAGCGCCAGCAGATGCTCCACCGTGGTCCGCGCCTTGCCCCGCGCCCTGGAATCCAGATAGCGGCCGATCAGCAGGAAGAACAGCAAGGTGATGGCCGAGTCGAAATAGGCGTATTCGCCGCTGTGAATGGTCTCCCACAGGCTCATCAAACTGGCGAGCGTCACACCGATGGTGATGGGCACATCCATATTGGTGCGCCCGGCCCGAAGCGCGGCAACGGCCGAGCGGGCGAAGGGCCGCACGCACCAGGCCACGGCGGGCAGGACGATCAGCGCGGAGATCCAGTGCATCAGGTCGCGGGTCGCCGGACCCATATAGGAAAAGTGCCCGGCCCAGACCGAGACCGACAGCAGCATGACGTTGCTGGCGGCAAAGCCGGCAATGGCCATGGCGCGCAGCAATTCCTTTTCCTGGCGCTGGGTTTCCAGACCCAATCGCTCGGGATCGAAAGGCACCAGGCGATAGCCCACGCCGATCACCGGGGCCAGAAGGGTGCCGGGCTCGGTCTCATCGGGCCGCCAGCGCACCACCAGGCGCCGGGTGGTCATGTTGACCCGCGCCCAGGTCACGCCCTTTTGCTTGTTCAGCAGGGATTCGATCAGCCAGATGCAGGCGCCGCAATGCAGCCCCTCGATCATCAGATGAAGGCCAGCCTCGCCCTTGGCCTCGTCGAAGCTGACATGGGCGGAAAAGTCGTGGTAGTTCCCGGCGTCATCGTCGGGACGCAGGGGCCGCGCCGCCGGATCGGTGCTTCGGCGGGCGTAATACTGTTCGAGCCCCAGGCCTTCGACCAGATGATAGGCGCCCTCACAGCCCCGGCAGCAGAACGCCCCGGCCAAATCGGCTGGCATGGGTCCCCCGCAATGGCGACAAAGCGCAGCCTCGGTCACGGCACCACGATACGGCGCAGGATCGAGTAGGGGATCTCCTTGCCAGTGGCCAGCAGGGTCAGATCCCAGACCCCGGCCAGGGGCAGTTCCTGATGGGTGGCATAGGTGCCGGGCCCCACGGGCGCAAGGCGCACCTCGCGGTCATGGCCCTTGGCGGTGGGACGCACGAACAGGGCCTTCACCTCCATGCCGTCGATGCCATGACCGGCGGCGTCCTTATAGGTGATGGTGATATGGGCGCCGTGATTGGCGGCGGGCTCCACCTGCACATCGACCGCCCAGTTCAGCGCTTCTTGCTTGCGGGCCATTTCCAGGGTCTGGTTGAAGGCCAGACCCTTTTCATAGGGCCGCTCGGTGGAGATGCCCGAGAAGGTGCTGTTGGCGAAATAGGCCATGGTGAGATTCACCATCAGCACCACCATGAAGCCGCCGACGAAGATATAGGGGTACCACCAGCCGGGCTTACGCTGTTCGGTCATGTCCATCTATCTCTCCGGGCTGGCGAACAGGGATTCGAGACGGTTGGAGCCACCCTTGGCCGTCTCGCGCAGGATAAAGTACAGTGGGGTGCGCTTGGCCTGCAACTTGTCTGCGGGGATGGTCACGAAGATGTTATAGGTGCCCACCGCATCGGGGTCCACCTTGAGGGTGGCCTTGCCGCCCGAGGCCGCGCCGCCGACAACGTCGAGGGACGCGCCGTCGATGCCCGACAGGCTCAGTTCAAACTCGCGGTTCTCACGCACCATGTTGAGGATCTTGACGGTATAGCCGTTGCGGATGGAACCGTTCGACAACTGGACGAAGAGCGGCGCGCGTTCGTGCAAGACATTGATATCGAACGTCTTGCGCGACGACAGACCGAAGATCATCAGCGCGCCGACAGCAGAAAGAATGGCCATATAGACGATGGTGCGCGGGCGGATCAGACGGATACGGGTCTTGTCACCCTTGGCGCGCGCTTCGAGATTGGCCGAAGAATCCCAGGTCACCAAGCCGCGCGGCAGCTTGTACTTGTCCATCATGGTGTCGCAGGCATCGATGCACAGCGCACAGCCGATACAGGCCATCTGGATGCCGTCGCGGATGTCGATGCCGGTGGGGCAGGCGGCGACGCACATCCTGCAGTCGATGCAGTGGCCGCGGCCCTCGAAGCTTTCACCCTTGCGGATGGGCTTCCTCGGTTCGCCGCGCCATTCCTCATAGGTGATGATCAGCGAATGTTCGTCGAACATGGCCGACTGGAAGCGCGAATAGGGGCACATATACAGGCAGACCTGCTCGCGGGCATAACCGGCCAGCAGGAAACAGCCGCCGCCGACCACGGCGATGGCGCCATAGACGGCGGTGCTTTCCCGACCGGCGAAAATGTCGCGCAGCATGGTGGGCGCATCGCCGAAATACAGGGTGAAGCCGATGCCGCAGGACGCGGCGATCACCAGCCAGACGGCGTTGATGATGGTCTTCTTGACCAGCTTGTCACCGCTCCACTTGGCGCGGTCGAGCGCCATGCGCTTGGCCCGATCGCCCACCACCAGACGTTCGACGAACATGAACAGGTCGGTATAGACCGTCTGGAAGCAGAAAAATCCGCACCAGATACGGCCCGCCAGCGAGCTCATGAAGAACAGGGCGATGGCCGCCATGAACAGCAGGCCGGTGATGTAGTAGACCTCCTGCGGCCAGATCTCCAGGAAGAAGAAGTAACCGCGCCGCCCGGCCATGTCGGCCAGAATGGCCTGGCTGGGTGCGTCGGGCCCGCGATCCCAGCGCAGGAAAGGCGCGATGTGATAGACCGCCAGCAAGACGACCATGGCCGCCCATTTCCAGTTCCTGAAAACGCCCTTCACCGTTCGCGGATGAATCATCACCGTCTCGGCATAGGCCGGGCCGTCGCCGTCACCGGCGGTTGTCTTCAGGGTCGGATCAATCTTCGGGGAGGCCATGATATGCAAACGCTCTACTGCGAAAGGGGCCAGACGGCGGGGTGAGGGGCGTGGTTCACGACCGCTCCCCCTGGTGCGGCCATTCTGATGTTTCCAGCATATTGGGAACTTCAGAATAGCCGCACGATTCAATTACTTAGCAGCCTGCTTATGCTCTTGATCCATGGCTTGGATTGCAAGGGCAGGTCACTACGCGGCTGTGATACTCCAAAATCGTCGAATCTAGAATGCTTGTTTTGTCACGCTTACCCTGCGTCTCCGCAGGTGGGTCGAACCGGGAGCCAGATATGCCGATGGGGTGCGCACCTGTTTCCAGGCACACACCCCATCAGTCCCCCCACTTACACTCTTACTTGCCGCCGCCCAGATTGTGGACGTAGACAGCCAGCATCTTGATGGTGCTGGCATCCAGGCGCTCGGACCAAGCGGGCATGGAGCCGTGCTTGGGCTTGGTCACCTGGGCGACAATGGCGTCCTTGGTCCCCTTGTACAACCAGATCTGGTTGTTCAGGGCAGGAGCACCCACCGCGGCCATACCCGAGCCATCCTCGGCGTGGCAAACGGCGCAGTTTTCAGCGTAGACGGTCTCGCCCGCCGAGCCCTTGGCCGGAGCCTTGGACGCCAGCGACAGCACGTAGTCGGCGACGGAAGAGATCTGCTCGGGCTTGAGCACACCGTCGACACCGAACTTCGGCATCTCGCTCTGACGCGAGTTGGCGTTGGCGTTACGGACACCGAACTTGATGGTCTGTTCGATGTCGGCCAGGGTACCGCCCCACAGCCATTCATCGTCGGCCAGGGTCGGATAGCCATAGGCACCGACGCCGCCGACACCGTGGCAAGCACCGCAGTTCTCGTTGAACGCGATCTTGCCGCCGGCCATGGCATAGCGCAGCAGGTCCTTGTCCTTTTCGATGACGGCCACGTCGGACGCCTCGATCTTGGACAGCCAGGCCGAACGGCTCTTCTTCTGAGCCGCCAGCTCGTTGTCGAGCTCACCGCGGGACGAATAGCCCAGCAAGCCCTTGGTGAAACCGTTGGCCAGCGGCCAAGCCGGGTAAGCCACCCAGTAGCCGACGGCCCACACGACGGTGGCCCAGAAAACGTAGACCCACCACTTCGGCAGAGGAGTATTCAACTCCTTGATGCCGTCCCACTCGTGACCGGTAGTGTTCTGACCGGACACCGAGTCCTTTTCAATGGTCGCCATTGTTAGCGCTCCTCATTGTCGTCCCTCAACGGGATGTTTCCGTAGTCTTCAAGCCGACTTTTGTTCTTCGGCCAGTAGGCATAGAAAACAACCCCGGTGAAGATCATCATCACCCACAAGACCCAGAAGGGCCGGAGTATATTGTCGACGAAAGCGACGAACAAACTCCGTACTCCTCTAGCGGCGGATTGCCTCGGGCTTCACGGTCGAGAAATCGACCATGGTACCCAGCACTTGCAGATAGGCGACCAAGGCGTCCATTTCGGTGACCTTGGCATTCCCGGTGGCCGAACCAATCTTGGCCTTGGGATAGCTGGCGGCAACGGCCGGCTTGGCAGCCGGATCCGCAAACACCTGCTCTTCCAGGTCCTTCTTGGCGTTGGCGATCTGCGCGTCCGTATAGGGCACGCCGACAACTCGCAGAGCCTTCATGTTGGCCTGGATGTCGGAGTAGTCCAGCGGACGAGCCAAGTGCCTATAGCCCGGCATGATGGATCCGGGGACCACGTCACGCGGGTTGGTGAGGTGACGGACCTGCCAATCGTCGGTGTACTTGCCACCCACGCGGGCCAGATCGGGACCGGTACGCTTCGAGCCCCACTGGAAGGGGTGATCGTACTTGGACTCGGCCGCGAGGCTGTAATGGCCATAGCGTTCGACCTCGTCCTTGAACGGACGGATCATCTGGCTGTGGCAGTTGTAGCAGCCTTCGCGGATATAGATGTCGCGGCCCTTCTGCTCCAGGGGAGAATAGGGACGGACGCCATCCACCTTCTCGATCGTCGATTCGATCGAGAACAGCGGCACGACTTCAACCAGGCCACCGACGACGATCGTGAGAAGGATGCCGACAGCCAGGAAGAAGATGTTGGTTTCGAGCTTTGCGTGATGCTTGAACATGGGTCGGGTCTCCTCAACGAGCCGCGCCGGCGGGGGAGGCAACAGCCTCGTCCGCAGCGACGTCACCCTTGATGGTCTTGATAACGTTGTAGACCATCACCAGCGAGCCGAGGACGAAGAGCAAGCCGCCCAGAGCACGGATCATGTAGTACGGACGCATGGCCTCGACAGTCTCGATGAACGAGTACTGCAAGAAACCGAGGCTGTCGTACGCACGCCACATGAGGCCCTGCATGATGCCGGAGATCCACATGGCAGTGATGTAGAAGACGATACCCACGGTAGCGATCCAGAAATGGACGCCCACCAGCTTCAGCGAGTACAGCTCCTTACGGCCCCACAGCTTGGGAACCAGATAGTACAGAGCGCCGAAGGAAACGAAGGCAACCCAGCCCAGAGCACCAGAGTGCACATGGCCAATGCCCCAGTCGGTGTAGTGCGACAGCGAGTTCACCGCCTTGATCGACATCATCGGACCTTCGAAGGTCGACATGCCGTAGAACGCCACCGAGGAGACCAGGAAGCGCATGACCGGGTCGGTCCGGAGCTTGTCCCAGGCGCCCGAGAGCGTCATCAGGCCGTTGATCATGCCGCTCCAGGAGGGCATCCACAGCATCACCGAGAAGGTCATGCCCAGAGTCTGCGCCCAATCGGGCAGAGCGGTGTAGTGCAGGTGGTGCGGACCAGCCCAGATATACAGGAAGATCAGCGCCCAGAAGTGCACGATGGACAGACGGTAGGAGTAGACCGGACGCTCGGCCCGCTTCGGCACGAAGTAGTACATGATGCCGAGGAAGCCGGCGGTCAGGAAGAAGCCCACCGCATTATGGCCGTACCACCACTGGGTCATGGCGTTCTGAACGCCACCGAAGACGTTGTAGCTCTTCATCCAGCTGCCGCCGAAGATGACGGCGGGAACGGCAATGTTGTTGCCCAGATGCAGCATCGCGATGGTCAGGATCATGGCGAAGAAGAACCAGTTGGCCACATAAATGTGGGGTTCCTTCCGCTTCATGATGGTGCCGGCGAAAGCGATCAGATAGGCCACCCAAATGACGGTGAGCCACAGATCGATCCACCACTCCGGCTCCGCATATTCCTGACCCTGGCTGAAGCCCAGCACATAGGTCAGAGCGGCGACGACGATCAGCGCCTGGAAGTTGAAGAAAATGAAGTTGCCCAAGCCAGCGCCGCCAAACAGGCTGGCACGGCAGGTGCGCTGCACGATGTACAGGGAAGTGGAGAAAAGAACGTTACCGCCGAACGCGAAGATCACGGCAGACGTGTGAACGGGACGCAGGCGCCCGAACGAGGTCCACTCGAGATCGAGGTTCAGAACGGGAAAGGCCAACTGCAGGGCGATGAAATCGCCCGCCAGGAAGCCCACGACGCCCCAGAAAATCGCGGCGATCGTGAACTTCTTGATCACGTCGTCGCGATAGGGCGTGGCTTCAGTGTTGATGCTCATGCCGAACTCCTGTTTCGACCGGAAAAGGGTCCACCCGAAGCATCCGGCCGGTCCATGGCAACACCATGCCCCCGGGGCCGATGGCGGCCGGTTGGTTCTTTGCTTCAAGTGTGCGCACTATGCCGACGGACGACAGGGCCGCCATTGACATATATCAAAGTATGGCGATTTTCAGGTGGTCCAAGCCCTTGGCTATAACGATTCCCGGACGTAGAGTGCCCGCCATGACACAAATTCAT
This sequence comes from Paramagnetospirillum magnetotacticum MS-1, assembly GCF_000829825.1. Lineage (NCBI taxonomy): Bacteria > Pseudomonadati > Pseudomonadota > Alphaproteobacteria > Rhodospirillales > Magnetospirillaceae > Paramagnetospirillum > Paramagnetospirillum magnetotacticum. Next base: position 1,106,412 of record NZ_JXSL01000030.1, on the reverse strand, counting down.
CCCGACCAGCCCGCCGCCCGTCCCGTGATCCGCCTGGCCAAGGGGCGCTCGAAGCGCCTACGGGCCGGTCATCCCTGGGTCTTTTCCAACGAGATCGAGATGGGCGCCGAGGCCAAGGCGCTGCCGCCCGGCAGCCTCGTCACCCTGATGGATGCGGGCGACGAGCGCCTGGGCGTGGCCACCTTCAACCCCCATTCGCTGATCGCCGCGCGCGTGCTGTCGCGCCGGGCCGCCGACACGGTGGATTCCTTGTTTCTGGCCGAACGGCTGAGCGCCGCCCTGGCCTTGCGCCAGAGCCTGTTCGAGACCCCCCATTACCGGCTGGTCCATTCCGAGGCCGACCGGCTGCCCGGCCTCATTATCGACCGCTACGGCGATGTGTTGGCGGTGCAGACCAATACCGCGGGCATGGAGAGTCTGCTGCCCGCTTTGCTCGACGCCCTGAAGACGGTCTTGGCGCCTCGCGCCGTGGTCCTGGTCAATGACAGCCCGGTGCGCAAGCTCGAAGGCCTGGAACAGCATCACGAGGTCGTCCTCGGCCAGGTGGATGGTCCGGTGGAACTGATGGAAAACGGCTGCCGCTTCGTCGCCGACCTGACCGGCGGCCAGAAGACCGGATGGTTCTTCGACCAGCGCGACAACCGCGCCTTTGTCGCCCGTCTGGCCAAAGGCCGCCGGGTACTCGACGTCTATACTTATGCGGGCGGCTTCGCCGTGCAGGCGGCCATGGCCGGTGCGGCCGAGACCGTCGCCGTGGACCGTTCCGAGCATTCCCTGGCCCTGGCCGATCAGGCGGCGCGCCTTAATGGTGTTGAAGTCCGCACCGTGCGCGCCGAGGCCTTCGCCGAAATGGAACGCATGGCCCTGGCGGGCGAGCGTTTCGGAGTAGTGGTCGCCGACCCGCCCGCCTTCGTCAAATCGCGCAAGGATCTAGGCGCCGGAGCCAAGGGCTACCGCAAGATGGCCCGCCTGGCCGCCGCCCTGGTGGAACCGGGCGGCTTCCTTCTCTGCGCCTCCTGCTCCCACCATATGCCAGCGGACACCTTCGCCGAGGAAATCGGCCATGGGCTGCATCTGGCCGGACGATCGGGCCGCATCCTGCGCAGTGCCGGAGCCGCCCCCGATCATCCCGTCCATCCCTGGCTACCCGAAAGCGCCTATCTCAAGGCTCAGCTTTTCCAGTTGGATTGAATAGCAGCGACCCAAAGCAAATAGCCAGCAGGCCTAACCTTAAGGCATACAGTAACCTTATCAATCGAAATCGGATGCCAAAGGGTGGGTTTAGAGCACATCCATTGGGTCTTCCCAGCACAGCCACCTCCAAACGGTTGTCAAATAGATAGAGTTTGAATCCGGGTGTGTGTATGTCGGGCTTACTTGTTGGTTTTTCCATTATTTCGGGCGATCTTTCCCCCTTGCCTTTGTGAAATTACTAGAGCAAGTATTGGGCGCTTCATGGATCAGAGGGAAACATGCCGCGCAGAAAGGCAAATCGAGGCCGCACACCGGCCGGGGCGCCCAATCCGATTGATGTCCATGTGGGCTCTCGCATGCGCCTGCGCCGGACGTTGCTGGGTCTCAGCCAGGAAAAACTTGGCGAGATGATCGGTCTTACCTTCCAGCAGGTGCAGAAATACGAACGCGGTGCCAATCGGATCAGCTGTTCGCGACTGTTCGATCTGTCGCGCTCGCTCGAGGTGACGATTTCCTATTTCTTCGAAGACATGGCCGAGGAGACCAAGGGGTTGTCGCCCGTGCAGATGGTGCGCGAGCCTCCCAAGGAGGAGCCCGCCGCCGCCGAGGCCGATCCCCGCCTGCGCCGCGAAACCCTGGAACTGGTGCGCAATTACTACAGCATCACTGATCCCGACGTGCGCCGCCGCATCTATGATCTGGCCAAGGCCCTATCCGATCGCGGCGGTTCAGAAGAGTAACCGTCAGCCGCCGCCCGCCGGATCCTGGATGGGCAGCGGATAGATCGCCCGAGGCGGCAGGCGGTGAATCAGCACGGCCACCGCCACCAAGGTGACCGCCCCGGCCAGCACCGGCAAAAGCAGAAATCCCCATCCCGGATGGCTCAGCATGACCACCAGCGGGTCGGCACCGGCTGGCGGATGGGTCAGCCGCAGGCCTGCCAGCACCACCATCACCACCGCCACCGAAAAGACCATGCTGATCCAGCCGCCCGGCAGGAATTGATCGAACAGCAATCCGATGGACGTGGCGATCAGGTGGCTGCCGATCACGCTGGCGGGTTGCGACAACGGTGATTCCGGCATTCCGAAGACCAGCACCGCCGAAGCGCCCAATGGGGCGGCCAGAAGCGGAGCCCCGCCCGCCTGATCCAGAAAGGCCACCACTCCCAAGGCCAGGACCACACCCAGACCGGCCTTGGCCCAACAGGGCAGGCACTGACGCGACTGATGGCGATGGATGAAGCGACGGGGCATGGGGTCTCCCTCTGGCCGGTTCGAAAAAGAGGGGCGAAAATACAACTTTATTCCCGAACTCTTCCATGATGAGGGTCAAGGGTGATGTCGATTCCGGAAAGCAAGGGATATGGAACCATGCTGGAACGCCTGTTTCATCTGTCCGGGCACCGGACCAGTCTTCGCACCGAGGCGCTGGCCGGGGCGACGACCTTTCTGACCATGGCCTATATCATCTTCGTCAATCCGGCCATGCTGGCCGAGACGGGTATGGACAAGGGGGCGGTCTTCGTCGCGACCTGTCTGGCGGCGGCGCTGGGCAGCATAGCCATGGGGCTACTGGCCAATTACCCCATCGCCCTGGCGCCTGGCATGGGGCTCAATGCCTATTTCACCTATGGCGTGGTCATCGGCATGGGCGTGCCCTGGCCGGTGGCGCTGGGCGCGGTCTTCGTCTCGGGCGTTCTGTTCCTGATCCTGGCGCTGACCAAGGTGCGCGAAGCCATCATCAATGCCGTGCCGCAATCCCTGAAACTGGCCATCTCGGCGGGAATCGGCCTGTTCCTGGGGCTGATCGCCTTTGAGAATGCGGGGCTGATCGAGGGCCATAAGGCAACGCTGATCACGCTGGGCCATCTCAACCGGCCCGAGCCCTTGCTAGCGGTGTGTGGCTTTATGGTGATGGTGGGTCTCGAGGCCCGCAAGGTGCCGGGCGCCATCATGATCGGCATTCTGGGCACGGCCGCGGCGGGCATGGCGCTGGGGGTCACGCCGTTCGGCGGCATCGCCGCCTGGCCGCCTTCCCTGGCCCCCACCTTCCTCAAGATGGATGTGGCGGGCGCGTTGAATCTGGGGCTGGTGACCATCGTCTTCGCCCTTCTGTTCGTGGATCTGTTCGACAATGCCGGAACCCTGATCGGCCTGGCCCATCGGGCGGGCATGCTGGACGAGCGGGGAAGGCTTCCACGCCTGGGCCGCGCCCTGATCGCCGATTCACTGGCGGCCATGGCGGGCGGGATCCTCGGCACCTCGACGACGACCAGCTATATCGAAAGCGCTTCGGGGATCAATGCCGGAGGCCGCTCCGGGCTTGCCGCCGTGGTCACGGGCCTCTTCTTCGTGGCCGCCCTGTTCCTGGCCCCCTTGGCGGCGGCCATTCCGGCCTATGCCACCGCACCGGCCCTGCTGTTCGTGGCCTGCCTGATGGCCCGTTCCCTGGCCGATATCGCCTGGGACGACATCACCGAGGCGGTGCCCGCCCTGGTAACGGCCCTGGCCATGCCCTTCACCTTTTCCATCGCCCACGGCATCAGTTTCGGCTTCATCACCTATGCGGCGGTCAAACTTCTGGGCGGCAAAGCGCGCGATGTCGGCCCGGCTGTATGGCTGCTGGCTGGGGCTTTCGTGCTGAAGTTCGTGCTGCTGGGCAGCGTTTAGGGATTATTCATGGAACACGGATGGACTCGGAGGCCGCTACGCGGCAGCACGGATGAACACGGACTTTTGAATAATCCTGTTCATCCGTGACGGCGCGATAGCGCCGCCTCCGTGTCCATCCGTGTGAATTGACGCGACCTAAGCCGTTCCGCCTCACCCAGCCTTGATCAGCGTGCCCACGCCGTGGGGGGTGAACAGTTCCAGCAAGATGGCGTGAGGAACACGCCCGTCCAGGATGACGGCGCCGTCCACGCCCTGATTGACCGCGTCCAGGCAGGTCTCCACCTTGGGGATCATGCCGCCCGAAATGGTGCCGTCGGCGATATAGGCATGGACCTGGGCGGCGGTCATTTCCGGGATCAGATTGCCCGACTTGTCCAGCACGCCCGCCACGTCGGTCAGCATGAGGAGACGCTTGGCGTTGGTGGCGCCCGCAATGGCGCCAGCGGCGGTGTCGGCGTTGATGTTATAGGTCTCGCCCGCGCCGCCCATGCCCACCGGAGCGATCACCGGGATGGTGTCGGACGTCTTGAACTGGTTGAGGATATGGGGATTGATCTCGGCGGGCTCACCCACAAAGCCCAGATCCAGGACCTTCTCGATATTGGAATCCGGGTCCTTCTTGGTGCGGCGCAGCTTGCGCGCCCGGATCAGATGACCATCCTTGCCCGACAGGCCCACGGCGAAACCGCCCGCCTCGTTGATGGCCGAGACGATCTGCTTGTTGATCTTGCCCGCCAGGATCATCTCCACCACCTCGACGGTGGCCTCGTCGGTATAGCGCAGGCCATCGACACGCGGCGTCTGGATATTCAGGCGCTTGAGCATGGCGTCGATCTGCGGACCGCCACCATGGACCACCACCGGATTGATGCCCACCTGCTTCAACAGCACCACGTCACGGGCGAAGAGGCGCGCCAGGTCGTCGGATTCCATGGCATGGCCGCCGAACTTGATGACCAGGGTCTCGTCATTGAACTGGCGCATGAAGGGCAGCGCCTCGGACAAGGTCTTGGCGCGGTCCAGCCAGGCCTTGCGGTCATGCAGGATATCGGCGGAGTCGGTGGTGCTCATGGAATCTGGCTCCTCAGGCGAGAGAGGCGAGTTCGGCGCGCAGTTCGGGGATGCCGGTTCCTTTTTCCGAACTGGTGACGATCAGGGAGGGATGGGCGGCGACGCGGGACTTGATTTCCTCGAGCGTCCTGGCCTGGACGGCGTCCAATTCGGAGGCCTTCAGCTTGTCGGCCTTGGTCAGGACCACCTGATAGACCACGGCGGCCTTGTCGAGCATCTTCATCATGTCGCGGTCGCTGTCTTTGAGCCCGTGGCGGGAATCCACCAGCACCACGGCGCGGCGTAGGACCGAGCGGCCCTTGAGGAAACCGTTGACCAGCCGGGTCCACTTCTCCACCAGCCCCTTGGGCGCCTGGGCGAAGCCATAGCCCGGCATGTCCACCAGCACCAGCCGTCCGCCCAGATTGAAGAAGTTCAGTTCCTGGGTGCGGCCCGGCGTGTTGGAGGTCCGCGCCAGGGTATTGCGGCCCGTGAGCGCGTTGATCAGCGAGGACTTGCCCACATTGGAGCGCCCGGCGAAGGCCACTTCGGTCAGCGTGGCGGCGGGAAGATGATCCAGGCCCGACGCACCCTGCATGAAGGTGCATTCACGCGCGAACAGCAAGCGGCCAGCCTCGATGAGGCTGGCCTTCTCGTTGTCGTCGCTGATGAGAGCGTCGCTCAGGGCTATTTCTCCTCGGCGCGCTTCATGATCACCCATTGCTGGAGGATCGACAGCGTATTGCTCCATGCCCAGTAGATCACCAGACCCGAGGCGAAATTGGCCAGCAGGAAGGTGAAGATCAGGGGCAGGAACTGCATCATCTTGGCCTGCACCGGATCGGTGGGCTGGGGATTGAGCTTCTGCTGCAAATACATGGTGATGCCCATGATCAGCGGCCAGACGCCCAGATGCATGATGTGGGGCGGCGTCCAGGGAATCAGGCCGAACAGGGTGAAGATGTTGGTGGGATCCTGGGCCGACAGGTCGCTGATCCAGCCGTAGAACGGCGCGTGGCGCATCTCGATGGTGACGAACAGCACCTTGTACAGCGCGAAGAACACCGGAATCTGCACCATGATGGGCAGGCAGCCCGAGACGGGATTGACCTTCTCGGCCTTATAAAGCGCCATCATCTCCTGCTGCAGACGCATCTTGTCGTCGGCGTAGCGGGCCTGGAGTTCCTGCACCTTGGGCTGCAGCTTCTTCATCTTGCCCATGGCCACATAGGACTTGTTGGCCAGCGGGAACATGGCGAGCTTCAAGATCACGGTCAGCGCCAGAATGGCCAGCCCCATATTGCCCAGCGCGCTGTGCAGCATCTGGAGCAGATAGAAGAAGGGCTTGGTCAGGAAGTAGAACCAGCCGAAATCGATGGCGAGGTCGAAACGGTCGATGCCGAACTTTTCGCCATAACCGTCCAGCAGGCTGACCTGCTTGGCGCCCGTGAACAGATGGAACCCGGCTTCCTCGGTCTTGCCCGCCTCGATCACGCGGGCCGGAGCCAGATAATCCACCTGATAGCGGTCGGCATTGCCCAGACGCTGATGCACGAAACGGCCAGTGATTTCGGTCTTGGCCGGGGGCACCAGGGCGGTCAGCCAGTACTTGTCGGTGATGCCCGCCCAGCCGCCGGTGGTCTTGTAGCGGGCCGAGCCTTCCTTCTTGAGGTCGTCGTACTTCATCTCCTTCAAGGTGCCGTCGAACACGCCGAGCGGGCCTTCGTGAAGGATATACATGCCCGCCACATGCGGCGTGCCGGTGCGGGCCAGCAGGGCATAAGGGTGAAGCGACGCCGCCTTGGTGCCGTAATTCTCGACGCGCTGGGTGACGCCGAACATATAGTTCTCGTCCACGGTATAGGTACGCACGAAGCGCAGTCCCTCGCCGTTGTCCCAGGTCAGAACCACGGGCGAAGCCTGGGTCAGCGGACCAGTGCCCTGGGCCTGCCACACGGATTCGGGCCCCGGAACCTTGACATTGGCATCGGTGGCGACCCAGCCGAACTCGGCCCAGTAGGGCTCGGGCGATTCGGCGGGCGACATCAGGTCGATCTCGGCGGAATCGGCGGCCGGGGTCTCGCGGTACTTGACCAGGGTGATGTCGTCGATGCGCGCGCCGGTCAGCGCGATGGAGCCATGCATGGACGGGGTCTGGATGGCGATGCGGCGGCTCTTGCCCAGCGCCTCGTTGCGCGAGGCGCCGGTCTGGGCGGCGGCGGCGGGCGTACCGGGCACCTGGGCCGGGCTGGATGCCGTGGCCGGGCTGGGCACATTGGCCGGAGCCGAAGCCTTGACCTCGGCGGCCTGCTGTTGCGCGGCCTGCTCCACCGGCGGCTTGGCCGTCGGGAAGAAGTACTGCCAGCCGATCAGGATGGCGACCGAAATGGCGATGGCGACGAAGAGATTGCGCTGGTCGTTCATGTCATCCTATTCCGGCAGTCGCGACGGACACAAAGTGCCGCCTCTTTCGGTATGAGCGGGAGGAACGGGGTCATAGCCGCCGTCGTTCCAGGGGTGGCAGCGGCAGATACGTTTCAGGCCAAGCCAGGAGCCGCCCACGGGTCCGTGGTCACGGATGGCCTGCATAGCATAGGCGGAGCATGACGGCGTGAACCGGCAGCTGGCCGGCAGCACCGGGCTCAGCAGCAGCTGGTACAGGCGGATCAGGCCGCGCATCACCAGACCGATGGGGTTCATGTTTCCGCCTGCTCTGTTACGGGCGCCACTTTTTGCAGCGCGCCGACACGTTTTAACGCCGCCAGCAAATCCTGCAAGAGAAGAGAATATGGCCGTTCCAGCGTCTCCTTGCGCCCGATCACCACGTAATCGAGGCCAGCAACGGCATGAGCCGGAAAAACCTGGGCCACCGCTTCCCGAAGCCTGCGTCTGGCCCGGTTACGGCATACCGAATTGCCCACCTTCTTGGAAACGGTGAAGCCGACCCTGATCGAGTCGGCTTGCAGATCCGTTCCGGATGCGGGCGCGGCCTGAAGAATCAGACCCGGCGCCGCCCACTTTCGTCTCAAGGCCGCGACACGCAGGAAATCGGCCCGTTTCTTCAGCCGATCAAGCCGCGCGGCCATGTAAGACCTAAGCAGACAGCTTCTTGCGGCCCTGGCGGCGGCGGTTGGCGATGACCTTGCGGCCACCGACAGTGGCCATACGAGCGCGGAAGCCGTGGCGGCGGGCGCGGACGAGCTTGCTCGGCTGATAGGTACGCTTCACGGGAGGTACTCCAAACTGAACGGACTTGAAAATGAGCGGACGTGTATAAGCTGGGCGAACCGAAGAGTCAACGCCGGGTTTGTACCGGTTGAAGTGGCCGCGCATCCCGCTACACTGCTGGGGTTCGGAAATGCAGGAGCAGCCGCCATGGCCTGGGACCCCGCCATTTATTCCGCCTTCGCCCAGCCACGCCTGCGCCCGGCGCTCGACCTGATGGCGCGCATCGATCTGGCCGATGCGCGCCGCGTGGTGGATCTGGGCTGCGGCACCGGCAATGTGACCCGCATCCTCAAGGAGCGCTGGGCCGAAGCCGATGTCATCGGCATCGATTCCTCACCCGAAATGCTGATGACGGCGCGCGATCACGGCGGCGCGGTGCGCTATCTCCTCACCGACGCCGCATCCTGGGCGGACAGTGGCGGCGAGGTGGATATCCTGTTCTCCAACGCCGCTCTGCACTGGCTGGACGGGCACGAGACCCTGTTTCCCAAGCTGATGGAACGGGTGAGTCCGGGCGGCGTGCTGGCGGTGCAGATGCCGCACAACCACTACGCCGCGTCGCACACCATCATGGCCGAGGCCGCCGCCGCCGGGCCATGGGCCGAGACGTTGGCTCCTCTCGCCGCCCGCTTTCCCGTGGGCGAGCCCTCCTTTTATTACGACCTGCTGGCCCCTCATTCAGCCCAGATCGACATCTGGGAGACCGAGTATCTGCATGTGCTCGAAGGCGACAACCCGGTGGTGACCTGGACCAAGGGCACCGCGCTGCGCCCGCTGATGGATGCCGTGGAGGGCGCCTGGGCCACCGGCTTTCTGGCCGAATACGCCAAACGTATCCAGGCCGCCTATCCGCCGCGCGCCGACGGCCGGACCCTTCTGCCCTTCCGCCGCCTGTTCATGGTGGCGCATAAGGGCTAAGGCGATGGGTTTTGCCGTGTTCCCGCCCCGGCTGGTCGCCAATTATTTCCCCCCGAACCCCGCCAGGGCACGAACCTCGTGCGGCGTGCGGCCTGCCTCGCGCAGGGCCTTCAGCGTCAGCGAACGGTCGCGCTTGGCATAGCGCCGCCCGCTCTCGTCGGTAAGCAGGCGGTGATGGCGATAGTCGGGCACGGCCAGACCGAGCAGAGACTGCAGCAGCCGGTGCACATGGGTGGCCTCGAACAGATCCTGGCCCCGCGTCACCAGGGTGACCCCTTGCAGTGCATCGTCCACGGTCACCGCCAGATGATAGCTGGCCGGAATGTCCTTGCGCGCCAGCACCACATCGCCGAACAACTCTGGCCGGGCGATCTGCTCGCCCTGGTCCCGATCATGCCAGACCAGGGGCCCGGCACGGCGCACCGCCTCGGCCATGTCCAAGCGCAGGGCGAAGGATTGCCCCGATTCCCGCCGCGCCGTCCGCTCGGCTTGGGAAAGAAGGCGGCAATGACCGGGATAGAGCGGGCCATCGGGGCCGTGGGGGGCGTTACCGGCGCCTTCGACCTCGCGGGCGATGTCCTTGCGCGTGCAAAAGCAGGGATAGAGCAGACCCATGGCGTCGATTCGGTCCAGGGCGGCGCGATAGTCCTCGAAATGCTCTGACTGAATACGCACCGGCTCTTCCCAGTCCAGGCCCAGCCAGGAAAGATCGGCGCGGATTGCTTGGGTGAATTCGGGGCGGCAGCGGGTGCGGTCGATATCTTCGATGCGCAACAAGAATCGTCCCCTCGCTCCCTGTGCCTCGGCGAAGGCGAACAGGGCGGAATGGGCGTGGCCCAGATGCAGTTCTCCGGTGGGAGAGGGGGCGAAGCGGGTAATGGTCACACTAAGGCGTCAGCTTTGACGGGACAGTTGCGGTGAACCATACCATAATGACTCCAAATCGTGACGTCAGGAGCCAATATGTCCAGTCCGTCTCCCGTGAAACTGTCCGGTCCCTCGGTGGAGCCCGCCTCGGGCGGACCCGCCGCCCAGCTGGTGGTCCTGTTGCATGGCGTGGGGGTCGATGGTTCCGACCTCATTGAACTGGCGCCGTTCTTCGCCACCATCCTGCCCGATGCGGCTTTCGTGGCTCCCGACGCGCCCTTCGCCTTTGACATGGCGCCGTTCGGCCGCCAGTGGTTCAGCCTTCAGGACCGCGCCATTCCCGCCATTTCGGCTGGCGTCCGGGCCACCGCCCCCATCCTCGAAGCCTATATCGACGAACAGACCGCCCTGTGGGGCGTGCAGCCCTCGGACGTGGCGCTGATCGGCTTCAGCCAGGGGACCATGATGGCGTTGCATGTCGCGCTGCGCCGCGCCGTTGCCCCTGCGGCGGTGGTGGGCTTCTCCGGCGCCCTGGTCGATCCCGACACCCTGGCCAAGGAGATCACCGCCCGGCCCCGCACCCTGCTGATTCACGGCGAGGATGACGAGGTGGTCAATCCCAACTGTCTGAAGGCCGCCGAACAGGCCCTGGCCGCCGTCGGCGTGCCAGTCCTGACCGAGTTGCGGCCCGGTTTGGGCCACGGCATCGATGGTCCCGGCGCCCAGATGGCGCTGGGCTTCCTGGGCCAGGTCTTCGGCATTTCCTGAACACCTACGTAACCCAACCATCACGAAAAGGGGTATGGAACAACAATAGCGGATACTATATTTTGTGAATGTCTCTCGTTGAAAGGGAGAAGGGTTTGCTTGCTTTTGACAGCCATCCTTCCCTGACGCCCGCGGCTCCCCGCCGGGGAGGTTCACCGTGAGCCATCTCGGCCTGCCTGGGTTGAAGACCCTTGTCCTCAACGCCGATATGCAGCCCCTGAGCTGGGGACCGCTGTCGGTGTGGTCGTGGCAGGATGCCCTGGTCGCCGTCCTCAAGGACCGCGTCCATCAGGTCTGCGCCTATGAACTGGTGGTGAGATCGGCCAGCCGGTCGTTCCAGATCCCCTCGGTGGTGGCGCTCAAGGATTATCATCGCCGCAAAAGCGTCTCGTTCACGCGCTATCACGTCTTTCTGAGGGACGGATTTCGCTGTCAGTACTGCGGCAAGGTCTTCGATACCCGCGACCTCACCTTCGACCATGTGATCCCCCGGTCCAAGGGCGGCAAGACCACCTGGGACAACATCGTCACCTGCTGCGCCGCCGACAATCTGCGCAAGGGCGCCAAATCCCTGCGCGAGGCGGGCATGCATCTGAACCGCAGGCCCTTCACCCCCACGCCCTACCAGATGGATGTGGCGGCCAAGCACTGCGCCCATGTGAAGGACGAGCTTCACGAGACCTGGATGGATTTCCTCTACTGGGACGCGGCCCTCGAGGAATAGGGCCTGAAGGCCAATGCCCTCAATCGCCGGGCGCGCCCTCCGGGTCGCTTGGCTTCCGCCGCATAAGCGGCGCGGCCCTTTGGGCCTATCCGACCTGCGATGAGTTTCACTCATCTCAAGTCGGCCTCAGGGCACCGCGAATTGCCAGCCGAACCAGCGCCAGCGCCCCTCCAGGGCGGGAACGGTGCAGTTCAGCCGCCCCCGGCCCGAGGGAATGGGCTTGGACATGCGCACTTCCACGCGCGGCCCCAGGCGCTCCACCTTGACCTGACCCTGATGGGAGGCAAAGCACGACAGCCCGTCGATGCCGGGCACGTCCTCGGCCAGGGTAAAGCCGAAGGCGGGCGGATTGACCTTGATGGCGGGATCTTCCGGGGTGATGTCCACCGCGGGCAGGGGCAGCGAGCGCACCGACAGCCGGAAGCGCTGCATATCGCCATAGGCCGAGCTTTGGACGAAGCGCGGCAGGAAGAACGGATCGCCCTTGGCCCAGGCGGCGCCCGAATGCTGGCCGAAGGCAGCGGCGATGCCAGAGCGGCGCAGCACATCCTCGGCCTCGGCGCTGGCCTCGCCCCAGGGCCAGGCGAACAGTTCGGTGGACTTGCCCAGTTCCTTGTCCAGGCGGGCCTTGGCGCGGACCAGATCGGCGGAGATCTGTTCGCTTGAAACCTTGGACATGCGCAGCCGCGCCGCGCCCTGCACGCCGATCTCCACGCCAGCCGCCGCGAGGTCGCGAATTTGACCCCAGGTCATCACCTCGGGCCCGCCGCGATCCACCTCGTCAGTGGCCAGGAACAAGGTGACGGGCAGACCCGCCTTCTTCAGCAGCGGCCATGCCCCGGCATAAAACCCCGCCGAAGCTTCGTCCACGGTAATGGCCACCGCCTTGTCCGGCAGGGCGCGGCCAGCGCGCAGGGCCGAGACCATCTCGGCCAGGGGCAGCACCGCATAGCCTCCGGATTTCAACTCGGCCACATGGGCGGCCAACAACTCGGTGGTGGTGTTCAGCGCCGGGACCCGGTCGTCGTCAAAGCGGTGATAGGCCAGCACCACGGCGGACTCGGCCGCCCTTGCGGCGGAATTGGGAACCAGCGATGCCAGGCACAGCAACAACGCCAAGACAACAGACTGTTTCAAAATAACCCCCTGTTTGGCCCCCCTCTCGGAGCCTACATTGTGGATGTTTGCCCCATTCGCGGGTGAAACTTCAAGAGGAGAGGCGGATATGAGCGGTGATCTCGATCAGGCGACCATGGACAGGCTGTTCGCCAAGGCCCGCACCTACTCGAAATTCACGAAGGCTCCGGTCTCCGACGATCTGCTGCGCCAAGCCTGGGATCTGGCCCGCATGGGGCCCACCAGCGTCAACTGCCAGCCCATGCGTGTCGTCTTCGTGCGCTCATCCGCAGCCAAGGAACGGCTGAAGCCCGCCCTGGCGCCCGGCAATCTGGACAAGACCATGGCCGCTCCGGTCACCGCCATCATCGCCCATGACATGGAGTTCTACGAGCAACTCCCCAAGCTGTTCCCCCATGCGGATGCGCGGGCGTGGTTCGTGGGCAACGAGGCCATGATCCAGTCCACCGCCTTCCGGAATGGAACATTGCAGGGCGCCTATTTCATCCTGGCGCTGCGCGCAATCGGCCTGGATTGCGGCCCCATGAGCGGCTTCGACAACGCCAAGCTGGACGAAGCCTTCTTCAAGGGCACCACACTGCGCTCCAACTTCCTGGTCAATATCGGCCATGGCGATGCCGCCGGACTGTATCCCAGGGGCCCGCGCCTGGATTTCGACGAGGCATGCCGGGTGGAGTGAACGGCGCGAACCGTCTGCGGCTCAGCCCAAAGGAGAGACAAGCGCTAAGGCGCCAGATAGCCTCGCCGCACCGCCTCGTCCACCAGGGCGCGGGCATAGGCGCCCAATCTCTTTGAGCCTGCCTCGATGCGGGGCAGAAGCTTGTCCACCTTGGCCCGCGTGACGCCATGGGGCTTCCAGGTGCCGCCCTCGGTCTCGAAATTGTGAAGCAGCGGCTGGAGACGGTCCAGCGCGTCGGCGAAGCGGGCATCCGCCGTCTCCCGCGCTTCGTATTCCTGCCACAGGGCAGAGTATTCGGCGGCCTGATCGGGGGGCAGCAGGCCGAACAGGCGCGCTGCCGCCTTGCGCTCCCGCTCCTCCTTGTCCTCATTCCCGGCCTCGTCATGAATAAAGGTGTCGCCGGCATCGATCTCGACGATGTCGTGGATCAGCAGCATGCGGGCCACCCGGCCGATCTGCACTGCCTCGTCGGCATATTCGGCCAACAGGAAGGCCATGGTGGCGATGTGCCAGGAATGCTCGGCATCGTTTTCCCTGCGCGACGAATCGGTGAGAAGGGTCTGGCGCAGGATGGTCTTCAGCTTGTCGATCTCGACCACGAAGCTCATCTGGGCGGCAAGGCGGGACTCGGGGAAAGGGATCATGCTCCGCTCCGGGGCAATTCGAACTTCAGCAAGGCGGGAAAGCGCCACGCCCACAGCCCCGCCACCACCAGGCAACCCACGCCGCCCAATACCACGGCGGGCACGGTGCCCAGCAGGGCGGCGGCCACACCGGATTCGAACTCGCCCAGTTCGTTGGAGGCGGTGATGAAGACCAGATTGACGGCGCTGACCCGGCCGCGCATGTCGTCGGGGGTGTTGATCTGCACCAAGGTCTGACGCAGCACCACGCTGACCATATCGGCGGCGCCCAACACTGCCAGGGCAGCCATGGACAGCGGAAAACTGGTGGACAGGCCGAAGACCACGGTGCCCAGCCCGAACAGCGCCACGGCGATGAACAGCTTGTGCCCCGCATGGCGTTCGGGCGGGCGATGGGCCAGCCAGAGGGCGGAGAGCGCCGCCCCCGCCGCCGGGGCGCTGCGCAACAGGCCCAGGCCCAGCGGCCCGGTCATCAATATGTCGCGGGCATAGATGGGCAGCAAGGCGGTGGCGCCGCCCAGCAGCACGGCGAACAGGTCCAGCGAGATGGAGCCCAGAATCTCGGGACGGCTTTTCACGAAGCGGATGCCGTCGAAGATATGGCTCCGCTCGCCCCTTTCCTGCGCGGGCATGGGATCGAGCAGAAAGGCGGCGATGCTGGCCCCGGCCAGCAGGAGGGTGGCGGTGGCGAACACCGCCGCCGGGCCCAGGGCGTAAAGCAGGCCGCCGATGGCCGGGCCGACGATCACCGAGATCTGCCAGACCGTGGAGTTCAGCGCCACGGCGCGGCTGAGCAGGTGGCGGTCGACCAGCATGGCGGTCATGGATTGGCCCGCCGGAGCCCAGAAGGCCCGCACCGCGCCCAGCAGGGCCATCACAGCGAAGATGGCATGCAGGCCGGGCCTGCCCGAAAGGCTGAGTGCCAATAGACCACCCATGGCCAGCATGGTGAGCAACGTGGCCGAGAGCAGGATAAGGCGGCGGTCAACCCGGTCGGCCAGATGGCCGCCGGGCAAGGTGAGCCCCAGGGCGGGAACGAACTGGGCCAGTCCGACCAGACCCAGTTGCAGCGGATCGTTGGAAATATCATAGACCAGCCATCCCACCGCCACCGTGGCCATCTGCTGGGCCAGGGACGATAACAGCCGGGCCAAGAGGAACCACCGGAACCGCCTCAGCGCCAGGACGTCGCGCGCCGACCCCGTCATCGCGGACGGCTGAAATCGAAGGGTGGGAAGGCAAGAGTCATGGGCTCGACCTTAAATCAGCGGAACGAAAGGAGTCTAGATACCCTTGCCAACCGGGCGCAACCGGTGTAAACGACCCGCTTCCGCGTGGCACCCCTGGAGGCCGCGCTCATATACGTTTGTCAGGAGAGAACAATGTCCGAAGCAATCGCCATCGCCGCCGAGCTGCGCGACGGAAGCGGAAAGGGGGCCGCCCGTGCCACTCGTCGTGCCGGTAAGGTTCCCGGTGTCATCTATGGTGACAAGAAGGCCGCCATCTGCATTCAGATGGACCCCCGCGTGGTTTGGGCCCAGATCAGCAAGACTGGTTTCTTCACCCAGCTGTTCAATGTCGATCTCGGCAAGGACGGCAAGCATCTGTGCCTGGCCCGCGACGTCCAGATGCATCCGGTGTCCGACCAGCCGATCCATGTGGACTTCATGCGCGTCTCGGCTGACCACGCCATCCATGTGAAGGTGCCGGTCCACTTCACCAACGAAGCCAAGTCCCCGGGCATCAAGAAGGGCGGCGTGCTGAACGTCGAGCTGCACGAAATCGAGATTACCTGCAGCCCCGAAGACATCCCGCACGAGATCCTCATCGATCTCGACGGCATGGAGATCGGCGCTTCGGTCCATCTGAAGGATCTGAAGCTGCCCGCCGGCGCCAAGCCCTACCATGTGGCGAGCGGCGCCACCGTGGCCTCTATCGCGGCTCCCACCGTTGCCCGCGCCGAGACCACCGAGACCGAGGCTGCCGACTAAATGATCCTGCTGGTCGGACTGGGCAATCCCGGCTCCGACTATGCCAGGAATCGGCACAATATCGGGTTCATGGCGGCGGACGTGATCGTCCGCCGCCATTCCTTTGGGCCGTGGCGCGCCAAGTTTCAGGGCGAAGTGGCCGAAGGAGTCATCGAAGGCCGGAAGGTCATCGCCTTGAAGCCCCAGACCTATATGAATCTGTCGGGCCAGTCGGTGGCGGCGGCTTCGCGCTTTCTCAAGGTGCCGGTGGATGACATCGTCGTGCTACATGACGAGCTGGACATCGCGCCGGGCCGTCTCAAGGTCAAGCGCGGCGGCGGCGCGGGCGGCCATAACGGGCTGAAAAGCATCGACTCCCATCTGGGGCAGAATTACCGCCGGGTCCGCATGGGCATCGGCCATCCCGGCGACCGCGATCTGGTGTCGGGTTACGTCCTGCACGACTTTGCCAAGGCGGACGAGGCCTGGTTGATCCCCGTTCTCGACGCGGTGGCCGATACATTTCCCATGCTGGTCTCGGGCGACGATACCGGCTTCATGACCCGCGTGGCCCATCTCACCGCGCCGCCCAAACCGAAAAAGGAAAAGCCCGCCGCCGAGGCGGCGCCTGCCTCCGCTCCGGCATCCGTTTCCCCCCCGCCGTCCGCAGGCAGCCTCGCCGAGGCGCTGAAGGCGGCCATGATCAAGATCACCAGGAAGGACTGAGTCCATGGGTTTCAATTGCGGTATCGTCGGCCTGCCCAATGTGGGCAAGAGCACCTTGTTCAACGCGCTGACCTCCACGGCGGCGGCGCAGGCGGCCAACTACCCCTTCTGCACCATCGAGCCCAATGTGGGCCGCGTGGCGGTGCCCGATCCCCGCCTGGACCGGCTGGTGGTCATCGGCAAGAGCCAGAAGGAAATCCCCACCCAACTGGAATTCGTCGATATCGCCGGTCTGGTGCGCGGCGCCTCCAAGGGCGAAGGCCTGGGCAACCAGTTCCTGGCCAATATCCGCGAGGTGGACGCCATCGTCCATGTGCTGCGCTGTTTCGAAGACGGCGACATCACCCATGTGGAAGGCAGCGTCGATCCGGTCAGGGATGCCGAGACCATCGAGACCGAGCTGATGCTGGCCGATCTCGACAGCCTGGAGCGCCGTATCGTTCCCCTGGAAAAGAAGGCCAAGAACGGCGACAAGGAAGCCAAGGCCCAGGTCGATGTCATGGCCCCGCTGCTGGCCGTATTGCGTGAGGGCAAGCCCGCCCGCACCGTCACCTTCGACTCGGAAGAAGAGCGCCGCATCGCCAAGACGCTGGGCCTGATGACCGTCAAGCCGGTGGTCTATGCCTGTAACGTGGACGAGGCCAGCGCCGCCACCGGCAACAAGTTCTCCGAAGCCGTGGCCAAGTTCGCCGCCGCCGAGGGCAACAGCTCGGTGGTGATCTCGGCCGCCATCGAATCCGAAGTGGCCCAGCTAGCCTCGGAAGACGAGCGCAAGGAATTCCTCGAAACCCTGGGCCTGGAGGAGACGGGCCTGGCCCGCGTCATCCGCGCCGGTTACGAGCTTCTCCACCTCATCACCTTCTTCACCGTCGGGCCCAAGGAGGCCCGCGCCTGGACGCTCCAGAAGGGTTGCAAGGCCCCCCAGGCCGCAGGCGTCATCCACACCGATTTCGAACGCGGCTTCATCCGCGCCGAGACCATCGCCTATGACGACTTCATCGCCTGTAACGGCGAAGCGGGCGCCAAGGAAGCGGGCAAGATGCGCCTGGAGGGCAAGGAATACGTCGTCAATGACGGCGATATCTTCCACTTCCTGTTCAACGTGTAATTCGGGATTGCGGATATAGGGCTATCGCCCAAACCTATCCGGGGCGAATGCCCCGGACCCCCTTTTGATTCATAAATAACGGGTGGGTTCGGGAGGCCGGGCCTCCCGATTGGGGCCCGGGGCGAAAGCCCCGCCTATCCCAGGAACGCCGCCCCCGCCAGGCTCAGTCCCCCCAGCAGGTGAATCCCCAGCGTGATGCGGATGGCGGCCAACTGGCCCGCCCGTCCGCCCGCCATCAGCAAGGTGGCGGCCAGGGCGGCCAGCATGGCCAGCAAGGGCGGCACCACCACCCAGGGCGGCAACTGCGCCAGCCAGCCCAGCGCCAGCATCAGGGCCGAAGCCACCGCCTGGACAGAGAGATAGAGCGAGGGCGCTCCCTTGATCCCCAAGCGCACCACCAGAGTGCGCTTGCCCGCCTGGGCGTCGGCGGCCAGATCGGGCACCTCGTTGACGATCAGGATGGCGGCGGTCCAGCCGCCGGTGATGGCCGAACACAGCAGCGCCTCCAACCCGATTCCGCCGCTTTGCAGCCAGACACAGGCGGCTACCGGCAGGCCGAAGCCCAGCGCCACCGCCACCTCGCCCAGTCCGCGCGATGCCAGGCTGAACGGCGGAAGGGAATAAGCCAGGGCCAGGGTGCAGCCCACCAGCCCGAAGGCCAGGACTCCCTGGCCCTTGGTCAGGCTGAGAACGCCGCCCAGCCCGCCCGCCGCCAGCAGCAGCACCACACCCCAGACCGCCATGGCCTTAAGGCCGAGACTGCCGTCCTGAATAAAGCGAGAGCCGCCGGTGAAGGGGGCGATGCGGTCGTGATTGAGGCGGTCGGCGCCATTCAGCTCGTCGCCCACGTCGTTGATCACATTGGCGCCCGCATGCAGACAGGCCATGGCCATCGCCGCCAGGGCCAGGGCCGCAGGATCGAGGGAATGGGCGCGGTGCACGCCCCATGCGCTTCCCACCACCACCGGAATCAGAGCAGCGGGCAGGAACATGGGCCGGGTGGCGAGAAACAGGGTTCGGGGCAGGCCGGACATGGACCCAACCTGACTCTTGGGATCATCCGTCGCGTTGACGCGGGTCAAGACGGGGACCTCCTACCCATCCAGGGACACGGGAGCACACGATACGCAGTTTCCGGCCAATGATCCATGGATGGCTGAAACTGGTCCGAAGCCCGTTCCTGTGGTACCAGTAGGGCGTGGCAAGTGTGAGGTTCCATGCGTGATCTGGTTGCGAAAGTGATGGATTCCCGGCTGTCCGACCTGCTGGCTCTGTGGCGCAAGCACGAGACGGCGGGCGGCGATCCAGCCCTGCGTTTCGCTCCCCATGCCGATCATCTGCTGGTTATCGAGGCCGAAGACGGCGCCAACCGCTATGCCCATTATGGCCGGGCCTTCGCCGCTTGCTTCGGCCAGGACCTGACGGGCGAGGTCATCGACCTGCTGCCCGCCCATATCCTGCCCGCCGACCGGCGTTTCATGCTGGAATTCGAATACGGCTTCGTGCGCCGCACCAACCGCCCCCTGTGGCGCTCCTACACCGCCCTGTTCGGCCAGGACCTGCCCCAGACCTGGCAGCGTCTGGTCCTGCCCGCCAAAGATGGCCGCCTGGTGGTGGGAGCCTATCCAGTGGACTCTCCGCCACCCGCCCAAGGGCCCGAGGCGCTGCTGCGTCTGGTCATCGACCGGGTGCCCGTGGTGCTGGCGCCCGATGGCGGTATCGAGGATCTGGCCCTGTCGCTGGGCGCCTTCTGCGATACCAGCCGCCATATGGCCGAGCTGGAGGAACTGGCCAGCCGCGACTCTCTGACCCAAACCGCCAATCGCCGCCATTTCGAGCATCTGGCCGGGCTGGAACTGGACCATGCCAGGCGCATGGGCCGCTCCTTCGCCCTGCTGGCGCTCGATATCGATCATTTCAAGCGCATCAACGACACCTGGGGCCATGCCGCAGGCGACGAGGCCCTTAAGGCCTTCGCCAATGCCTGCCGTCTATCCTTGCGCGAATACGACATCCTGGGCCGCATCGGCGGCGAGGAATTCGCCGTGGCCCTGCCCAATACCGGCCCCGACGGCGCCCGCGTCATCGCCGAACGCCTGCGCGCCGCCGTCGCGGAACTGGTGGTCCGCCCCGCCAAGGGCGAACTGTTCGAGCTCACCGTCAGCATCGGCGTCGCCCAATTGCGCGAAGGCGATCTGACCATCGACACCCTGCTGGAACGCGCCGATCAGGCCCTCTACCGCGCCAAACACGCGGGCCGGAATCGGGTGGTGGCGGAGGAATAGGGATGCGCGAAGGGACGAGTCCCTTCGCACTTTTCCTTCACTTTACCCCAGCAACCCTTTTTCCATGACCGACACCATGCGCCGGGCGAAGGCGGCCGGGTCGGCGGGGGGTTCACCTTCGATGATGCGGGCCTGATCGAGCAGCAGGAAGGCGGCGTCTTCCAGGCCGGAATCGGTGCCGCCGGTCTTGACGCGGGCGGCGAGGCCCTTGATCAGGGCGTGGCGGGGGTTGATTTCCAGGATGCGGGGACGTTCGCCCGGCGACTGGTTGTGGGCGCGCAGCATCTTTTCCAGATGCATGCTCATCTCGCCTTCGGCGGCCACCAGGCAGACGGCGGATTCGGTCAGGCGTTCAGACGCCCGCACATCCTTGATGCGTTCGCCCAGGGCCAGCTTGACCGCCTCGATCAAGGTGGTGAGTTCGTCGGCGGGGGCTTCGTCTTCCTTCTTGTCCTCCGCGCCCTCGGGCGCCTTGACCTTGGAGAGATCGGCGCCCGCGGCGGCCACCGAGCGGAACTCCTTCTCGGCATAGGCGTGCACCGCCGAGACCCAGAACTCGTCGATGGGATCGGTAAGCAGCAGCACCTCGACGCCCTTGGCCTTGAAGCCTTCCAGCTGCGGGCTCTTCTTCAACTGCTCGAGATCGTCGCCGGTGATGGTGTAGATGGCGTCCTGGCCTTCCTTCATGCGGGCCACGTAATCGGCGAGCGTGGTCAGGCCCTCGCCATGGGTGGAGCGGAAGCGGCACAGTTCCAGGATATCGGTCTTGCGCTCGAAATCCTCGTAGATGCCTTCCTTCAGCACCGGGCCGAAGGCGGCCCAGAACTCGTCATACTTGCCGTCCGCATCCTCGGACTTCTTCTTCAGCTCGCCCAGGATGCGCTTGACCAGACCGCTGCGGATCTTGGACAGGACGGGATTGTGCTGCAGCATCTCGCGGCTGACGTTCAGGGGCAGGTCCTGGCTGTCCACCACGCCACGGACGAAACGTAGGTAAGGGGGCAGCAATTCCTCGCAATCATCGGTGATGAAGACGCGGCGCACATAAAGCTTCACATGCTGCTTGCGGTCAGGGTGGAAGATGTCCATGGGCTTGGACGACGGGATGAACAACAGGCCGGTATATTCGATGGCGCCTTCGGCCTTGTAGTGCAGGGTGCTCCACGGCTCGTCGAAGGCATGGGCGACGTGGTGGTAGAATTCCTTGTACTGCTCCGGGGTGATCTCAGATTTGGAGCGCGTCCAGAGCGCGCTGGCCGCGTTGATGGTCTCCTCGACCTTTTCGCCGTCCTTCAGGCTCACCGGAATGGCGATGTGGTCGGAGTAGCGTTTGACGATGGATTTGAGGCGGAAGGCGTCGAGGAACTCCGTCTCGCCGTCGCGCAGCTTGAGGGTCAGCGAAGCGCCGCGCGGCGCGTCGTCGGCGGGCGAGACGGTGAATTCGCCCTTGCCGTCGGACACCCATTTCCAGCCCTTGGCCTCGCCAGCCTTGCGCGAGATGACGGTGACCTCCTCGGCGACCATGAAGGCGGAATAGAAGCCGACGCCGAACTGGCCGATCAGGCTGACATCCTTCTTGGCGTCGCCGGTCAGGCGCGACAGGAATTCCGACGTGCCCGACTTGGCGATGGTGCCCAGATTGGCGATCAGCTCATCGTGGCTCATGCCAAGGCCGTTATCGACGATGGTGAGCGTGCCCGCGTCCTTATTGGGGATCAGGCGGATGCGGAATTCGGAGTCTCCGGCCATCAGATCGGGCTCGGTGATGGCGGCATAGCGCAGCCGATCGCATGAATCCGAGGCGTTGGAGATCAGCTCGCGCAGGAAAATCTCCTTGTTGGAGTAGAGCGAGTGAACAACGATGTCGAGCAGCTTGCCGACTTCTGCCTGGAATTGACGCTTTTCTTCGGCCATGACGGTTCCATCTCCCGGAAGTGAGGGGTTGCATGAATGGGCGCTCTGATATGAGGGGAGCTGCGCCAGCTTGCAAGTGCCGCGATTCTCCGAGACAATGAAGGTTCGCTCCGGACGTTGCCAAGGCCATTGTAAATGGCTATGTATGGCGCCCCGAGCTTCAAGGTCCCGCCCAGACGGCGGGATTTATAAAGGAACCGAGTCGCCCGGCCGCCGCCCATAAAGCCCGGCAAGGGCGAACCGAGAGAATGGAGACGTTGATGCAGATTCCCCTCCAGATCACCTTTCACGGTGTCGATCATTCCGATGCTGTCGAAACCCGCATCCGCGAAAAGGTGGCCAAACTGGAGCATCTCTTCGATCGCATCACCAGCTGCCGCGTGGTGATCGAGCAGCACCACAAGAACACCTCGAACCTGCACCACAAGGGCGAGCCCTTCCATATCCGTCTCGCCCTGACGGTCCCCGGTGACGAACTGGTGGTGAAGCGCGATCCCAAGGACAGCCATGTCAATGAGGATATCTATGTGGCGCTGCGCGAGGCGTTTGCCGGCATGGAGCGCCAGTTGAAGGAATATGTCGACCGCAGCCGCGGTAACGTCAAGGCTCGGGCGAACGCCTAAGCCATTCCTGCCTGCATGGGTGGGCGATCCCCACCCATGCATCAAACTTTCCGATTACAGACCGCGAGCTAGTTGAACTTCTCGCGCGGTTCAGATAAAACGCTGCCATCTATTGCAGTGCAGCATCGTGCTGCCCTCGTTCCGGCCGCACTATGAATATCGATCTCGCCCGCACCTTCCTGGAAATCGTCGACACCGGCAACTTCAACAAGGCCGCCGAACGCCTCTCGGTGACCCAGTCGACGGTCAGCATGCGCATCAAGGCGCTGGAAGACGAATTGGGGCGGCCTTTGTTCGTGCGTTCCAAGTCGGGCACCCAGTTGACCGCCGCTGGCATGCAGTTTCGCCGCTACGCCACCACCATGGTCCGGGTCTGGGAACAGGCGCGCCAGGAACTGGCACTGCCCGCGGGCTTTCGCACCGTGCTGAATGTGGGCGGCCAGTTCTCCTTGTGGGACCGCCTGCTGGTCCAGTGGATTCCGTGGATGCGTACCGCCATGCCCGACGTGGCGCTGAAGGCCGAGGTGGGAAGCTCGGATCAGCTGATGCGCCAGTTGATCGAGGGTATGCTCGATCTGGGCGTCATGTATTCGCCCCTGTCGCGGCCCGGCCTGCATATCGAAAAGCTGCTGGAAGAGCGCTTGGTCCTGGTCTCGACCCGGCGCCGCGCCGTATCGGATTGGGACGAGGATTATGTGCTCGTGGATTGGGGTCCGGAATTCCGCGCCGCCCACAGCCAAGCCTTTCCCGATATGAAAACGCCTGCCGTCCAGGTGGGGCTGGGGGCCTTGGGGCTGCAGCATGTCCTGGCCTATGGCGGCACCGGCTATTTCCCCATGCGGGTGGTGCGTTCCTATCTGTCGGCGGGCCGCCTGTTCGAAGTGACCGGAGCGCCGGAATTCCGCCGCCCGGCCTATCTGGTCCATGCCGAGGACGAAACCCGCGAAGACTGGTTCGACACCGCGCTGGACGGGTTGCGCTACGTCGCCTCGTTGGAAAACGAGGACTAAGTCCAAACCCCATCAATGCTCGTGATCATGACCGCCGAGCTCGTCATCGGCGTGCTTGTGCTCGTGCGGCTTCCAGGCGTGCTTGGCAGGCTCGTGATCGTGGCCGTGGCTACCGTCAACCTCATGCCCATGGGGATGGGAGTGCTGGTGCAGGTGTTCATGCGCATGGCTATGGGCGTGCGCATGGCTATGGGTCACGTCCGCGTGGGAATGGGGATGAGCATGAACGTGACTGTGTTCGTGGGCATGCTGATGTTTGTGCTCATGCCCGCGGTCGTCGTCGTGATGATGGCCGCCGTGCATCTGCCTCTCCCGCTGCTGTGACGAGCCCCCATTCTACTCCGTCGCGCTGAGAATCGGAACGGCGGACGGGAAATTATAGGAAGCATAAATAATAAAATTAGATAAAATTTTATTCAAACTTTGTGTCATGTATTCATAAAATTATCGCCCAACATACCTAAGGGATATTAATTATCATCCAATTAAGTTGGTTGAAATTGCATGATTATGAGCGTAGCGTGAACCGAATGTGAATGTATTGACTTGAGATGTGAACGATATGTCTGGGCGCAAAGAGACGAGCAAAGGGAATTCCAGCCCCAGTACGCAGTGGTCCAATGCCGATCCTGGCATCGAGGCCATTCGGGCCGCGCTGGAAGGACCGGTCATCGGCGTTCTGCGCAATGAAGTCCTGGCGCTCAAGGGACTGCCGCGCAACGCCGCCTATGACAAGGCCATGAACGATCCCAAGATGCTGGACGAGTGCCTGCGCCTGTTCAGAACCCGCCCCGAACTGTTCGCCCATGTGGTCACCGACGCCCAAAAGCGGCCCATCACCCAGGATAAGGACGTCCTGGCCTGCGGCCGCACCCTGGCCGAGGCGGTGGCCTTGGTGGTGCGGGCCTCGGCGCGCCGCTATTTCCGCGCCAAGCTGGACTTCCGCGCCAGGTTCCAGATTCCGCCGCCCAAGCAATCGGTCATGAATCGCATGGCCGTCGCCCTGGGGCTGGCCCATCCGCCGCCGCCGAAAAAGCCCGCGGCCAAGCCCCACGCCCGGTCCGAAGCCCTGTACCAGGTCATCCGCGATTATCTGCGCTTTGATTGGCAGGTGATGCTGATCCCCCATTACACGCCCATGAGCCCCTCGGTAGTCAGCGATCTGGGCTCGCGCCTGCTCGATATCCGCGAGGCCGCCGAGTTGCAGGCGCTGAGCGCGCCAGGCAACATCCCGCGCGATGGGCGGGTGCCGCTGCTGCTCGACGACGCCAGACGCCTGCTGGTGGCTGGCAAGGATGAGGTGGAGCCCGAGATGCTGTGGCGGGTGGTCCAGCAGATGGATCTGGCCCGTCTGTTCCCCAAATCTGAAACGTCCCAGGTTCGCCGCGCCGTTTCTCAGGTGGCGGCCACCCATGTGGACGTGATCCGCGCGCTGCTGCCGGTGCTGGGCGGCGATATCCGCCGCTTCACCGCCTTCCTGATGATCGCCTTCACCACTTTGGGCGAACAGCGCTTCAAACAGGATTTCTGCCAGAGCGGCCAGGTCCACGCCGCCCGCAAGCTGGCCGACCGCCTGACCAACGCGGAAACGCCGCCCCCTTGCCTGGATGACATGAAGCGGGTCTATTCCGCCTTGCTGTCCACCGCCTATGTGGGCGGCGTCGAGGCCGGAGCGGCGCGCCTCGACTCGCAGCCCCGCCTGAAGAAGGCGTTGGACGCTCTGGGCCCGACCTCCAAGCCGGTTTCCATTTCAGGTTAGAATCCCACGCTCCAGGCTCACCCGCCGCGTGGCCAGATGCTCGATCACCTCGCGGTCGTGGGAGACGATGACCATGGCCTGGGGCAGCCCGGCCAGGATGTCGAGCAGCCTTGCCCGCGTCGCCTCGTCCAAAGCATTGGTCGGCTCGTCCAGCAGCAAGGCCTCGGGCTCCATGGCCAGCACGGCGGCCAGGGAAACCAGACGCTTTTGCCCACCCGACAATTTGTGGGTGACCCGGTTCTCCAGGGCCGCAAGGCCCAGCTGGTCGAGTACCGCATGGACGATATGGCGCGCCTCGGCCTTGCTCTTGCCCAGATTGAGCGGACCGAAGGCCACGTCCTCGGCCACGGTGGGGCAGAACAACTGGTCGTCGGCATCTTGGAACAACAGCCCGGCCTTGGCGCGGACCTCGACGAAATCGGATTCGGCGCGGCGTTCGCGCCCAAAGGCATGAACCCGCCCGGATTGGGGCCGGATCAGACCGACCATGACATGCAAAAGCGTGGTCTTGCCGCTGCCATTGGCGCCCAGCAAAGCCACCCTCTCCCCGGAATCCAGGGAGAAATCCACGCCGTCCAGCACCGGATGGGCTGCGTCGAAGGCATGCGAAACAGTTTCGAGACGGATCAGCGTCACACCATCCCCACGGCGATGACCAGGGCCAGCCCAACCGCCGATGCCGCACCGAAGCCCAGATCCACACGGCCCGGCCCCGCCTCGACATCGTCCTCCAGGGTGGGAAAGCGGCCCGTGAATCCTCGGCACCGCATGGCGGCATCGATACGCTCGGCCCGCTCAAGGGACCGCACCATCAGCATGCCGAACAGATAGCCGATGGAGCGCCAGCAATGCAGGCCCGTGCGCGGGCGAAAGGCCCTGGCCCGCATGGCAAGGCGCAGACGGCGGTATTCCTCCTCCATCACCGACAAATAGCGGGTGGTGAACAAGAACAGATGGACGAAACGCCCGCTCACTCCCAGACGGCCAAGCGCGCGGCCCAGGACCGGCATCTCCATGGCGCCCAGAAGGGCGAACAGCGCCACCGCCACGGCATTGGCCTTGATGGCGATCCCGGCGGCACGGAGCAGCCCCTCTTGCGACGCGTCCAGCCCCCACAGGCTGAATAGCGGCTGGCCCGGCACCGTGAAAGGCAGCATAACCAGCGCCACGGCCATGAAGCCTTCCAGGCCGAGCAGACGGCGCAGGGTGGCGCCCAAAGGCAGGCGCGCCGCCAGGGCGGCGGTCACGGCCAGCCCCAATCCGGCGCATTGGGCCGCCAGGGAAGGCACCAGAACCTCTGCCAAGGCGAAGAGCAGGGCCGCCACCAGACGGGTGCGGGGATCGAGGCGTTCCATCAGGCTCATGATCCCCTCCGCCGCGATTGCAGCCAGGCCCAGCAGCCGAACAGGCCGAAAATCATGCCGATTCCGCCCATCACGTCATGCAGGCGGGTCCGCGATTCATAAGCGTCCAACTGCTCGCGCAAGGGACGGATCTGCCGAGCGATGGCCGCTTCAATCTGGGACGTCTCGGGCAGCGCGGCCATCAGCTTGCCCTCGGGCAGGGAGGGCGGCAAGTCCTCGGCGCGGATGATGAACCGGGCGGCATGGCCGTCCTCGGATTCCACCGAGATGGTGTGATCCATGCGCGCCATCACGCCCAGGCGAAAGCCGCCGTCGGGTCCGGTGGTAAAGGCCAGCGGCGGCGATCCGTCGGCACCCTCGATGCGGCCGGGAACACCGGCGGCCTTATCACCGCCGACGAAATAGGCCGAGCCGACGATGTCGTTTCCTTCCACCGAGGCGAAGAGCTTCAGCTTGTGGGCCTGGGAGGGCGCGGCCCAAAGCAGCAGAACGAGAATGGCGGCCAGTCTTCTCATGCCAGCGCCTCCGGCTTGACCCGCGCCAAGAGGCCGATGGCGGCGGAGGCAAAGACCGCCTCGATCCCCATCACCGGCAGATGGGACAACACCACCAGCCGCGCCGCGGCCTCGAATTCGCGACCCGAAGCCGCCAGGGACCCCGCCACCATCACGCCCGTCAGCAGCACGGCCCCGCCCGAGCATAGGGCGGCGATCATGGCGATTCGGCGCGTCGACGCATCCTTGGCCAAGCGGCGGAAGATCAGCCCGGCCAGGACGGCGGGCGCCGCCATGTTAACCGTGTTGACGCCCAGCACCAGCAAGCCGCCGAACCCGAACAGCACCGCCTGCAACAGCAAGGCGGCCAGCAGGGCGGGAAAGGCGGCCCAGCCCAGCATGATCCCAGCCATACCGTTGAGCAGCAGATGCACCGAGGCCGGACCGGCGGGCAGATGGATCAGCGAGGCCACGAACATCACCGCCGAGAGCATGGCCACCTTGGGAATCCGCTCCGGCTCCAATTCCTTCAGCCCGCGCGCCACCCCGACCGCGGCAAGGATTCCCCCCGCCACCAGCACCGGACCGGACAACACGCCATCGGGAATATGGGCCAAGTGTTGGTTTCTCCCCTACTTCATATCCTGGGCGCGCACCCAGATCAGGCCGCCCAGTTCGGTCTTGGCGGGCTTGCCCTCTGGGCTCTTGGCCGGTTTCTCGCTTTCCACCAGGGCCGCGAAGCCCCACCATCCGGCGCGCGGCAGGCCATAGGCGAACTGGCCCGAGGCATCGGCCTTGATCACCTGCGTGATGAAGGGATCGGACGGGGCCTTGACCGAACCGTCATTGCGCCACTCCACCTCGATTTCAGCGAAGGGAACGGGCTTGCCGTTCCTGCGCACGATTCCCCGGAACAAATTGCCGGTCCACAGGCCATAGGGCCGGACCAGGGGCTCGATCTCCACCGGCAGCCCGACCAGCTTGTCCCAGCCGCCGCCGCCCGCGAAATCCACCACCACCTTGGCGTAATGGATGATCCACTTGCCCTCCGCCTTTTCCCAATAGGGTGCGGGCTCCACATAGAAGACATGATCACCGGGCTGTTCGAAACGGAACTCGGCCCCGAATACCGTCTTGCCATCCCGCTTGGCGGGCTTGAGATCCGCTTTTAGATCGCGGGCCTTGCCGCCGCTCAAGACGCCGAACCGCACCGGCAGCGCCATCTCCATCACCGGCCCCATCTCCATGGGGTGGGTGAAGGCCAGGTCCAGGCGGATGTCGCGGGAGCCCTGCTCTGCCACGATGTCGGAAGACGGAATCAGCTCCTGGAAATGGGCCCCGGCCCCCGTGGGAAGACATCCCAGGGCACAGGCGATCACCATGGCGGAAAAGGGCTTTGGCACTACTCCCTCCGACAAAAGATTATGCGACTTCGTTGTGTCTCAGCCAGAGCATACGCGGGCCAGGCCGGTGGGCCAAGGAGATTGTGTCTATTTCCCGCCGCGTCTGAGCACGTAAAGCCCGGACCCCACGACCACCAGGGCGCCGGTCAGGGTGTTGAGGCTTGGAATCTCAGCGAAAAGCAACCAGCCCAGGCTGGCCGACATGATGATGTGGAAATAGTCGAAGGGCGCCACCACCGAGGCCGGGGCCAGACGCACGGCACGGGCCATCAGCAGTTGGGCCACGCCGCCCAGGATTCCGGCTGCGGCGAACAGGCCCCAGGCCTGGGCGTCGGGCGCCCGCCACACCAGGGGAAGCGCCGCCCCCGTCAGCACAATGGTCAGGATGGAGAACCAGAATACCGTGGTTACCGCCGCCTCGGTGCGCCCCATATCGCGCATCAGCACCATGGCCAGGGCGTAGAGAAAGGTCCCGGCCAAGGCCAGCGCCGCCCCGGCCCCCAGCAGATCTCCGCTCCAGGCATCGGGACCGGCCACAATGAGAATACCGCCAAATCCCACCGCCACCGCCAGCCAGTGGCCGAGGGCGACGCGCTCCTTCAGAAGCGGAACCGAAAGCGCGGTGATCAGCAACGGCGCGGCAAAGCCGATGGCGGTGACCTGGGCCAGGGGCAAACGGTGAATGGCCAGAAAGAAGCAGCTGACCGCCACCAGGGCGATGCCCGACCGCGCCACATGCGCCCAGGGCCGGGCGGTGACGATGACGCCCATGCCGCCGCGCCACAAAAGGGGTATCAGCGCAATCAAGCCGAATCCGGCCCGGAAAAACAGCACCTGAATAACCGAATACTCGGCCATCAGCAGCTTGGCCATCGCATCCATGCCGGCAAACAGCGAGGTGGCGGCCAGCATGGCGGCGATACCGGCCCCGTGATGGGAGCGCGCAAGGCCGGGACTGTTAAAATCCGATGACACCGTGACCGCACCTTCTTGATAACCCGAGCGCGCCATCCCATATGATGTGCTTCTGGATCAGTCCATATCAGATAGTTATTGCGCCGCAGCAATACTTGCCGCACTGCGATCGTTTACATAAAAGTAAAATAATTGATACCAAAGTGACTCTGTAAATTCTTCGGCAACTACTGTATAGTCCGTCTTGTGTTGAAATCCGGAAATAGGGGGCTGCCATGCTGTCAGGCGCGTACAGATCCACCCCGCAACCGGCCGAGTTCCGTGGCGTGCGCCGTCTTGGCCCCGCGCCCGGCGGTCGCTCCGCCCTTGCCATCGCCTATTACGAAGGCTGCGCGGAACCGACCTTGGACGAAGTCATGGCCGACCCCATCATCCATCGCCTGATGGATCGCGACGGCGTGGCCCTCGAATCCCTGACAACCTTGATCGCCGAGGTGCGCGGACGCCTCTTATAAGGCTGGCACATCTTGGCCGATTGCGAAAAGCCCCCCTTTGGGGGCTTTTTTGCTGCGCCGTCTCAGCGCTTGGGCGGAGGCAGTTGTTCCGAACGGATCGAGCTTGAAGGCGCCGAGCGCGGTGCCGGGGCAGATTCAAAGCTTCCGCCGCCATCCGATTGCTTGGGCGCCACCGTGACCGAAACCAGGGAACCGTAAACGGTGCGCCGTTCCACCTGCACGGTTGCGGCACGGTCGCCGCGCACATAGGTCAGCACGCTGGTCTCGGCGGTGACGCTCATCATGGGCTGCCAGCCGAAATTGGGCATCTGCTGCTGGTAGAAGGCGGTGACTTCATTGGCGGAATTGTACAGCGTCATCACCACCCGACCGGTCCATCGGTCGCGGTCCGACAGGATCAGCGAGCGCTCGTTATCCATGGTGGCGCCCGAGGGAATGGGAATATCGGTGACCAGCTGAAAATTGGCGGGCTGCTCGCCATTGGCATTGGCCGCCGAGGAGGGCGGCAATTGCGTGCCGCGCGTACAGGCCGCCGCCCCGAGAGCGACGGCAAGGCACAGCGCAATGCGGAAAGGCGATCCGATCATGGCTTTGAAAATACTGTGAAGACTGGCCTTGAACAAGGGAATGTTTGCGTTTTGCCACTTCGACCCAAGATGTGGGCCTACCCCAGGGGGTAATGTTCCAAGGCATCGTAATGGGCACCCTGACGGCCAAGGGTCGAGCGGAACAGGGTGAACCGCTCCACCGCCACCAGCTCTTCACGGAAAGGACCGCTGGCGTCGATGAAATCCTGGAGGCGTCCCGACGGGGTGTCTTTCAGGCGGGCCAGGGTGACATGGGGATTGAATTTGCGCGGCTCGGGCGAGGCACCCGCCCGAACCACGGCGGATTCGATACGCGAGGCCAGGCGAGACAGGGCGTCCGAGCGCTCCACCCCCACCCACAGCGTGTGGGCCCGATGGCGGTCGCCGAACAGGCCCAGCCCGCTCAGAGTCAAGGCGAAGGGCGGTTCGGCCAGGGCGGCGAGTCCCAGGTGAATTTCCTCGGCCAGATCCTCGGCCACCTCGCCGATGAAGCGCAGCGTCAGATGCAGATCGGCGGGATCGACCCAACGCGCACCCGGCAGGCCCCGCTGCAAGGCGGCCATACGCGCGCTCAGTTCCTCGTCGAACCCGATCCCCACGAACAGGCGGATCACGGTCTGGGTCCCGGAAGCAGGGTCAGCACGCCGGTGAAACCATAGAGATGGTCGCGGCTGATCTCGCCATTTGCGAAAAAGCCGATCAGGGGGAAATCGCCCAGCACCTCGTGCAGCAATTCCGGTTCGGCGTCCTTATGGCCGAACATGTATTCGCCGCGCCCGGTGCACGAGACGTAAAGCCCCGCCCGGATGGGGCGGCCGTCCAGCCGCTCCTTCAGACCGATCAGCATGCGGCGCAGATCGGCGCGGGCGGCGTTGGCGTCACGGCGCACGAAGATCAGTCGGCCGCCTTCCTCCACATGCTCGCCGATGGCGATCCAGCCCTGGCCGGGATCGATGCCGATCAGGGTGCGGACCTGATAATCATGGCTGTCGTCGCCCTCGGCGGGCAGGCCCACATGGATGTAGCCCGCGATGCGGCGCAGATCGCGGGCCAGCAATTCGCCCACCTCCTCCTTCAGCACGTCAAGCGCCGGGCGGCCGTCCAGGGCCATGACCACGCCCTGCCAGGATTCGGTGACGGTGTGAACTTCCCCTAAGGGCGAGCAGCCCTGGGTCATACCGGTCAGCACCTCTATCCCTGAACCCAGAAGCACACCGGCCAGACCGCCATCGGTGGCGATCCCGGCCAGTTGGGCGGCCGGGCCCGATGCCGACATCAGGCCCCCGGCCAGAAAACCGGCCTCGGCGGCCAGATCGGTGACGGCCTTGGGGACATCCGGGTCGCGCGGATCGCCATG
Source organism: Paramagnetospirillum magnetotacticum MS-1 (assembly GCF_000829825.1). Classification (NCBI taxonomy): domain Bacteria; kingdom Pseudomonadati; phylum Pseudomonadota; class Alphaproteobacteria; order Rhodospirillales; family Magnetospirillaceae; genus Paramagnetospirillum; species Paramagnetospirillum magnetotacticum. The sequence goes on along the minus strand of NZ_JXSL01000030.1, from coordinate 1,074,498 downwards.
GACCAGCCCGACACAGGGAAAATGGCGCTTGGCCCAATCGGCGGCATCGCCGATGAAGACGCGGAACTGGTCGGGGGGAAGATGGCCGATCATGGCGGCCACGGCGCCTTCATCGCGGATCTCCGCATCCTCGACGCATAGGCCGGGCGCCACACCGCCCACCCAATGCTCGATACGGGTGGTCTCGCGCAGGAAGGTCAGCATGGAGGAGAGATTGAGGGCGAAGGCCTCGGTGGCGTAGAGAAAGCCAAAATTGGCGCCCGGCGGAATCGGTGTCAAACGGTCGAGGCAGGCCTTGGCGGCGATGCCCCAATGATCGGCCTTGGCGTAGGCGACGCGGAAGGGATCGGCGGGATCGGCAGTCACGGCTTTACCCTTTCCAGCAATTTGCGCACCGAGGGAAGGATGCGCTCGACGATGAGATCGACGCCCCTGGCATTGGGATGCAAGCCGTCGGGCAGGCAAAGACGCGCCTCGCCCGCCACGCCGTCCAGGAAGAAAGGGTAGAAGACCACGTCATGGGAGGCGGCCAGATGGGTGAAGACCGATTTGAACTCGGCCTCAAAAGTCTTGCCGTAATTGGGCGGGGCCAGCATGCCAGCCAACAGAACCGGAATCCCCGCCGCCTCCAGACGCTTCAAGATGAAATCGAGATTGGCCCGCGTCAGGGCGGGATCGAGACGGCGCAGCCCGTCATTGGCCCCCAGTTCAAGGATGGCCAGATCGGGCTTGGCGGCCAGGGCCCAGTCCAGACGGGCCTTGCCCCCCGCCGTGGTGTCGCCCGAGACACCGGCATTGATCAGGGTGACGTCGCGGCCCTCGGCCCGCAAGGCGCGCTCCAGCCGGGCGGGAAAGGCCTCTTCGGGGGCCAGGCCGAACCCGGCGGTGAGCGAATCTCCCAGGGCCAGGATGCGTTTTGTGGTCGCGGCACGGGCCATGGCGCCTCCTCCCAGTAGATTGACAAGAGTCAGGACGGCCCCATATCGCAAGACCCAGCGCCTGTTGCGGTTTATTCTGCCCAACTTGCCCCGATTGCCCAAGAGAGTCGCCCCCGCATGCATCAGCGTCCCATCAACGGCCTTCCCCTGGTTTCGCTGGAGGCCATCAGTCTCAACTTGGCGAGCCTGGCGGGCGAGGTCAATGTCCTCGATGCCATCGACCTGCAGGTGGCGGCGGGCGAGACCCTGGGCGTGGTCGGCCCCTCGGGCTCGGGCAAGTCCACCTTGCTGATGATCATGGCCGGGCTGGAACGCCCCTCTTCCGGCAAGGTGGTGGTGGAAGGCCAGGATTTCGGCCCCATGGACGAGGACGCTCTGGCGCGCTTTCGCCGTGATACGATCGGCATCGTCTTTCAAAGCTTTCACCTGATTCCCACCATGACCGCCCTGGAGAATGTGGCGGTGCCCCTGGAACTGGCCGGACATGCCGATCCTTTCGGGGCGGCGGCGGAAGAACTGGGCCGGGTCGGACTGGCACATAGGACAACCCACTATCCCGGCCAGCTATCGGGCGGCGAGCAGCAGCGCGTCGCCCTGGCCCGCGCCTTCGCGCCACGTCCCAAACTGCTGCTGGCCGACGAGCCCACCGGCAATCTGGACGGCGTCACGGGCCGCGCCGTGATGGATCTATTGTTCGATCTCAACGCCCGCTTCGGCACCGCCCTGGTGCTGGTCACCCATGACGACACCCTGGCGGCGCGGTGCTCGCGGGTGGTCCGGGTCGAGGACGGGAAGATCAAGCCGTGATCCGTCTTGCGCTAACCTTTGCGCGGCGGGAATTGCGCGGCGGGTTGAAGGGCTTCCGGGTGCTGGTCGCCTGTCTCGCCCTGGGGGTGGCGGCCATTGCCGGAGCAGGCAGCTTGCGCGCCGCCTTCGATGCGGCGCTGGCCGAGGACTCCCGCGCCATGCTGGGCGGTGATCTGGATATCCGCCAGACGCACCAGCCCTTTGCTCCCGACATGCTGGAGGTTCTTTCGGGCCTGGGAAAGGTCACCCAAGGACTCGAGATGCGGGCCATGATTCAGGTGGACGGCAATACGCGCCGCTCCCTGGTGGAACTGAAGGGCGTCGATGAAACCTATCCCCTGGTGGGGAGATTGGAGTTGGCCCCCTCCCCCCCGCTGCGCGGGTCCCTCCCTCCCCCAGCAGAGCTGGAGGAGGGGCGGGGTGAGGGCATCTTCGCTTTCCACGACGGCGCATGGGGTGCTGCGGCCGAGGCCAATCTGCTGGACCGCCTGGGGCTGAAGCTTGGCGACCGGGTTGCTGTGGGTGATGCCGTCTTTCGCATCACCGCCGTCATCGTCAAGGAACCCGATCGCATCGCCACGGCCCTGTCCTTCGGCCCCCGGCTGATGGTGGACAAGCGGGCGGTGGAGGCCACCGGCCTGATCCGCCCCGGCTCCCTGGTGCGTTACACCTTGCGCCTTCTCCTGCCCGATCCGAGCGGGACGCCCGCCGCAAAGGCCGAACTGGCCCGGCGCTTTCCCGAGGCGCCCTGGCAGATGCGCGACGCCGCCGAGGCCGCGCCGGGCGTGGGCCGCTTCCTCGATATCCTGGCGTCCTTCCTGGCCCTGGTGGGGCTGACCGCCCTACTGGTGGGCGGGATCGGCGTGGCCAATGCGGTCAAAGCCTATCTGGACGGGCGTATCGGCACCATCGCCACCCTGAAATGCCTGGGCGCGCCGTCCAATCTGATCTTCGCCACCTATTTCCTGCTGGTGGGCCTGCTGGCCGCGATCGGTATCCTGCTGGGGCTGGCGGCGGGTGCCGGTTTGGTGCCCCTGGTGGCGGAACTAGGCGCCGAGCGCATTCCCCTGGCACTCAAGGTCGGGCTTTATCCCCGCCCGCTGATGATCGCCGCCGGGTTCGGTGCGCTCTCCGCCCTGGTCTTCACCCTGTGGCCCCTGGCGCGTGCCAAGGCAATTCCGGCGGCCGTGCTGTTCCGCCGTCTGGTGGCGCCCGAGCCGGGACGGATCGGCAAACCCGTCCTGGCCGCGCTGGTCCTGGCCGCAGGCGGGCTGGCCGGGCTGGCGGTTGTGTCGGCCGCCAACCGCCCCCTGGCCGCTTGGTTCGTGGGCGCGGCGGCGGCCACATTGGTGCTGTTTCGCGCCCTGGCCTGGGCCTTGTCCAAGGCGGCGGCGGTCCTGGCGGCCCGGCATGGAAAGAAAGCCGGACCCACCTGGCGCATGGCCCTGGCCAATCTGCACCGCCCCGGTTCGGCGGTGGTGGGCATGGTGTTGTCCCTGGGTCTGGGGCTTTCCGTGCTGGTGACCATCGCCCTGGTGGAGGGCAATCTGGCCGCCCAGTTCGGCGAAAGACTGCCTGAACAGGCGCCGTCCTTCTATTTCATCGATATCCAGCCCGATCAGATCGACATGTTGGAGCGGGTGGTGAGCCAGACCGATCCGGCCTCAATCCTGTCCAAGGCCGCCTTGGTGCGGGGCCGCATTTCCTCCATTGGCGGCGTACCGGTGGGACAGGCGAGTATCGCGCCCGAGACGCAGTGGGCGGCCAGGGGCGATCGCGGCCTGTCCATGGCGGCATCACCTCCCCCCGGCGCGCGCATCGTGGCGGGCCAGTGGTGGCCCGAGGATTACCGGGGCGCGCCGCTGGCCTCGGTGGACGCCGCCGTGGCCAAGGGCTTTGGGCTCAAGGTTGGCGACCGGCTGGGGCTCAATGTGCTGGGCCGCGAGATCGAGGTTGAGGTCGCCAATCTGCGCCAGATCGACTGGTCCAACCTCACCATGAACTTCGCCTTCCTGCTGTCGCCGGGCACCCTGGAGGGCGCGCCCCACACCTACATCGCCAGCCTGCGTACCGCCCCCGACATGGATTCCATGGTGGAAAAGGCGGTCACCGACCATTTGCCCAATGTTTCCTCCATCCGGGTCAAGGAGGTGCTGGACGCCGCCAAGTCCATCATCGCCGAGGCCGATCTGGCGGTGCGCCTTGCCGGTCTGGTGACCCTGGCGGCGGGGGCCCTGGTGCTGGCAGGCGCCGTGATGGCCGGGCACCGCCGCCGGGTGTGGGAAGCGGTGGTCCTCAAAGTGCTGGGCGCCACCCGCGGCCAGCTATGGCGGGCCCATCTGGCCGAATTCGCCCTGATCGGCCTGGTCACCGGTCTGGCCGCCGCCCTGGTGGGGTCCATGGCGGCGCGCGCCATTTTGCTCTACGTCATGAAGACCGATTGGGTGTTCCTGCCCGGCGCCACGGCGGCGACGCTGGCGGCCTGCGTCACCGCCAGTCTGCTGGCAGGCTTCATCGGGACCTGGAAGGCGTTGGGGGCCAAGGCGGCGCCGTTGCTAAGAAACGAGTGAAAATCCGGTAACTTGATTCTTTCGGGAACTGCCTCATATTGGTGGGCAGGTTCAACTGAGTGTTCAAAGGAACGACCATGGCTTTCGGATCAGACCGTAGATACATGAGTGCCGCCCAGGCGGAGGCGTCTCAGATCGACGTGGGTCTGCGGCAGTACATGCTGAGTGTGTACAACTACATGGCCTCGGCCCTGGCTCTCACCGGCATCGTCGCCTGGGTGATCGCCAGCGTTCCTGCCCTGACCGCCATCGCCGTCTACTCGCCACTCAAATGGGTGTTCATGCTGGCTCCGCTGGGTCTGGTGTTCTTCATGAGCGCCAAGATCGACAGCATGCGCGCTTCGACCGCCTCGACCCTGTTCTGGGTCTATGCCGGTCTGATGGGTGCTTCGCTGGCTTCGGTGTTCCTGGTGTTCACCGGCGCCTCGGTGGCCCGCGTGTTCTTCATCACCGCGGCGGCCTTCGCGGGCCTCAGCCTCTATGGCTACACCACCAAGAAGGACCTGTCGGGCTTCGGCAGCTTCCTGATCATGGGCGTGTGGGGCCTGATGATCGCCGGCATCGTCAACATCTTCCTGGCCAGCCCCATGCTGCACTTCGTGATGAGTGCCGCGGGCGTGCTGATCTTCGCGGGTCTCACCGCCTACGACACCCAGAACATCAAGCAGATGTACTGGGAGGGCGACGACAGCGAAGTCGCCTCGAAGAAGGCGGTGTTCGGCGCCTTGCAGCTCTACATGGACTTCATCAATCTGTTCATGTTCTTGCTGCAGTTCATGGGCGTGCGCCGCGACGAGTAGCCGCCGGCCACGATGAAACGAACGAGCCCGCCCCCAGAAGGGGCGGGCTTTTTCATGATGAGCAGCCTTGGGTCTTAATCCGCCAGCACTTCCATGGCCTGGTTGAGCTGGCTCATGCGGTGGTGATTGCCGTGATTGCTGTCCGGATGGTGGATGGTGGCCAGCATGCGGAACTTGGCCCGCACCATGCGCCGGTCAGGGGTTGCGCCGGGCGGGAAGCCCAGGATGTGAAGCGCGTCGGCCCGCGTCATCACGCCGCCCGGCAAGGGCTCGAAAGACAGCACGTTGATGATGGCGCGCAGGCGCTCGATTTCCTCGTTGGCGCTGGCGATGGCGGTGGCCTGCTCGCGCACGCCCCGGCGGCGTTCCACCTTGGGAAAGGCGGGCTCGGCCTGGGAAGGCGGCGGCGGCGGAGGAGGAGGAGGAGGAGGAGGAGGAGGAGCGGCAGTGACCTCTTCGCCCGGCCGTTCGACTCTCAACCGCACATCGCCCTGGGCCAAGGCCAGGGCCATGGCCAGGGCCCGGCGAATGGCCTCGACACTGTAGCCCGGCGCCATGCGCACCTGAAGACGGGGCTTGCGCCGCCAGGGGCGTCCCTCGGCCGGACCGGATTTGAGGATGACGGTCTCGCGGTCCTCGGGCTCGGGCTCGCCGGGATCGGGATAGGCGGCGATGGTCTCGGGTGGCACCACCAGCAGGACCGAGCGGGCGATATCGCCCACATTGACCCGCCGACGCAGGGCAAGCTTGTCCACCGCGTCGCGGAAAGCGCTGGCGCAGGGGATGGTGTAGGAATGCTTCACCGGATTGGCGGCGGCGGTCGCGCTATGATCTTTCATGGCCCGGATTCGACGGTCGGAACGGGTGCCCTCACCCACCCGAAATGAATAGGGCGAAACGATCAATTCCGTCAACTGCCAATGTTGGCCGTTGATAAGATGCACGAGGTAGTGTGCCGTATCTATCTGAAATTATGACGTTTCTAAGATCTAAGCGTCAACGGTAAGACGCTCCGGATTCGGCATCTTCAGACGCCGCCCCTCGGCCAGCAGGGCGCGCATGCCCTCGGCGGGCAGTGGGCGGCTGAAGAAATAACCCTGGATCTGGTCGCATCCCAGATTGCGCAGGAAATCCAGATGCGCCTGATGCTCGACGCCTTCGGCCACCACTTTGAGCCGCAGCGCCTTGGCCATGGCGATGATGGCGTCGACGATGGCGGCGTCGTTGGGGTCGGTGGTGACGTCCAGAACGAAGGAACGGTCGATCTTCAGCTTGGCGATGGGAAAACGCTTCAGGACCGAGAGCGAGGAATAGCCGGTGCCGAAATCGTCGATGGAGCAGGCGATGCCCATCTCCTTCAGCTGATTGACCACGACGATGGCGTTGTCGGCGTCGCGCATGGCTGAGCTTTCGGTCAGTTCCACTTCCAGCCAGCGGCTGTCCAGATGGTTATCCACCAGGGCCCTCTCGCAGGCCGACAGCAGGCGCCGGGCATACTGGAACTGCCGGCCCGAGACGTTGACCGCCACGGGGATGGCCGACAATCCCTCGGTCTGCCATTGCTTGTTCTGGCGCGTGCATTCCCACAGCATGAATTCGCAGATGCCGTCGATCAGGCCGGATTCCTCGGCCACCGGGATGAAATCGACGGGCGAGACCATACCCAGATCCGGACTGTTCCAGCGGACCAGGGCCTCCATGCCCACCACATTACCGCCCGCCAGGTCCACCTGGGGCTGGTAATGGGCGGTCAGCTCGCCATGCTCGATGGCGCGGCGCAGGCGGGTCTGCAGCGACAGGGTCTTGGCGGCTCGCGCGCTGATTTCCTTGGTGAACATCTGAAAAGAGGCTGGTCCCTGCGCCTTGGCCAATTGCAGGGCGGCATCGGCGTTCTTGATCAGGGTCTCGGGATCCTCGCCGTCTCGGGGATAGAGCGCCGCACCCATGGCGGCGGAAACATCGAAATCCTGTCCGGCCGCAGCCACCGTGGCATGGGCCGAGCCCCGCAGGCGGTCCAGGGCGTCCATGGCCTCGCGCTTGGAGCCCAGCCCGGTGATCAGCACCAAGAAGCGGTCGCCCGAAGTCCGAGCGATGACGTCGTTGGGCGACAGGGCGGCACGCAGCAGATCGCCTGCCGCCATCAGCACCTGATCACCGATGCCGTGGCCCATGGTGGCGTTGATGATGCCCAGCCGATCGAGGCCGACGCTGACCACGGCCAGCATGGTCTGGTCGCGGGCGGCGGTTTCGCGGGCGGCGGCGAAGCGCTCCAGGAAGGCGGTGCGGTTGGGCAGCCGGGTCAGGGGATCGAAATAGGCCAGGAAGGACAGACGCTGTTCCGCCAGCTTGCTGTCGGTGACGTCCAGCATCACCCCATCCCAGACCACATTGCCGCCGGCCCGCAGGGTCGGGCGCGACTGGCCGCGCAGCCAGCGGCGGCGGCCATCGCTTCCGGGGACGGCCATTTCCTCGTCGAAAGGCTCCATGGTCCGGGCCGAGCGGCCCAGCCCGGCATAAAAGCTTTGCCGCTCGTCCTCGGGAATCAGCGCCAGAAACAACTGCGGATTGTCCATCAACTGTTCTGGTCCCAGGCCTAAGATGGCGCGGCAGCCCTCGCTCACATAGGAGAAGGAAAGACTACCATCGGGGCGCAGCTCTCGCTGAAAGACCATGCCGGGGACATTGGCGGCGATGGCGCGCAGCCTTTCCTCGGATTCGCGCAGCGCCGCCTCGGTCAATTTGCGCTCGGTGATGTCGCGGCCGATGCCGATGAACAGGCGCTGGCCTTCCAGCCGGACCTCGGTGGTGGACAGTTCCAGGGGGAAGGTGGAGCCGTCCTTGCGCAATCCCATGAGTTCGCGCGCGCCGCCGCCCACAATACCGCCCGCCGAAACCTCGGCGGATTCCAGCAGATCGTCGTGATGCAGCGATTGCGGCAGCAAGGTGTTGAAGGGGCGGCCCGCCAGCTCCGCCATGGTCCAGCCGAACAAGGCCTCGGCGGCGGCATTGACGCTGTCGATGGTGCCGTCGGTTTCCACCACGATGAGCGAATCACCGGCATGGTCCATCAGCATTTCCAGGCGCAGCTCGGCGCGGCGTCCGTCGGTGACATCCACCATCACCCCGTCCCAGAGGACGGAACCGTCCTCCTGACGCCGGGGTTCGGCGGCGCCTTTCAGCCAGCGGACCTCGCCATGGGCGGTAATGGCGCGGAATTCCTCGCGGCAAGTGTCCAGATCCGCGGCGGAACGGCGGATCTCGGCCAGATGGGCATCGCGGTCGGCCCAATGGACGGCATGCAGGCAGCCCTGGGAATTGACGCCCATGGCCTCGGCGGCAAAGCCCAGCACCGCCCGGATGCTGGCGCTGAACCAGGGATAGTGTATGGCCCCATCGCTGGAAAGAATGCGCTGGAAGGCGAAGCCGGGCAGGTTGGCGGTCAATCCGTCCAGGCGCGCCTCGGCCTCGGCCAGGCGCGGCAGCGCCTCACTCGGAGCGCAGGGCGCCCGATCGGCCAAACCCCCATCTTGGGCCGAGTCCTTGCTTTTCGTCACCCCAGGTCCCTCTTTTCGGACGGGAATATGCAAAACATGTATTCGCCGCAATGGTATAGGGGGTTTCGGCCGCGGTCAAAACCCAAATGCCTCGGCCAAGGTTACTCGGAATTAAGGGTTCGGGGCGTGGACTCGCGGCCCGAATCCCGTACATTCCCTTCAGTCCAAGCAATCTCGAGGATGATCATGATCATGGCCTGGATCTCGGATCCCGAAATATGGATCAGTCTGACGACCCTGGCGCTGCTCGAAATCGTGCTGGGCATCGACAATCTGGTCTATCTGGCCATCATCTCCAACCGCCTGCCCGAGCATCAGCGTCCCCTGGGGCGGCGCCTCGGCCTGGCCTTCGCGGTCCTGACCCGCCTGGGACTTCTGGCCTCGCTCAGCTGGATCGTCGGGCTGGTCGATCCGGTCTTCATGGTCTGGGATCACCCGGTCAGCTGGCGCGACATCATCCTGATCGGCGGCGGCACCTTCCTGGTGGCCAAGGCCACCCACGAAATCCACGGCAGCCTGGAAGGCGAGGAGCAGCATGCCCCGTCCGATGGCGCGGCGACGGCTTCGGCGGGCCTGGCGGCGGTGATCGCCCAGATCGCCGTTCTCGACATCGTCTTCTCTCTGGACTCGGTGATCACCGCCGTGGGCATGGCCCGCGACCTGTGGGTGATGGTGGCCGCCGTCATCCTGGCCTCGGTGGTGATGGTGGCGTCCGCCAATCCGCTGTCGGCCCTGATCGCGCGCCATCCCACCATCAAGATGCTGGCGCTGTCCTTCCTGCTGCTGATCGGCGCGACCCTGGTGGCCGACGGTACGGGCTTCCACATGCCCAAGGGCTATATCTACTTCGCCATGGCCTTTTCCCTAGGGATCGAGATCCTCAACCTCATTGCCCGGCGCGGCAAGCGGACGCCGGTCAGGCTGCGCAATCCGGTTCCGTGAAATGACCCTAGCCCCGCCAGGGTTGAGCCTGGAGGGTGACTGTGATATCGCTTCCGCCGGATTTTGTTCCGCCGCAGGCAATCCTTGCCCGCCGCATCACGGTTTCAAGGGATATTGGAGAACGACATGGCTTACGTCGTCACCGAGAATTGCATCAAGTGCAAGTATCAGGACTGCGTCGAAGTTTGCCCGGTGGATTGCTTCTACGAGGGTGAGAACTTCCTGGTGATCAACCCCGACGAATGCATCGACTGCGGCGTCTGCGAGCCGGAATGCCCGGCCGAGGCCATTTTCCCGGATTCCGATCCCGCCGCCGCCGCCTGGACCGACACCAATCGCCAGTATTCCAGCGAATGGCCCAACATCACCCGCAAGGGCGATGCTCCCGCCGATGCCGACGACTGGAAGGGCAAGCCCGACAAGGCCAAGCTGCTGTCGCCCAAGCCGGGCCGCTGATCCTCTTCGCAAGATATTGTAGCGGGCGCCGCGCCAAGACCCAGAGGGTCGTGGCGCGGCGTTTGCGCATGGAGAGACGGCGCAAACGCAGGCCTTTGGGGAATTTTCCTGTTCTTCACGGAAGGCGCCTGTGCTATAAGGGCAAGTCCGTCGAACTGTGCCGACGGACACCTTATTGGCAAAGCCATCGGGGCGGGAGTTCGCCCACCAAGACAAGCTGCGAGATTTGAACCAGCCCGTCAAGGGCGAGGCTGGCGAACATCTTTCGTCTCTGTGTGGGCGTATCGGGCGCTTTTGCCGGATCCGGACCTTCTGTCGAGGGAATTGTTGAAGATGACGATCGTTTCTTTCACCCAGGGCGACTATGTGGTTTACCCCACCCACGGCGTGGGCCAGGTGGTGGCCGTTGAGACCCAGGAAATCGGCGGCATGAAGCTGCAATTGTTCGTCATTACCTTCGACCGCGACCGCATGACGCTGCGCGTGCCGGTGACCAAGGCCCAGAAGTCGGGCCTGCGCAAGCTGTCTTCGCGCTCGGTCATGGATACCGCGCTCTCCACCCTCAAGGGCCGCGCCAAGGTCAAGCGCACCATGTGGAGCCGCCGCGCCCAGGAATACGAGGCCAAGATCAATTCCGGCGATCCCGTTTCCATCGCCGAGGTGGTCCGCGACCTGCACCGCAATGCCAACCAGCCCGACCAGTCCTATTCCGAGCGCCAGATTTACGAGGCCGCGCTCGAACGGCTGGCGTCGGAACTGGCGGCGGTGGAGCGCATCGACACCCAGGCGGCGACCGAGAAGCTGCAGGGCCTGCTCGAAGCGGCTTGATGTTTGCCTCGGTGACTGCGACCATGTCGTCCGGTTGCAAAACCCGAGCGGATATATGAACGTCGAAGCCGACCGGCCGTCCACGACTCTGGCTGATTCCAACGTCTTCGCCACCTTGCGGGGCGGCGCCCGTATCTGGGCCGTCGCCGCCGTCAGGGGCGAGCATGCCCGGCTGTGCGCCCTTCATGCCCGCCTTGCCCAGGAAATGCGGCCGGGGGACCAGTTGGTCTATCTCGGCGATTACCTGGGCTGCGGTGCCCCGGTGCTGCAGACCATCGACGAATTGCTGACCTTCCGCCGCTCCTTCATCGCCCAGCCCGGCGTCGAGGTCGAGGATGTGGTCTATCTGCGCGGCACCCAGGAAGAGATGTGGCAGAAGCTGCTGCAATTGCAGTTCGCCCCCAATCCCGCGGAAGTACTGCGCTGGATGGTCGATCACGGCATCGCGCCCACCATCGCCGCCTATGGCGGCTCGGTGGAAGAGGGCAGCAACGCCATCCGCGAGGGCATCCTGGCGCTGACCCGCTGGACCAGCCAGTTGCGCCAGACCATGCGTAATTACGACGGCCACACCACGCTGATGAGCGTGCTGAAGCATGCCGCCTTCACCGACGACAACGTGCTGTTGTTCACCCATGCCGGTCTCGATCCCACAAGGCCGCTTTCGGCCCAGGTGGACGCCTTCTGGTGGGGCTCCAGCCTGTTCGCCGGTCTGGACGAGCCTTATTCCGGCTTCAAACTGGTGGTGCGCGGCGCCGACCGCCGCAAGGGCGGCGCGACCTTCGGTCCCTTCTCCGCCACCCTTGATTCCGGTTCAGGCCAGGGGGGCACCCTGACCGCCGCCTGCTTCGGTGCCGACGGCACCATCTTGCAAATTCTGGAGGCCTGAGAATGAGCCCGTTCGCCAAGACCGCGTGCATGACTGCCGCGGCCGTGATGTTTTGCGCCTCCCCGGCCCTCGCCCAGGGCAGCCTGATGGATATGGGCAAGGGCCTGGTCAAGCAGGAGTTGGAACAACGGGTGGGAGGCTCGTCCGCTTCGTCCGGCGCCACGGCGGGCTCGTCGCTGTCCACCTCGGAGATCGGTTCGGGCCTCAAGGAGGCGCTGCGCGTCGCCGCCGACAAGGTCACCGGCCAATTGGGGCGCTCCGACGGCTTCAACAGCGATCCGGCGGTCCATATTCCGCTGCCCGACACACTGGCCAAGGTCCGCCAAGGCCTGGCCCTGGTGGGCAAGTCGCAGATGGCCGACGATCTGGAACTGAAGCTCAACCGCGCCGCCGAGGCCGCCACGCCCAAGGCCAAGCAGATTTTCTGGGACGCGGTGCAGAAGATGACGCTCGATGATGCCCGGGGCATCCTGAACGGCCCCCAGGACGCCGCCACCTCGTACTTCAAGCGCAGCATGACCCCCGATCTGCGCACCGCCATGCGCCCTGTGGTGGACAATACCGTGTCGCAATCAGGTGCGGTGCAGTCCTATTCCAACATGGCCGGAGCCGCCCAGACCCTGCCCATGGTGGGCGATGCGCTGAAATCCGGCCCGTCCATGTTGACCGACCATGTGCTCGATTACGCGCTGTCGGGCATCTTCAAATATCTCGGCCAGGAAGAGGCCGCCATCCGCACCAACCCGGCCAGCCGCTCCACCGATCTTCTCAAGAAGGTCTTCGGCGGCTGAGGATTCCGGGGCGGCGGCTAAGCGCTCCTGGTTGAAAAACCTCCGTCCCTGGTCCTGGCCGGGCATTGCCCGGCCATTCACGGACTCAGGAATCAAACCCGAGGGTGCCAAGACGAAAGATTGATTTCCGCCAAAGCCGGAAATTTCAATCCTACGCCAACCCCTCGGCCTTCAGCACCGCCTGGGTGGCGGGACGGGTTCTGATACGCTCGCACAAAGCCGCCACATGGGGCCAGGCCGCCGTGTCGATTTTCAGGCGCGGCAGCCACGAGAACACCGTGAACAGGTAGAAATCCGCCACGGTGATGCGCTCGCCCATCAGGAATGGCCCCTTGCCCAGAGCCTTGTCGAGATAGTCGAGACGGCGGCCCAGGATGGTCTTCAGCACGGCCTTGCCGTCCTCGGGCATGGCCGGATTGAACTGGGTGCCGGCGGGCTTGTGCAGTTCGGTGGCGATGAACACCAGCCATTCCACCAGCTTCATGTAATCCTGGGTGCCCACCGCCGGAGCCAGGCCCTTTTCCGGCGCCATGGCGGCGATGCGCAGCAAAATGGCCACACCCTCGGTCAGCACCACGCCGTCATCAATGACCAGGGCGGGGATATAGCCCTTGGGATTGATGGCCAGGAAATCGCTGCCCGATTCGGTCTTCTTGGCCACCAGATCGACGGCCTCCACCGCATAGGGGATACCGGCCTCTTCCAAGGCGATGTGCGACGCCAGCGAGCAGGCGCCCGCCTTGTAATAGAGCTTCATGGGTAATCTCCTTAAGCGTCCGGCGGCAACTCGTTGAGCGAATCGCAACCGGCACAACGGTAGACCAGATTGACCTTCATGGTCCGGATGGGAACCTCGTGCATCATCTCACGGCCACAGACGCCGCAGTGAACATTGTCTCCCCCCAACCCCATCATGAGGACACCCGTATCCATGACCTCGCGCCCGTTGATGCGGTCCTCGGGAACGTGTTTCAGCACAATGGTACCCATCTGATCCTGATCCTCTCGTCAAAATGCCGCCACCACGCCATCGGCGCGGGGATCGGCGGCTCCTTCCAGCAGGCCGTCGGCGCGGCGCAGCACCGCGCCAGCATGGCCCAGCAGCGAATTCCAGTCTCCCACCATTTGGACAGAGTGACCCACCTCTTCAAGGCGGCGGATCACCTGGGGATCGACGCGGCTTTCCACTTGAATCCCGGCAGGAGCGGCAGAACCGTCCAGGGCGCGGGCCAGACACCAGCGCGGCGCCGAGACCGCCTGTTGCAACCCCTGGCCGTAGAGCGCCACACGGGTAAAGACTTCCGCCTGGACCAGGGGCTGGGCGTCGCCGCCCATGGTCCCGTAGACCATGGTGCGGCCATCCTTGAGGCGCGCCAGACCAGGCGACAGGGTGTGGAAGGGCCGCCGCCGGGGCTCGAGCGCGTTGCGGTGCTCCGGGTCCAGGCTGAAGGAACAGCCCCGGTTCTGCCAGACCAGCCCCACCTCGGGCAGGACCACGCCGGAGCCGAAGGCGTGAAACAGGCTCTGGATGAAGCTGACGGCGCGGCCCTGGCCGTCGATCACCCCCAGCCAGACCGTATCGCCCTCGGCGCCCGCACCGGGTAGCGGACTGGCCTTGGCCTTGTCGATCTCCCAGGCCATGCGGTCGAGAATGCCGTCCGACAGATAGGTGGTGGCGTGAATGGACATGCGCGCCGGATCGGTAACATGGGCATCGCGGATGCGATAGGCCAGCTTGGCGGCCTCCACCAGACCGTGGATATGATCGAAACCGTCGGCCTCGGCGACCTCAAGGCGCTGATACAGCCCCAGCAGGATCAGCGAGGCCAGCCCCTGGGTGGGCGGCGCGGTGTTGAACAGATGCCCGCAAGGCAGGTTGAGGGATAAGGGCCGGCGGCGCATGCCGCGATGGCGCGCCATGTCCTCGGCGCGCAGGGGCGAACCCGCCGCCTGCAGTCCGGCGGCCACGGCGCGGGCCACCTCGCCGCGATAGAAATCGTCCAGCCCGGCATTGGCAAGACGCTCCAGCGTATCGGCCAGGGCGGGCAGGCGCAGCATCGCGCCGGGAACAGGCGCCTTGCGCTTGGCCAGAAAGGTCTCGGCAAAGCCCGGCTCACGCTTCAGATCGTTCAACCCGCGCAAAGTGGCGGCGGCCTGGTGCCCTGTCACGGCAAAACCTTCGCGCGCCGCGAAAACCGCATCCTCGAACAGACGGCGCAGCGGCAGACGCCCCCCCCAATGGCCCGATACGTCCAGCGCCAGTTGCCAGCTGGACACGGCGCCCGCCACCGTATTGGCGGCAAGGGGGCCGCGCGTCGGGATGCGTTTGTGGCCCGCCTTGCGATAAAGCTCCAAATCCACCTTGGCCCCGGCGGCGCCCGACCCGTCGATGGAAACGGGCGGCTTGCCCGGCTCGGCGATCAGCCAGAAAGCGTCGCCGCCCAATCCGGTCATATGGGGATAGACCACGCCGAGCATGGCGGCGGTGGCAATGGCCGCCTCGATGGCGGTGCCGCCCTCGCGCAGGACCGCGAGCCCCGCCTGGGAGGCGAGGTGGTGGGGCGAGGTGACCATGCCCCGGCGGGCCATGGGAGAATTGAGCATCGGGCGGCTGATCCTAAAGGTGGCTGGGCGATTGTTGCGAAAATGCCGCCCGCCGTCCAGAGTGGCGACACCACTCACCACGCGATCAATGCCCGATGACCCTCGATCCCGCCTTTTCCCACACCCGTTCCCTGTCCTGGGACGAAATTCATGCCGTCACGCGGCAACTGGCCCGGCGCCTTCAAGGCAAAGGCCCCTTCGACGGCATCATCGCCATCGCCCGGGGCGGGCTGGTCCCCGCCGCCATCCTGGCCATCGAACTGAACATCCGCAAAGTGGACACCGTGTGCATCGCCGGTTACGACGAAAGCACCCGCCACGACCTGGAAGTCCTGAAGCGCATTTCCGGCGACGGGGCGGGCTGGCTGGTGGTCGATGATCTGGTCGATACCGGGCGCACCGCCCAGGTGGTGCGCGACATGCTGCCCGGCGGCCATTACGCCACTCTCTACGCCAAGCCCTCGGGGCGGCCCATGGTTCATACCCATGTGGAAGACGTGGAGCAGGAGACCTGGCTGATCTTTCCCTGGGAAGCCGTCGAACAGATTTGAGCGATATATGCCCCCGCTCAAGATGAGCTATGGAAACCTGTAATGGGCATAACCATGTATGGGATATGGATCTTATGGCTAAGTCCTTAATACCAAAGCCCTAACTCCCATAAAATGTGGTGTTAAGGACTTTGTTTTTCGAACGACTCCATGTTAGCGTTGCGCTGGATCAATTTGACCCTCTCACACCCCGAAATGGCGGCTGCCACCATGACCACGATCACCGTTCGCCCCTACAGCCACGCCTTGGACCGGCTTCGCGCCGTGGGCCTTCGCCCCACCCGCCAGCGCCTGGCCCTGGCCCGCCTGCTGTTCGATGGCTGCGACCGTCACATCTCGGCCGAGCAACTGCACACCGAGGCGCTGTCGACCAGCATCCGGGTCTCCCTGGCCACGGTCTACAACACGCTGCACCAGTTCACCGATGCGGGCCTGCTGCGCGAGATCGTGGTGGATGCCGGCCGGTCCTATTTCGACACCAATACCAGCGACCACCACCACTTCTTCTATGAGAAGAGCGGCAAGCTGTGCGACATCCCCGCCGATCTGATCGCCGTCTCCAAGGTGCCCAATGCGCCCGAGGGGCTGAACATCAGCCGGGTCGAGGTGATCGTCCGGGTGGACGGCTGAGTGTCTTTTTGAACGTCCCTCGTCTCGAAGGGAACGAACCGGCTCAGGGCCGCTTTCTTCAAAGAAAGCGGCCCTGAGTCGTTTTCCGAGGATTGGGGCGGCTCAGATGATGCCCTTGGCGCCCAACCGCCCCAGTTCATCGGTGTCGAGACCCAGCAACGTGGTCAGCACTTCGGAGCTGTCCGCTCCCAGACTGGGCGGCGCCCGGTCATAGGCCACCGGGGTTTCGGACATCTTGATGGGATTGGCCACCAAGGTGACCTCGCCCGCCTGGGGATGCGCCATATTGACCGCCATGCCGCGATGGCGGACCTGGGGATCGGCGAAGACCTGATCCAGGGTGTTGATGGGCCCGCAGGGCACGCCCGCCTGCTCCAGCTCATCGATCCAACGGGCGCTGGGGCGCTGGGCGATCAGTTCTTCCAGAATGGGAACCAGTTGGGCGCGGTTGCGCACCCGGTCCACATTGGCCGCAAAGAGGGGATCGGTCCCCAGTTCGGGCCGTCCCGCCACCTGGGTGAAACGGCGGAACTGGCCGTCATTGCCCACCGCCAGAATGATATGCCCGTCTTTGGTGGCGAAGGCCTGATAGGGCACGATGTTGGGATGGGCATTGCCCAACCGGTTGGGCACCTTGCCTCCCACCAGATAATTGGTCGCCTGATTGGCCAGAACCGCCACCTGCACGTCCAGCAGGGACAGATCGATATGCTGCCCCACGCCGGTGCGGTCGCGATGGGCCAGGGCGGCCAGCACCGCCGTCGAAGCATACATGCCGGTGAAGATATCGGTGAGCGCCACGCCCACCTTCATGGGCTGGCCGCCGGGCTCTCCGGTCAGGCTCATCAGCCCACCCATGCCCTGGATCAGGAAGTCGTATCCCGCCCGCTGGGCATAGGGGCCGTCCTGGCCAAAGCCGGTGATGGAGCAATAGATGATGTCGGGCTTGACCGCCTTCAGCCCGGCATAGTCCAGGCCGTATTTGGCCAGGCCACCCAACTTGAAATTCTCCAGCACGATGTCGGACTTGGCGGCCAGACGGCGCACCAGTTCCTGGCCCTCGGGCTGGGTGAAGTCGATGGTGACAGAGCGCTTGCCCCGGTTGGTGGAGAGGTAATAGGCGCTCTCGGCGGTGTCCTTGCCGTCCTTGTCCTTGAGGAAGGGCGGCCCCCAGCCCCGCGTGTCGTCGCCCTCGCCGGGGCGCTCCACCTTGATGACCTCGGCGCCCAGATCGGCCAGCAATTGACCGGACCACGGACCGGCCAGAACCCGGCTGAGATCGAGGACGCGAAGATGGGACAAGGGACCGGCCATGGTGTTTCCTCTATGCAATGGACTGATGAGAACCGATCGGTTCGGCCTTGGACAGGCGGGGTTTGCTCACTGCGCCGCCTCCTTGATGCCGCCCAGGCAGAGATATTTGATCTCGAGGAAATCCTCGATTCCATATTTGCTGCCTTCGCGGCCGATGCCGGATTCCTTGACGCCGCCGAAGGGCGCCACTTCGGTGGAGATGATGCCGTCATTGATGCCGACCATACCGTATTCCAGCTTCTCCGCCACCCGCCAGACGCGGGCGATATTGCCAGCATAGAAATAGGCGGCCAGTCCGAATTCCGTGTCATTGGCCATGGCGATGGCCTCGGCTTCGGTCTTGAAGCGGAACAGCGGCGCCACGGGGCCGAAAATCTCTTCGCGCGCCATGGACATAGTGGACGTGACATTGGTGACGATGGTGGGCTCGAAGAAGGTGCGGCCGAGCGCGTGACGCTTGCCGCCGCAGACGATGGTGGCCCCCTTGGACACGGCGTCGGCCAGCATGCGCTCGACCTTCTCCACCGCCTTGGCATTGATCAAGGGGCCCTGATTGGCGTCACTGGCCAGGCCGTCGCCGACTTTCAGCTGCGACACCGCCTTGGCCAAACGGCGGGCGAACTCGTCATAGACGCCGTCTTGGACCAGCATCCGGTTGGCGCAGACACAGGTCTGACCGGCATTGCGGTATTTGGACGCCATGGCGCCCGCCACGGCGGCATCCAGATCGGCGTCGTCAAAGACGATGAAGGGCGCGTTGCCGCCCAGTTCCAGGCTGACCTTCTTCACCGTGGCGGCGCACTGGCTCATCAGCAGCTTGCCCACCTGGGTGGAGCCGGTGAAGGACAGCTTGCGCACCAGCGGATTGCCGCTCAACTCGCCGCCCACCAACGCGCCGTGACGCGCCGTGACGATGTTGAAGATGCCCGCCGGAATACCGGCGCGGACGGCCAGTTCGGCCAGGGCCAGGGCGGAGAGCGGCGTGTCCTCGGCAGGCTTGACCACCACCGGGCAGCCCACCGCCAGGGCGGGGGCGCATTTGCGGGTAATCATGGCATTGGGGAAATTCCAGGGCGTTATCGCCGCCACCACGCCGATGGGCTCCTTGACCACCACGATGCGCTTGTCGGGGGCATGGCCGGGAATGGTGTCGCCATAGACCCGCTTGGCCTCTTCCGCGAACCATTCGATGAAGCTGGCGCCATAGGCGATCTCGCCGCGGGCCTCGGCCAGGGGCTTGCCCTGCTCGGCGGTCAAGAGGACTGCCAGATCCTCCTGATGGGCCATGATCAGGTTGAACCAGTTGCGCAAGATGGCGCCCCGTTCCTTGCCGGTCTTGGCCTTCCAGGCGGGCCAGGCGGCATTGGCCGCCTCGATGGCGCGCCGCGCCTCGGCGGCGCCCATATCGGGAACCGAGGCAAGGATTTCGCCGGTGGCGGGGTTGAGGACGTCGAAGGTGGCGCCGTTATCGGCATCCGTCCAGGCGCCGTTCACGAAGGCCCGCGACTTGAGCAGGGAGGAATCTTTCAAGATCATGGCGGCAGGCCCTTTTCGAGTCGGGATTGTTGATCGGCAGATGCCGCTCCTTCATGCCGTCTCCGCCCATCATGGGCAAGCCCTTCTCGGAAATTTTCCGTGTCCGGCCGCCGTTGCTTCACAGGTATTCCTGCTTCATCTGGCGTCCTGCCACCCGCCGCGGCACGGCTCGTCATGCGGATTAGGCTGGAATTTTCGCGCCGCCAACCTTATGACTTGCGCCCCCTCGGGCCCATGGCACACAGGACCTCCCCATGTTCGTCGGAATGGATTTCGGCACCACCAACAGCGCCGTCGCCCTGGCTGGCGCCGATGGAAGCGTGGAGGTGCTGAACTTCGCCGCCGCCACCGGCGCAGCTTCGACGCTGCGCTCGGTCCTGGCCTTCGAGAACGCCCGGCGCGACGCCCAGCGGCGCATCCTGCCCCTGGCCGGTCACGAGGCCATCGAGGCCTATCTGCACGGTGACGGGGACTGCCGCTTCCTGCAATCCTTCAAGTCCTATCTGACCAGCCGCTCGTTTACCAGCACCGCCATCTATGGGGCGCCCTACTCCCTGGAAGAACTGGTGGCCCTCATCATCGCCCAATTGCGCCGCACCGCAGAGGCGGCGGGCGCCAAGGTCGAGCGGGTGGTGGCGGGCCGCCCGGTGCGCTTCGTCGCCGAGGGCGGCGAGGAAGAGGATGCCTATGCCACCGGGCGTCTGGTCGAGGCCTTCGCCAAGGCCGGAATCACCGATGTGGTGTTCGAATACGAACCCATCGCCGCCGCCTATTATTATGAAAGCACGCTCACCCGCGACCAGACCGTGCTGGTGGCCGATTTCGGCGGCGGCACCAGTGATTTCTGCCTGATCCGCCTGGGGCCGGGACGCGCCGGACTGGCCCGGCCCGAAGACGCCATCATCGGCACCGCCGGTGTGGGCATCGCGGGCGACGCCTTCGACCGCCGCATTGTCGAGCACGGCCTGTCCGGGCATTTTGGCAAGTACACCACCTATGTCAGCGACGGCAAGGTCCTGCCCATGCCCGCCTGGGTCTATGCCAAGCTGGAACGCTGGCACCACGTCGCCTTCCTCAACACGCCCTCGACCATGCGCCTGCTGCGCGATCTGCTGCGCCAGGTGGAGCACCCCGATCAGGTGGAGCAGCTGCTGGCGCTGATCGAGCACAATCTCGGCTACCACCTCTATCGCGCGGTGGAACAGGCCAAGCGCGACCTGTCCTCTGCGGACGAAACCGTGCTGCGCTTCGACCACGACCCCGTCGTGGTGGAACGCCGCGTCACCCGCGCCGAGTTCGAAAGCTGGATCGGCAAGGAGCTGAGCGCCATCGAATCTTGCGTCGATGGCTTGCTGGACGGCACCGGCACCGCACTGGCCCAGGTGGACCGGGTCTTCCTCACCGGCGGCTCGTCCCTGGTGCCAGCGGTGCGCGCCATTTTCGCCAACCGCTTCGGCGAGGATCGCCTGAGTGCTGGCGGCGAGTTCATCTCGGTCGCCACCGGCCTTGCCCAACGCGCCCGTGAGATGGGGTGAATGAGCCGCATGGCGGGCTACCGCCCGCGCCCGCTCGGGGCGGACCCCGAACCCCCTTTGATTTTATAGATGGAAATAATGAAGGGCCGGGGCGATAGCCCCGTTCACCCCCGCTTGCGCCGCACCATGCCCCGGATCTCGCCCAGGCTGAGCGCGCCCAGCATCTGGGCCGCCGCCAGGAAGGCTATGGCTCCCAGGACCACCAGTCCGGCCAGAATCCCCACCGCCATCAACTGCCCCTGGGCCAGGGGCCACAGAGCCAGCTTGCCCCCCCACAGCACGCCACCCATGACGGCGCAGGCGGCAAGGATGCGGGGCGCCTTGGATTTCAGGCGCTCATCCATCGTGAAATAGCCGCGCCGAGCCAGCAGCACGGCTAAGATGGCCACATTGGCCCAGGCGGCGATGGCGGTGGCCAGCGCCATGCCCACATGGCCCAACGGCTTGGCCAGGGACAGATTGAGGACCACGTTCAGCACCATTGCCACGCCCGCCACCTTGACCGGCGTGCCAGTATCCTCGCGAGCAAAAAAGCCGGGGACCAGAACCTTGACCAGCACATAGGCGGGCAGGCCGATGGCGAAGGCCACCAGGGCGGACGCCGTGGCCGCCGTCTCGTTAGGCCCGAAGGAACCGCGCTCGAACAGCACCCGGATCACCGGAGCGGCGATAACCATCAGGGCGACGGCGGCGGGCAGGGTCAGCGCCAGACCAAGCTCCATGGCGCGGTTCTGGCTGGTGCGCGCCGCATCGGCCTCGCCCGCCTTCAACTGTCGGGAAAGCGTGGGCAGCAAGGCGGTGCCGATGGCGATGCCCACCACACCCAGCGGCAATTGGTTCACCCGGTCGGCGTAATTGAGATAGCTGACCGCGCCGTCGGCCACGGTCGAGGCGATCATGGTGTTGATCACCAGATTGACCTGATAGACCCCGGCGCCCACCGCGCCCGGCACGATGCGCTTGAACAGCAGCCTGACCTCGGGCGTAAGCTTGGGGGCCACCAGACCCAGCCCCATTCCGGCGCGCCGCGCCGAACGGGCCAGCCAGGTGAACTGCACCACCCCGGCGGCGAAGGTGCCCCAGGCCATGGCGTGACCGGCGGTCTCGGTATAGGGCACCAGGAACCATAGCCCGGCCATGGATGTGAGGTTGAGCAGGACCGGCGTGGCGGCGGCCGCCGCGAAACGCCCCATCGAATTCAGCACCCCGGCCTGCAGGCTGACCAGGGAGATGAACAGCAGATAGGGAAAGCAGATGCGCGAGAATTCGGTGGCCAGGGCCATCTTGCCCGGCACCGACTCGAAGCCCGGCGCCAGGCCGTAGATGGCCCAAGGCATGGCCAGTTCCATCACCGCCACGAACAGGGCGAGCGCCAGACCCAGCACGGCGAAGGCCTGCTCGGCGAAGCGCCGCGCCGCCTCGGTCCCCTCGGCGGTCATCTTGCCGGTAAACAGCGGCACGAAGGCGGCATTGAAGGCGCCTTCGGCGAACAGCGAGCGGAACAGATTGGGAAAGCGGAAGGCCACGAAGAAGGCGTCGGCCACGGCGCCCGCGCCCAGGAAATGGGCGATCATCATCTCGCGCATCAGGCCGGTGACGCGCGAAGCCATGGTGAAGCCGCCGACCGTGGCGATGGAACGAAACAAACTCATGGCGGCACTATTGAGGCAAGCCTTCGCCGACGCAAGGGGATCCGGCAAGCTGCAGCTGAAAGCATTGCTCGGTCACCGGCTTGCCCCAGGTCTCGCCGGTCATTTCCTGGGTCAGCACGAAGCCCCTGGCCTCGTAGAGCCGCCGGGCCGCATGCAGCCCGGCGAAGGTCCACAGATGGACCGAGGCGAACCCCTTTTCGCGGCAAAACGCCAGGGCACCGTCCAGCAGGCGCGAGCCCGCCCCCATGCCCTGGCGGTTGGGATCGACCATGAACCAGCGCAGATGCGCCCCGGCCTGGAGTCCCTTGGCGCCGTCGATGGCCGCCGAGCCCACCATGCGGTCACGGGAATCCACGGCGCACCACAACTGGCTTTCGAAGCGATGGCGGTCGCGCACGAAACCCGCCAGTTCCGAGGCCAGCTTGGCCTCGAAATAGGGTCCGAAATTCCAGTGAAGGGCGAAATATCGTGAATGCATGGCCACGATGTCGCCGATGGCGCCTGGCTGCCATCCCGCGATAATGCCAACCTCGTCACGCATGCCATTCCTCCCGCCGTGCCAGACGATTCTGGCACGGCGGAACGGTGATGACTACAAAAGCAGAAGGCCGAGAAGCCAGTAGCTGCTGCCGGGCAGGGCCGCGATCAAAAGATTCGTGGACAGACTGTTCATGGCCGCCTCCATGATACGGGTCGAAAGACCACATTCTAGCTGCGGTTATTTAGCACCCTCAGCCGCTCGAAATGCCATGGCTCATCCGTATTAAGGTGTTTACCGGGCGATGATCACACCCTTGGCCGTGGCCTCGTGGTATTCGCCGACAAAGGGGTATTCGCCGGGTTCGACCTTGCCCAGGACCACTCTGATCTCGGTGCCGGGAAAGACGATCTTCTCGCGGCGCAGCGGCACGCATTCGAATTCCTCGGCCTCGGCATCCTCGTTCCTGACCAGAAGGATCACCTTGGTCCTGGCCGGGATCTCCAGCCGATCGGGGGTGAAGCGATGATCCTTGATGGTCAACTTGACCAATACCTCCTCGGCGGCCTTGGCGGGCGGACTGCACAGGGCAAGGAAGATGGCGGCAAGGCTCAGACGGAGAAGGGCGGACATGGTGATCCTTTCAGTATGAGAACGTTTATCATTCTCATACGCAAGATCTAGCCCTTTGTCCAGACCGGGATTGTGGGAATAATGGTTACATCCCATAACTAACTGTTTTCATTCTTGTTTTACAGATTTTTAGACCGGGCTGGGGCAGGGGGCGAGAACCCGTGATTAAATTGTGGCTGTTGACAGGAGCGTGCGAAATGGCTAGGACTGCTATTGCGAGTCACTTGCATTTGCATCCATTCTCCCCTCAGAGGCCCCCATGATCAATCGCCAGACCCTACTTCCCACCCTCGGCCTCCTGGCCGGATTCTCCGCCGCCTGCGGCCCCGCCCTGGCGGTGGAATATCCCATCGGCGCCCCGGAAAGCCGTTACGGCATGGAAATCGGCGCCGTCTATCTTCAGGCGGTGCGCATGGAGCCGGACGGCATGATGGCCCAGCCCGAGCAGTCGGACATCCATATTGAAGCCGATATCAAGGCGTTGCAGGGCAATCCCAACGGCTATCCCGAAGGATCGTGGATTCCCTATCTGCTGGTCGGCTACGAACTGGTCAAGGTCGATACCGGCGAAGTGATCAAGGGCGAGATGATGCCCATGGTCGCCAATGACGGCCCCCATTACGGCGACAACGTCAAGATGAAGGGACCCGGCAAGTACAAGGTCACCTACACCATCTATCCGCCCAATGCCCCCGAGAACGCGTCGGGCAAGCATTACGGCCGCCACACCGACCGCGCCACGGGCGTGCGTCCCTGGTTCCCCGCCTTCAAGCTGAATTACGAATTCGTCTTCGCCGGAGTGGGCAAGAAGGGCGGCTACTGATGCGCGCCCGTTCCGTGATCTCGGTGGCGGCCATCGGCTTGCTGGCCGCCAGCCCCGTCCTCGCCGCCGCCCCCAAGGAGCCCGGCACCGCCGAACTTCTCGCCGAGATCCGCCGCCTGGCCAGCCGGGTGGAAGAGCTCGAGCGCGCCAAGACGGCCCAGGCCCCCATCGAGCAGCGCATCGAGAAGCTGGAAAACCATAACGCCGCCATGGAAAAGGCCATGGACCAGGACACGATCAGCGAGACCGAGCCTCAGATCGCCGCCCGCCTGAAGGCGGCCGAGAACGATATCTTGTCCTACAAGAAGGGCTCCAAGACCATCGACGTGCTGGGCGGTATCAAGGTGGGCGCGGGCATGACCGTGGTCGGCCAGAACCTGATCGGCCAGTCGCAGGAAAAGGACGGCCAGCTCAACTGGCGCGGCGACGTCACCCTGACCATCCCCGCGGGCACCGTCGGCGACAACCGGGGCACCATCTTCACCCATCTGCGCATGGGCCAGGGCCGGGGCTTAAGCAATGTCAGCAACTCCTTGGCCTCGGTCAACGGGACGGCCTTCCAGCGTTCCGGCGCCGACAATACCGACGCCGCCATCGGTCTGGTGGAAGCCTGGTACCAGTTGGACGTGCCGTTCGGCGGCGACATGAAGACGGCCAAGCATCACATGGAGATCACCGCGGGCAAGATGGATCCCTTCGGCTTCTTCGACAAGAACGCCGTGGCCAATGACGAGACCATCTATTTCATGAACTCCACCCTGGTCCATAACGCGCTGCTGGACGCGGGCGGTGATGTGGGAGTCGACCCCTTCGGCTTCTCGCCCGGTTTGCGTCTTGCCTATGTCAGCGATGCCGACAAGTGGAAGGTGCAGGCCGCCGTCTTCGAAACCGGTACCGGGGCGTCGTTTCAGGGTTCCAACGAATTCCCCTTCCGCATCGTTCAGGCCGAGACCACCGAACGCTTCTTCGACGGACTGGAAGGCACGTACCGCGTCTATGGCTGGACCAACGACCGGGCGACGGACTTCGACAACAAGCGGGGCAGACATGCCGGTGTCGGACTGTCCCTGGACCAGAAGGTGGATGATTACGTCACCCTGTTCGGCCGCTACGGCTATCAGTTGAAGGGCAAGACCCGCTTTGACCAGAGTGTCAGCGCGGGCGGCGAGGTCAACGGCTCGTACTGGGGACGTGGGGCCGACGGACTGGGTCTCGGTCTGGTGGCCAACCATGTGTCCAAGACGTACCGCGACAAATCGGCGAGACTCGACAACGACAATGACGGCACCCCCGACCTGGGCTACAAGGCGACCGCCTTCGAGCAAAGTGCCGAGCTATACTACCGCTATCGCGTCATGCCCCGCTTCGACCTCACACCCGATTTCCAACTTATCCGCCATCCCGGTGGAAATCCGTCGGGCGAGGTGGCCTATGCCTTGGGGCTGAGGGGGCAATTGACATATTGATGGATGCGAATAACTCTGCGTTGCAATATTAATAACAGCCATGCCCCGCCCTCGTGGGGCATGGTTGCGTCCCTTGAGGTTTGCCATGACCGCCATGCTTTTGCGCTTTCATCCGCTCGCCTCCGCCGGTCACTGGCTGGCGCGCCATTCCCGGCCGATCCAGGCGGCACAGTGGCTGATGGTGGTCATCTATCTTTTCCTGGTCACCGCCCCGGCCTTTCTGCCGGTCCCCGATGATTCCAAACATATCTGGGACGATCTGGTGCTGTTTGCCCAATTCGCTTTCTGGGGGGTGTGGTGGCCCTTCGTCATGGTCAGCATGGTGGTAATGGGCCGGGCCTGGTGCGGGCTGTTCTGTCCCGAAGGCACCATGACCGAATGGGTCAGCCGCCACGGCCTGGGCCGCGCCATTCCCGCCTGGCTGCGCTGGAAGGGCTGGCCCTTCGTGGCCTTCGTCTGCACCACAATCTACGGCCAGATGATCACCGTCTATGAATACCCCAAGGCGGCCTTGCTGATCCTTGGCGCCTCCACCGTGATGGCGCTGGGCATCGGTTTGGTCTATGGCCGGGGCAAGCGGGTGTGGTGCCGCTATCTCTGCCCGGCCAGCGGCGTATTCTCGCTGCTGTCGCGTCTGGCGCCCGTCCATTTCCGGGTCGATGCCGAGACCTGGAAGACGGCGCCGCGCGCCCATGCGGTCAACTGCGCCACCTTGGTGGATGTGCGCGCCATGACCGGCGGCGGCTCGTGCCATATGTGCGGCCGCTGTTCCGGCCACCGAGGCGCGGTGGAGCTGGCGCCGCGCCTGCCCGGCGCCGAGATCGCCGCCCTGCCCGCCCGCGAAGTCTCGCCCTGGGACATCGTCTTGCTGCTGTTCGGGGTGATGGGGGTGGCCAGCGGAGCCTTCCAGTGGTCGGCCTCGCCGGTGTTCATCGCGCTCAAGCAGGGGCTGGCGGCCATGCTGGTGGAGGCTGGCATCACCTTTCCCATGACCGAGACCCTGCCCTGGTGGCTGCTGACCAATTCCGACGAGACCGGCGAAGTGTTCACCTTGCTCGATGGCTTTTGCATCCTGGCCTATATGGGCGGCGCGTCGCTGCTGTTCGGTGGAATCGGGCTGGCCGGACTGGCCGCCGCCGCACGTCTCCTGGGCCAGCCCCGCCTGTTGTGGCGGCTGGGCTATGGGCTGGTGCCCGCCGGGGCGGTGGGGCTGATCATCGGCCTGTCGGCCATGACGCTGACCCAACTCACCGCCGAGGGCGTGTTTCTGGCCTGGGTTCCCGACGCCCGCGCCGGGCTGCTGATCCTGGGCCTGGTCTGGAGCGCGGTGCTGATGTGGCGCTCGCTGCCTGGTGCCGTCCTGGCCCGCCGCCTGGGGGCCTGGCTTCTGGGGCTGGCTGGCGCTTTCGCCCAGATCGGCATGTGGGGGGTGTTCTTCTTCATCTGGTAGGGTATAGGATTCCACCCCTGAGCATGATGGTTTCAGGGGGAGATGGAGATGGTGCATCCGGTTGGGCTTCCCGCCTGGAAGGATTTGGCAGCGCTGGCCGCCACCACCGGGCAAAAGCCCATGCGCGATATGTTCGCCGCCGATCCCGGCCGTTTCGGCCGCTTCTCGGCCCGTCTGGGCGATCTCTTGCTGGACTACTCCAAGAACCGCATCGACGCCGAGGTGATGGCCGCCCTGATCCGCCTCGCCCGACAGGCTGGTCTGGCGGAGGCCCGCGACGCCATGTTCGGCGGCGAGACATTCAATATCACCGAGCGCCGCGCCGTGCTGCACACCGCGCTGAGAAACCGTTCCGAGCGGCCGGTGATGGTGGACGGCCAGGACGTGATGCCCGAGATCCGTGCCGTGTTGGCCCGCATGAAGACATTCGCCGAGCAGGTGCGCTCTGGGGAATGGAAGGGCGCCACCGGGCGGGCCATCCAAAGCGTGGTCAATATCGGCATCGGCGGCTCGGATCTGGGACCGGTCATGGTCACCGAGGCCTTGAAGCCCTATCAGCGGGACGACCTTGCCGTCCGCTTCATCTCCAATGTGGACGGCAGCCACGCCGCCGAGGTGCTGAAGCTCTGCGATCCCGAGACCACCTTGTTCATCGTGGCGTCCAAGACCTTCACCACCCAGGAAACCATCGCCAATGCCAAGACTTGCCGGGCTTGGACGGTTGACAAACTGGGCGAGGCCGCCATTCCCAACCACTTCGTGGCCCTGTCCACCAATGCCCGTGCGGTGGCCGATTTCGGCATCGACACCGCCAATATGTTCGAGTTCTGGGATTGGGTGGGGGGGCGCTATTCCCTGTGGTCGGCCATCGGCCTGTCCATCGCCGTGGCGGTGGGTTTCGGGCGGTTCGAAGAGCTCTTGGCTGGCGGGCACGCCATGGACGAGCACTTCCGCGAGAGCCCGCTGGAAGCCAATCTGCCGGTGATCCTGGCCCTGATCGGTATCTGGAACGCCAACTTCCTGGGCGCCGATGCCTATGCGGTGCTGCCCTACGACCAGTATCTGCACCGCCTGCCCGCCTATCTCCAGCAGTTGGACATGGAAAGCAACGGCAAGGGAACCGCCAGGGATGGCGCCATGGTCGGCTGGGGCACCGGCCCCATGGTCTTCGGCGAGCCCGGCACCAACGGCCAACACGCCTTCTACCAGTTGATCCACCAGGGAACCCGCCTGATTCCCTGCGACTTCCTGGCTGCCGCCCAGACCCACAACCCCTTGGGCGAGCACCACCTGATGCTGCTGTCCAACGTCTTTGCCCAGGCCGAGGCCCTGATGAGGGGCAAGACCGAGGCCGAGGCCCGCGCCGAGCTGGAAAAGGCGGGGATGAGCACGGCCGAGATCGCGTTCCAGCTACCCCACCGGGTGTTCCCCGGCAACCGCCCCAGCAATACCCTGCTTTACCCCCGCCTCGACCCCTTCATGCTGGGCCAGTTGATCGCGCTCTACGAACACAAGGTCTTCGTCCAGGGCGTGATCTGGGACGTCAACAGCTTCGACCAATGGGGCGTCGAACTTGGCAAGGTGCTGGCCAAGGCCATCTTGCCGGAATTGTCGTCGTCCGCGCCCGTCACCAATCATGATTCCTCCACCACCGGGCTGATCGAGGCGGTGCGGGCGCTGCGCCGGTAATTTTTCGATCACTTCCACGGTGTGACTGGCATGATCCCCTGCAAATGGCTATACCCATAATTAAGCCTTGAGATGGGGATCTCAGGGGCTCCACCCTGGTACAGGTGTGCATCATGGGGTCGCGGGAAACGCCAGCCGAACGTCGGCGCAAGGGGCCGAGATTCGGCGCCAATTTCATGAGCGTGCTGGAAGTCTCGCGCGAGCTCGTCTGCCTGTGCGGTGAAGGGCTGGTCATCGACATCAACAGCGCGGGCATCGCCATGCTGGGCGCCGAGAATGGCGAACAGGTGGTTGGCCGCGCCTTTCGCAATCTGGTGGGCGGCGATTACGCCGGGGTCATCGACGACCTGCTGCACCTCAAGGAAATCGAGGATTCGGCCTTCCCCATCAAGATCGTCCATCTGGACGGCGGCACCTTCGAAGCCGAGCTTCAGATCCACCCCGCCCGCGAACTGGGTCCGGCCTATGCCGTGGTCACGGCGCGCGACATTTCCCGCCAGGGCCACCTCGCCCGCACCGCCCGCCACAGCGAGGACCGTTTCCAGGCTTTGGTCGAGCGGTCCATGCATCTGGTCCTGCTCTGCCATGGCGGACGCATCGGCTATATCAATGCCACCGGCGTAAAGGTGCTGGGCGGCAATGATCCCAGCCAGTTCGTCGGCATTCCCGTCTCCGAGATCTTCGCTGGCGAATACCGCGAGATCGTCGCCTCGGACCTGCCCGCCCTGCTGGACGAGGGCGGGGTCGTGCCCATGCGCCTCGCCCGTCTGGACGGCTCGGCCTTCGACGCCCAGATCAAGGCCACCCCATTGCCGTCGCGGGGCGCGGCGCCGGAATACATGGTTGAAGCCCGCGACATCACCGGCCAGATCCGGGCCGTGGCGGCACTGCGCCACATGAACGACACCCTGGAACAGCAGGTGGTGGCCCGCACCCACGAACTGGCCGAGGAACGTTTCCGCGCCGTCGAGGCCCGCGCCTTCGTGGAAAGCC
Source organism: Paramagnetospirillum magnetotacticum MS-1 (assembly GCF_000829825.1). Taxonomy (NCBI): domain Bacteria; kingdom Pseudomonadati; phylum Pseudomonadota; class Alphaproteobacteria; order Rhodospirillales; family Magnetospirillaceae; genus Paramagnetospirillum; species Paramagnetospirillum magnetotacticum. The sequence continues at coordinate 1,044,569 of NZ_JXSL01000030.1, read as the reverse complement.
TGCTGGAGGCCGTGCCCAACCCCCTGTGGTGGAAGGATATCGACGGCCGCTATCTCGGCTATAACGGCGCCTTTCGCGAGCTTCATCAGATCAGCGCCACCGACTGGGTGGGGCGTACCACCGCCGAAATGGTCAATGCCGAATTCGCCGCCATATCGGCCAAGGCCGATGTGAAGGCTCTGGCCGATACCGGGCGCATCCAGTTCGAGGCCCATCTGGAAGTCGCGCCGGAAAAGGCCCTGGACGTGGTGGTCAACAAGACCGTCTGGCGCGCCCGCGACAAACGGCCAGAAGGCGTGATCGGCGTCATGCTCGACATCACCGAGCGTAAGCGCATGGAGGCCGAACTGCGCCGTCTGGCCACCACCGACGTGCTGACCGGCATCTTCAACCGCCGCCATTTCATGGAAATGGCACGCAACGAAGTGGACCGGGCGCGCCGCCATGGCCGGCCCATGGTGGCGCTGATGCTCGATATCGACCATTTCAAGCGCATCAACGACACTTACGGCCATCCGGTGGGAGATGTGGCCATCAAGGCCCTGGCCGATGTCTGCACCGAAATCGTCCGTCACGAGGATGTGCTGGGCCGCTTAGGTGGCGAGGAATTCGCCATCGTCCTGACCGAGACCGATCTGGACGGCGCCCTTTTGGTCGCCGAGCGTCTGCGTCTGGCGGTGGCCGCCATCCGCATTCCGGCCGAACAGGGAATCGTCGCCTTCACCACCAGTATCGGCGTCGCCGAACGCCTGGAGACCGACACCACCATCGATTCCATGCTGTCGCGGGCCGATATGGCGCTTTATTCCGCCAAGCGGTCGGGCCGCAACAAGGTCGCGGTGGGCTGACGCGGCCACGCATGTCCATCCGCCTCCTCCCCCCCACCCTGGTCAACCAGATCGCCGCTGGCGAGGTCGTGGAGCGTCCCGCTTCGGCGGTCAAGGAACTGGTGGAAAACGCCATTGATGCCGGGGCGACGCGCATCGACGTGGTGCTGGCCGAAGGCGGCCAATCGCTGATCGCGGTCAGCGATGACGGCTGCGGCATGGCGCCTGACGAGATGATGCTGGCGGTCGAGCGCCACGCCACCTCCAAGCTGCCCGATGACGATCTGGTCCGCATCAACTTCCTGGGCTTTCGCGGCGAGGCGCTGCCCTCCATCGGCTCGGTGGCGCGCCTGACGCTGACCAGCCGCCCCAGGGGCGCCGAATCCGCCTGGAGCCTAAGCGTCGAAGGCGGCGTCAAGGGGCGACCGGTCCCCGCCGCCCATCCCTTTGGGACCCGCATCGAGGTGCGCGACCTGTTCTACGCCACCCCGGCCCGCCTCAAATTCCTCAAGGCGGCCCGCACCGAACTTGCCCATGCCTGCGATGTGATCGAGCGTCTTGGCATGGCCCATCCCGGTATCGCCTTCTCCCTGTCCGACGGCGGACGCAAGGTGCTGGATCTGGCGGCCAAACGGGGCGAACCGGAAGCCGCCCGCCTGGCCCGCATCGCCCAGGTGGTGGGACGCGAATTCGAGCCCAATGCCCTGGCCCTGGACGCCCTTCGCGACGGGGTCAGGCTGACCGGCTGGGCCGGGTTGCCCACCTATAACCGCGCCACCTCGGCGGCCCAGTATCTCTACGTCAATGGCCGCCCGGTGAAGGATCGCCTGGTGATCGGCGCGGTGCGGGGCGCCTATCAGGACGTGCTGGCCCGCGACCGCCATCCGGTGGTGGCGCTGTTCCTTGATCTGGAGCCCGATCAGGTGGACGTCAACGTCCATCCCGCCAAGGCCGAAGTGCGTTTCCGCGATTCCGGGCTGGTGCGCGGGTTGATCGTCGGCGCCATCCGCCACGCCCTGGCCGGAGCCGGGCACCGCGCCAGTTCCACTCTGACCGGCGTAGCCTTGGGCGCGCTGGGCAGTCCGTCTCAGCCCCCCTCCTCCTTCTTCGGCCATCATCCGCCGCCGCGTCCGTCACTCCCGCTGGTCCGCGCCGCCATTGAGGCCCAATCCCCCTTCGGTCTGGCCGAGCAGAGCCTCAGCCTCGACCTGCCGCCTGCTGCTCCCGTAACCGAGACCGAAGAATTCACCACCGACTATCCCCTGGGCGCCGCCAAGGCCCAGCTGCACGACACCTATATCGTCGCCGAGACCAAAGACGGATTGGTGATCGTCGACCAGCACGCCGCTCACGAGCGTCTGGTCTTCGAGCGCCTGAAACTGGGCCTGGAGGACGGCAGGGTGGCACGCCAGGGCCTGCTGCTGCCCGAAGTTGTGGATTTGGGCGAGGCCGGGGCCGCCCGTGTCGCCGAACGGGCCCCGGATCTCGCCCGCCTGGGTCTGGTGGTCGAGCCCTTCGGCCCCGGCGCCGTGGTGGTGCGCGAGGTTCCCGCCCTGCTGGGCGAAGGCGATGTCCAGGGGCTGGTGCGCGATCTTGCCGACGAACTGGCCGAATGGGGGGCCAGTACGGCGCTGGAGGAACGCCTGCTGCATGTCTGCGCCACCATGGCCTGCCATGGCTCGGTGCGGGCGGGCCGCCGCTTGGGCATCCCCGAAATGAACGCCCTGCTGCGCCGCATGGAGGCCACGCCTCTGTCAGGCCAGTGCAATCACGGGCGGCCGACCCATATAAGCCTCAGCCTCGCCGATATCGAGAAGCTGTTCGGACGGCGCTGATACGCTGGACGGCCCCGGCTTGATCACCGTCAAGTACCATAGCTCGTTACTTGGTTATTCTTGTCTCAGATGAGAGATAGCAAGGAATATAGCCATGCGCAAGACTGAGCATTTCCGTAAACACCACGACGATCTGCGGCGCATCGTGTCCCGATTGGAGCCCATGCTGGACCCCAAAAGCGTTGCCGCCGATCCGGCCTCGGTGTCCCGGGTGGTCCTCGACCTGTTCGGCAAATTCTCCATCCATCTGGCCATCGAGGATGGAACGCTCTACCCCAAATGCGCCGCCCATGCCGACCCGGCCTTGCGGCGCACCGCCGCCGAATTTCAGTCGGAAATGGGCAGCCTTTCCCTGCGCTTCGATACCTACAAGAAGGCCTGGGCCGGGCCGCTGGCCATCGGTCGCGACCCCGGCGGCTTCGTGACGGCGACGCGGGAAATTCTCGGCCTGCTGAAAGCACGGGTGGAGCGCGAGGAAGGCCGTCTCTACGACCTGTTCGACAAGGCGGCGTGAGGGGGGCTCCCCCCTCATTCCCCGTAGCGGATGGCCACAACCTCGATCATTTCGGTCCCGGAAGGGGTGCGGACGGGCACGGTATCGCCCTCGGACGCCTTCAGCAGGGCGCGGGCCACGGGCGAGATCCAGCTGATCAGGCCACGCTCCAGATCGGCCTCGTCGATGCCGACGATGGTGACGGTGATCTCCTCGTCCCTGGCATTGGCATAGGTGACGGTGGCGCCGAAGAACACTTGATCGCGGTTCTTCTGCTGGTCGGGATCGACCACATGGGCCGATTCCATGCGCTTGGTGAGAAAGCGGATGCGGCGGTCGATCTCGCGCAGGCGCTTCTTGCCATAGAGGTAATCACCGTTTTCCGAGCGGTCGCCATTGCCCGCCGCCCAGGACACCACCTCGACCACTTTGGGCCGCTCCACCTTGTGCAGATGGGACAGTTCGGCCTTCAGCGCCGCGAAGCCCTGGGGCCGCATATAGTTCTTGGCGCCCGGCGGCAGGCCCTGGGGCAGGTCTTCCGCGTCCTCGTCGCCGTCGGATTCCTTGGTGAAGGCCTTGCTCACGCCTTGGCTCCCTTACGCGCATTGGGATCCAGGGGCCAGCGCGGACGCGGCGCGAAGGAAAGATCGTCGCATTGGCCCAGGCGCAGACGCTCGATCCCCGCCCAGGCGATCATGGCGGCATTGTCGGTGCACAGCTTCAGCGGCGGAGCAAGAAATTCAAGCCCCGTTTCGGCTCCGATCCGAACCAGGATCTGGCGCAGCGCCGTATTGGCGGCGACACCGCCCGCCACCACCAGATGGCGGGTAGCAGGCCAGCGGGTCTTCATCTCGCGCACGCCCCGGCGCACCCGGTCGGCCATGGAATCGGCCACCGCGTCCTGAAAGGCGCGGGCCACGTCGGCCTGATCTTGCGCCGAAAGCGGCTGGGGCAGGCTTTCGATCAGCAGGCGGGCGGCATTCTTCAGGCCTGAAAAGCTGAAATCACAGCCGGGCTTGCCCTTCAGGGGCCGGGGCAGGGTAAAGCGGGCCGGATCGCCACCGGCGGCCGCGGCTTCCACCGCCGGACCGCCGGGATAGCCGAGCGCGGCCATCTTGGCCAGCTTGTCAAAGGCCTCGCCCGCCGCGTCGTCGATGGTGGTGCCGAGACGGGTGTATTGACCCACCCCTTCCACCGCCAGCAACTGGCAATGCCCGCCCGAGGCCAGCAGCAGCAGATAGGGAAAGGCGATGTCGTGGGTGAGACGCGCCGTCAGCGCATGGCCTTCCAGATGGTTGATGGCCAGAAAGGGCTTGCCCGAGGCCAGCGCAATGGCCTTGCCGGTCATCACGCCCACCATGACGCCGCCGATCAGGCCGGGGCCGCCGGTGGCCGCCACCGCGTCGAGATCGGCAAAGCCCGCACCGGCCCGGCGCATGGCCTCGGCCACCAGCCGGTCCAGATGGGTGAGATGGGAGCGCGCGGCGATTTCCGGCACCACACCGCCAAAGGGGCGGTGCTCGTCCAGTTGCGACAAGACCACCTCGCCCAGGATCTCGCGATGGTCGTTGACCAATGCGGCGGCGGTTTCGTCACAGGAGCTTTCGATGCCCAAAACAAGCAAAATACAAATCCCTTTGCAGAGCGGCGTCCGACTTACTACAACAACCGGACCATGACCGCAAAACTTCCCATCCTTCGCATCGGCACCCGCGGCTCGCCCCTGGCCCTGGCCCAGACCCATGAGACCCGCGACCGCCTCGCCGCCGCCTGGGCCCCTTTGGGCCAAGAGGGCGCCATCGACATCGAGGTCATCAAGACCACCGGCGACCTGATCCAGGACCGCCCGCTGGCCGAGATCGGCGGCAAGGGCCTGTTCACCAAGGAACTGGACGAGGCCATGCTTTCGGGCCGCATCCATCTGGCCGTCCATTCCATGAAGGATGTGCCGACCCTGTTGCCCGACGGCATCGTCCTGCCCTGCATTCTGCCACGCGAGGATGTGCGCGACGCCTTCATCAGCCTCAAGGCGGCCTCGCTCGCCGATCTGCCCCAGGGCGCGGTGGTGGGAACCTCGTCCTTGCGCCGTGGTGCCCAGATCCTGCACCGGCGCCCCGATCTCAAGGTGGTGAATTTCCGCGGCAACGTCCAGACCCGGCTGCGAAAGCTGGACGAAGGCGTGGTGGACGCCACCATGCTGGCCATGGCCGGGCTGCGGCGTCTAGGGCTGGCGGGCCACGTCACCTCGGCGCTGTCCGAAGACGACATGCTGCCCGCCGTGGCCCAGGGCGCCATCGGCATCACCTGCCGCGCCGATGACGAGGCGGCCCATGCTTTTCTCGCGGCGCTCAACTGCCCGGATTCCTTCGTCCGCGTCGCGGCGGAACGGGCCTTTCTCACCCGCCTGGACGGTTCGTGCCGCACCCCCATCGCCGCCCTGGCCGTGTTGGACGGCGATCATTTGTCGTTCCGCGGCCTGATCGTCAGCCCCGACGGCACGGCCATCCATGCCACGTCGCGCAGCGGCAGCCGCTCCGACGCCGAAGCCATGGGCAAGGATGCCGCCGAGGAACTGATCAAGGTGGCCGGGCCGGGCTTCTTCGACCTCATCAAGCCGCACTGAGCCATGCGCGCCCTGGTCACCCGCCCCAAGGAGGATTCCGAAGGCGTGGCACGGGCCTTGGGCCAGCGCGGCCTTGACGTCATGATCGAGCCGCTGCTCGACATCGCAGCCGTCGAGGACGCCCAGGTGGAGACCGAGGGCGCCCAGGGCATCTTAGTGACCAGCGCCAACGGCATCCGCGCCCTGGCCCGTCTATGCCCCCGCCGGGATCTGGCGGTGTGGGCGGTGGGCGATTCCTCGGCGCGGGCGGCGCGCGAGATGGGCTTTTCCGCCGTGGAAAGCGCCGGGGGCGATGTGGACTCCCTGGCCGAACTGGTGGCGGCCCGCGTCAATCCCCAATCTGGTGCCCTGCTGCATGCCGCTGGAACGGTGGTTGCGGGCGATTTGTCGGGACGTCTCGAAGCCAAGGGATTCCAGGTGCGGCGTCAGGTCCTGTATCAGGCGGTAACCGCCACCCGCCTGTCCGACGGGCTCTGCCGGGCGCTCGTGGACGGCACCATCCATCTGGCCCTGTTTTTCTCTCCCCGCACCGCCAAAACCTTTGCTACCTTGGCGGTCGAAGCGGGAGTGCAGGACCAACTTCGCACCATCGCCGCCTATGGTCTGTCGGCCAATGTTTCGGCCGAACTGGCGCGGGTGCCCTGGCGGGTGCTGCGCCAGGCCTTTGAACCGACCCAGGCCGCCTTGCTGGCCGCCATCGACGACGATCTCAACCGGGGATTTTAGCCCATGACGTCAGAGCCCGCGCCCATGCCCGCCCCCGCCCCGGAGGCGCCGACCCAGGGAGCGCCCAGCCGATCATCGGGCCGCCTGATGCTCATCCTCGCCCTGCTGGCGCTGGGCGGCGGGGCCTATGGCAGCTTTCCCCTGTGGCGCGCCCAGATCGGAATGCCCGTGGCGTCCGAAGGCTTCGAGGTGGAGAATTTGCGGGCCGAACTGTCGGCGGCCACCAATCGCATCGCCCAGTTGGAGGCCAAGGGACCGACCAGCAATCCCGACGCCGCCCGCCTGGAACGGTTGGAGGAGACGGTAAAAGCCGCCCCGGCCCATGCAAGCGCCCCCATGGCCGAGATCGAATCGCTGGCAAAACAGATTGCCGAGCTCAAGCGCAGCTCGGCCGAGGCCAGCGCCGTCCTGCGCCTTTCCGAGCGTCTGGAGCAATTGGACCAGAATGTGCGCGAGCTTCAGTCCAAGCGCTCCTCGGCCGCCGCCCTCCTTCTGGCCGTCGGACAGTTGCGCGAAGCCGCCGCCGCCGGGCGGAGCTTCGAGTCCGAATGGCGCGCCGCCCGCGTCCTGGCGGGCGAGGACAGCGAAAGCCTCGCCCTGCTCGACGGGCTGAAGCCCTTTGCGGGCACGGGCATCGCCAGCCGCGCCACCCTGGCGCAACGCTTCGAGACCCTGGCCCCCGCCCTGATCCGCGCCGAAATCCTGCCCGAAGGCGACGGCTGGTGGCGTCGTACCCTGGACCGGCTGCTGTCTCTGGTCACCATCCGCCGCGAGGACGGCGCGGCCCTGGGCCAGAACGCCGCCGCCATCATCGGCCGCGCCCAGGCGGCCATCAGCCGCGACGATCCGGCCGGTGCCCTGGCCGAGCTGGAAGGCTTGAGCGCAGGCCCGGCCCAGGCCGCTCAAAGCTGGATCACCGAGGCGCGGGCGCGCCAGAGTGCCGACAAGGCCCTGTCGCAATTGACCGCCCAGGCTTTGGCCCTGGCCGGAGCCAAGCCATGAGGCGCTTCCTCGCCTTCCTGGTCCTCACCGGGCTGGCGGTGGCCGGTGCCGTCTGGCTGGCCGACCGGCCGGGCGAGGTCACCATCCGCTGGCAGGGCTGGCGCGCCGACACCTCCGTTCCGGTGCTGCTGGCCGTTCTCGCCCTGCTGCTGCTGGCGCTCTCGGTCCTGATTCGCCTGATCCGGCTGGTGTTCGGCGCGCCCAAGCGCTGGCTGGCGGCACTGCGGTTGAGCCGTCAGCGCAAGGGCTATGCGGCGCTGTCCGATGGACTGGCCGCGGCCGCGTCGGGCGATGCGGCCCGCGCCGCCAAGCTCGCGCGCAAGGCCGACAAGTTGCTGCACGACCCAGCCATCACCGGATTACTGAGTTCCCAGGCCGCCCGTCTCAGCGGCGATGACCATCAACTGGCCGAGCGTTTCCGCGCCATGACCGAACGCAAGGAAACCGCCTTCCTGGGCCATCAGGGGCTGGCCGAACTGGCCGTGAAGGCCGGGGACCGGACCACCGCCCGCGCCGAGGCCGCCAAGGCCTTCGATATTTCGCCCACCGCCCCGGATCTGTCCGTCCTGCTGCTGGACCTGCATATGGAAGCGGGAGCCTGGGCCGAGGCCGAGCAGGTCGCCCGTCTGGCGCGCCGCCACGGCAGCCTGTCCGAGGCGGATTTCACCCGCCGCCGCGCCCTGATCCTGCTGGGCCGGGCCGAGGACTCCATGGCGGCCGGTGACGAGGCCCAGGCCCTGGACTGGGCCCAGGATTCCCGCGATGCCGACCCGCAGTTTACCCCCGCCGTGGCGCTCGCCGCCGATCTTCTGCGCCGACGCGGCAAGGGGCGCAAGGCGGCCTCCTTGCTCAAATCCGCTTTCAAGACCCATGCCCATCCATTGCTGATCGCCAAATGGCTGACGCTGGGCGAGGGCGAGAGCGCGCTGGACCGGGTCAAGCGCCTTCAGGACCTGTCCCAGGCCAATCCCGCCTCGCCCGAGGGCCATGTGGCCCTGGCCGAAGCCGCCCTGGCCGCCCAGTTATGGGGACTGGCCCGCAGCCATCTGGAAAAGGCCCTGACCCAGCGGCCCACCCGCACAGTGTTCCAGCTTCTGGCCCAGGTCGAGCGCGACGAGCGCAAGGACGAGACCGCCGCCCATGGCTGGCTGATGAAGGCCGGAACCGATTCGGTACCGGAACCAGCCTGGGTCTGCGGCGGCTGCGGCCACCACAGCCCGGACTTTGCCCTGTGCTGCCCCGCCTGCGGCGCAGCGGGGCGTCTGGAGTGGACATGACCAGACTGGGCGTCGCCCTGGCCATTCTGGCTGGCTTTTCCGCCGCCCAGGCCCTGGCCGATGACGGCAAGGCGCTGTTCGCCGCCAAGGGCTGCACCGCCTGCCATGGCGAAAGCGGCGCCAAGCCCATTGCCGGTTCTCCCGTTCTTGCCAGCCAGAACGCCGACTATCTGGCCCGCCAGATGACCGAGATCGCCGATGGCACCCGCGCCTCCGGCCCGGTCAAGGTGATGAAACCGGTCATCGCCAAGACCAGCCCCGAGGAGCGCAAGGCCCTGGCCCAATGGCTGGCCGGGCAAAAGCCCGCCGATCCCCAGACCGGCGACAAGGCCAAGGCGGAAAAAGGCGCTGATCTGTTCGAGGAAAACGGCTGTATCGGCTGCCACGGCGCCGATGGCCTGAAGCCCTTGGCCGACTATCCCTTCCTGGCCGCCCAACGCCGGGATTACCTGATGGTCCAGATCAAGGCCATCCGCGACGAAATCCGCTCGACCCGGCGTGCCCGGTTGATGGTCGCCAATGTGCGCAAGCTCTCCGATGCCCAGATCGAGCAGGTCGCCGAGTTTCTTTCGCAAACAAAACGGAAATAGGCCGCAGGGATGAACGCACTTCCCCCCTCCACACTGGTCCTGGGCGGTGCCCGCTCGGGCAAATCCGCCTATGCCGAATCCCTGTTCGGCGAGGCTCCGGCCCTCTATCTCGCCACCGGCCAGGCGCTCGACGGTGAAATGGCCGAGCGCATCGACCATCACCGCCGCAGGCGGGGAGCGGGCTGGAGCACGCTGGAAGAGCCTCTGGATCTGGCCGACGCCCTGGACAACGTCATGCGCCCCGACCGGCCAGTCCTGGTGGATTGCCTGACCATGTGGCTGTCCAACCTGATGCATGCGGGCCGCGACATCGACCGCTGCCTCGACCGGCTGTGCGAGGTTCTGTCCGCCCCCAACGGGCCGGTTGTGCTGGTCTCCAACGAGGTGGGCATGGGGCTGGTGCCGGAAACCAGCCTGGGCCGCGCTTTTCGCGACCATCAGGGCCGGGTCAACCAACGGGTCGCCGCCCAATGCCGCCGGGTGGTGTTCGTCGCCGCCGGTCTTCCCCTGATTCTCAAGGACGTTTCCTGATATGCGCAAGATTCCCGTCACCGTCATCACCGGCTTTCTGGGCGCGGGCAAGACCACCCTGGTCCGCCATCTCCTGGCCCATAACCAGGGACGGCGCATCGCGCTGATCGTCAACGAATTCGGCGATATCGGGGTGGACGGCCAATTGCTGGCCGCCTGCGGCGTGGCGGGATGTACCGAAGACGACATCATCGAACTGGCCAATGGCTGCCTGTGCTGCACCGTGGCCGACGAGTTCCTGCCCACCATGCAGGCCTTGCTGGACCGGCCCAACCCTCCCGACCATATCGTCATCGAGACCTCGGGTCTGGCCCTGCCCAAACCCCTGGTCAAGGCCTTCCACTGGCCGGAAATCCGCTCGCGCGTCACCGTGGACGGCGTGGTGGCGGTGGTGGATGCCCCGGCTGCCGCGGCGGGCCGCTTCGCCTCCACGCCGGAGGAAATGGCCCGGCCCGACCACGACAATCCCTTGGAGGAAGTGTTCGAGGACCAGTTGGCCTGCGCCGATCTGATCCTTTTGAACAAATCTGACCTGCTGGAGACGGGCGCGCTTGAGGCCCTGCGGGCCGGTATCGCGGCGCGCCTGCGCCCCGGCGTCAAGACCTTGGCCACCCATATGTCGGCGGTGGACCCGCTGGTGGTCCTCGGCCTTTCGGCCGCCGCCGAGGAAGACCTGGCGGCGCGCCCCTCCCACCACGATGCCGAGGACGGCCACGACCACGACGATTTCGAAAGCTTCGCATTGCATCTGCCCATGGTCGACGACCCGGCCATGGTGGAGTCCCGCGCCGTGGCCGCCATCGCCGCCCACGACATTTTACGCCTCAAAGGCTTCCTGGCGGTGACGGGAAAGCCCGCCCGCCATGTGATCCAGGCGGTCGGTACGAGGGTGGAACGATATTTCGACCGCCCCTGGAAGGCCGATGAGGAGCGTGTCGGCACCCTGGTGGTGATCGGCCGCACCGGCCTCGACCGCGCGGCGATCGAGGCTGCGATCAAGGGCCTCTGATGCACCTTCTCGCCGCCCAGCCCGGCACCATTTCCGACGGCACCGAGGCCGTGGATCTTTGCCAGAGCCCCGCCGATCTGGTGGTGCTGTCGGCGGCCGATACGGAACTGGCCGCCCTGGCCGCCGCCTATGGCACTTGGGGAGATGCGCCGGTCGGCCTGCGTCTGGCCAATCTCACCCGTCTGGCCCATCACATGTCGGTGGACCTCTATGTGGAGCAGGTCATCGCCCATGCCCGGCTGGTGGTGGTGCGGCTGCTGGGCGGACGCTCCTACTGGCCCTATGGCATCGAGCAGATCGTGGATGCCTGCCGCCGCTTTGGCATTGCCCTGGCCCTGCTGCCCGGCGCCGATCAGCCCGATCCCGATCTGATGGCCGATTCCACCGTGGAGCCCCAATCGGTCGAACGGCTGTGGGCCTATCTGCTGCATGGTGGGCCGGAGAATTGCCGCTCCTTCCTGGCCCATGCCGCCAATCTTCTTGGTCATGGCACCGAATGGCTGGAACCCCGGCCGCTGCCCCAGGCAGGCCTCTACGGCGAGGCCGATGCCGGGGACGGACGGCCTCAAGCCCTGGTGGTGTTCTACCGCGCCCTGGTCCTGGCTGGCGACACCGCCCCGGTGGATGCCCTGATAGCTGGGCTGCGCGGGCAAGGGCTGGCGGCTTCGGCCCTGTTCGTCCACAGCCTGAAGGACCCGGTCAGCGCGGCGCTCACCCGCACCCTGCTGACCGAGACGCCGCCCGACGTGATCGTCAACGCCACCGGTTTCGCAGTCTCTTCGCCGGGAAAGGCCGAGACCGGCCCCTTCGACGCCGCCGATTGCCCGGTGCTGCAGGTGATCCTGGCCTCGGGCACCGAGGAGGCCTGGAAAGCGGGCACCCAAGGTCTGGGCCCGCGCGATATCGCCATGAATGTGGCCCTGCCCGAGGTGGACGGGCGCATCATCACCCGCGCCATTTCCTTCAAGCAGGCAAGGCGCGACGCGGCCACCCAATGCGATCTGGCCATACACGCCCCCGTGGCGGACCGTATCCAGTTCGTCACAAGGCTTGCCGCCAACTGGGCGAAACTGCGCCGCAAGGCGCCGGAACAGCGGCGCATCGCCCTGGTCCTGGCCAATTACCCCAACCGCGACGGCCGCATCGGCAACGGCGTCGGCCTGGACACCCCTGCCGCGACCATTCAAGTGCTACGGGCTCTTGACGCGGCGGGCTATGGGGTCGGCGATATCCCCGAAAGCGGCAACGCGCTGATCGAGTTAATTCAGGCGGGCGCTACCAATGACTGGCGGGCGCTGGCCCATCGGGAAAGGCGTGAAACCCTGGCCCTGCCCGATTACCTCGCCTGGTTCCAGTCCCAGCCCCGCGCCCTGCAAGACAAGGTGACGGCCCGCTGGGGCGCGCCCGAGGCAGATCCCTTTTTCGCCAAGGGCGAACTGACCTGCGGCGATTTCATCCTGCCCGCCACCCGTTTCGGTTTCGTTACGGTGGCTGTGCAGCCTGCGCGCGGCTATAATATCGACCCGGCCAGCAGCTATCACGACCCCGATCTGGTGCCGCCCCATAATTACCTCGCCTTCTATGCCTGGATGCAGGACGGCTTTCGGGCTGACGCCGTTGTCCATATGGGCAAGCACGGCAATCTGGAATGGCTGCCGGGCAAGGCCCTGGCGCTCTCGGCGGAGTGCTTTTCCGAAGCGGCGCTCGGGCCGCTACCCCATCTTTATCCCTTCATCGTCAATGATCCGGGCGAGGGAACGCAGGCCAAGCGCCGCGCAAGCGCCGTGATCATCGACCACCTGACCCCGCCGCTGACCCGGGCCGAAAGCTATGGCCCCCTGCGAGAGCTGGAGCGTCTGGTGGACGAATATTACGAAGCGGCGGGCGTCGATCCCCGCCGCCTTGGCCTGCTGCGGCGCGAGATCCTGACCCTGTCGGCGGCGGCCGGGCTGGACGAGGATCTGGGCATCAGTCGCGACGACGCGCCGGACGAGGCCCTGAAAAAGCTGGACAACCATCTGTGCGAGCTGAAGGAGTTGCAGATCCGCGACGGGCTGCACATTTTCGGCCTCTCGCCCATGGGCGACCAGCTGACCGATCTGCTGGTGGCCCTGGCCCGCGTGCCCAGGGGAAGTGCCCCGGAAGGCGCCTCCCTGCCGCGCGCCCTGGCCGGTGATCTGGGCCTCGATTTCGATCCCTTGGACTGCGTGCCGGGCGATGATTGGACCGGCCCCCGCCCGCAAGCCTTGGGCGGCGACGCCCCGTGGCGCAGCCATGGCGACGCGGTCGAGCGCCTCGAAGTCCTGTCGCGCGCCCTGATCGCCGGGGAACGCCAGCCCGAGCCCGGCTGGGCCAAGACGATTCCGGTGCTGCAATGGATCGAAACCCATCTGCGGCCCACGGTCGAGGCCTGTGGCGGGGCCGAGATCCAAGGACTGCTCAAGGGCCTTGCCGGGCACTTCGTTGCCCCCGGTCCTTCGGGCGCGCCCACGCGGGGTCGTCCCGACGTGCTGCCCACCGGGCGCAATTTCTATTCCGTCGATACCAGAGCGGTGCCGACGCCCGCGGCCTGGAGCCTGGGCTGGAAATCGGCGCAATTGCTGCTGGAACGCCATCTGCAGGAGCATGGCGACTGGCCCAAGGCCCTGGCGCTGACCGCCTGGGGCACCTCCAATATGCGGACGGGGGGCGACGACATCGCCCAAGGCCTGGCCCTGATGGGGGTGAAGCCCCGCTGGGATGTGGGCTCCAACCGGGTGTCAGGGTTCGAGATCCTGCCCGCCACGGTGTTGGACCGCCCCCGAATCGATGTGACGCTCAGGGTCTCGGGTTTCTTCCGCGACGCCTTCCCCGGCCTGATCGATCTGTTCGATTCGGCGTCGCGCGCCGTGGCCGCCCTGGACGAGCCCGCCGAGATCAATCCCCTGGCTGAACGCGTCCGGGCCGAACGCACCCGGCTGGAAGGCGAGGGCGCTTCGCCGGAACAGGCGGCGCGTCAGGCGGGGTTTAGGGTCTTCGGCTCCATGCCGGGAGCCTATGGCGCCGGGCTCCAGGCCCTGATCGACGAGAAGGGCTGGGCGACGCGGGCCGATCTGGCCGAATCCTACATGGCCTGGGGCGGCTGGGCCTATGGCGCGGGCGCCGAGGGCGAGGCCGGACACGGCCTGTTCCGCCAGCGCCTGTCCAAGGTGGAAGCCGTGGTCCAGAACCAGGACAACCGCGAGCACGACCTGCTGGATTCCGACGATTACTACCAGTTCGAAGGCGGTCTTGCGGCGGCGGTGGAAACCGCCTCGGGCCGTGCACCCACCGTCTGGCACGCCGATCATTCCCGACCCGAAACGCCCCGCATCCGCACTCTGGATGACGAGATCGCCCGCATCGTCCGTGCCCGGGTGGTCAATCCCAAATGGATCAAGGGCGTCATGCGCCACGGCTATAAGGGCGCCTTCGAGATGGCGGCCAGCGTGGATTACCTGTTCGCCTTCGCCGCCACTACCAAGGCGGTCAAGGACCATCACTTCGATCTGGTGGCCGAGGCCTATCTGGGCGACGAGGAGGTGCTGGACTTCCTCGAGGCCAACAACCCCGCCGCCCTGGCTGATATCCGCACCCGGCTCAACGAGGCCATCGAACGCGGCCTGTGGCAGCCGCGCCGCAACTCCACCCACCGTCTCCTGGAGGCCGACCCGAAATGATGAGCCGACGCGCCCTTATCCTGGCGCTTCTCGCCTTTGTGGGAACCGTCGGAAGCTATCTGCTGTCGCGGGGTCTTCTCTTACACTGAGATTCCCACGTTGCACGCTTCCCATACCGCCCTATATAACGCCGATGGGACGGATTTGGGTCGTTCCCTAACATTTGATGGATGCAACCCGAATGGGGATCCCTTGGGCCGGCTGCTGAAGCTTCAGGGCCGCCGGGATCTGCCGAACAGGAAAGAGGACAGTCATGAGCAAGGTTATCGGCATCGACCTGGGCACCACGAATTCGTGCGTCGCCGTGATGGAAGGCAAGAACGCCAAGGTCATCGAAAACGCCGAAGGCATGCGGACCACGCCCTCCATGACGGCGTTCACCGAATCGGGCGAGCGTCTGGTCGGCCAGCCGGCCAAGCGCCAGGCGGTGACCAATCCCACCAGCACCCTGTTCGCCATCAAGCGCCTGATCGGGCGCCGCTTCGACGACCCGATCACCAAGAAGGACATGAACCTCGTCCCCTACCACATCGTGGCGGGCGACAACGGCGACGCCTGGGTCGAGGCCCGCGACGCCAAGTACAGCCCCAGCCAAGTCTCGGCCTTCATCCTGCAGAAGATGAAGGAAACCGCCGAAGGCTATCTGGGCGAGAAGGTCACCCAGGCGGTGATCACCGTCCCGGCCTATTTCAACGACGCCCAGCGTCAGGCCACCAAGGACGCGGGCCGCATCGCCGGTCTGGAGGTGCTGCGCATCATCAACGAGCCCACCGCGGCCGCCCTGGCCTATGGCCTGGAGAAGAAGAGCGCAGGCACCATCGCCGTCTATGACCTGGGCGGCGGCACCTTCGACGTCTCGGTGCTGGAAATCGGCGACGGCGTGTTCGAGGTGAAGTCCACCAACGGCGACACCTTCCTGGGCGGCGAAGACTTTGACGCCCGCATCATGGATTACCTGGCCGACGAGTTCAAAAAGGAGCAGGGCATCGACCTGCGCAAGGACCGTCTGGCCCTGCAGCGCCTGAAGGAAGCCGCCGAGAAGGCCAAGATCGAGCTGTCGTCCTCCATGCAGACCGAGGTGAACCTGCCGTTCATCACCGCCGACGCCTCGGGGCCCAAGCACCTCAACATCAAGCTGACCCGCTCCAAGCTGGAAGCCCTGGTCGAGGATCTGGTCGCCCGCACCGTCGAGCCCTGCAAGGCGGCCTTGAAGGACGCCGGCGTCAAGGCCAGCGAAATCGACGAAGTCATTCTGGTGGGCGGCATGACCCGCATGCCCAAGATCCAGGAAGTGGTGAAGGAATTCTTCGGCCGCGAGCCCCATAAGGGCGTCAACCCCGATGAAGTGGTCGCCATCGGCGCCGCCATCCAGGGCGGCGTGCTGAAGGGCGAGGTCAAGGACGTCCTGCTGCTCGACGTCACCCCGCTCTCGCTCGGCATCGAGACCCTGGGCGGCGTCTTCACCCGCCTGATCGACCGCAACACCACCATCCCCACCCGCAAGTCCCAGGTGTTCTCCACCGCCGAGGATAACCAGACCGCCGTCACCATCCGCGTCTTCCAGGGCGAGCGCGAAATGGCCGCCGACAACAAGGTGCTGGGCCAGTTCGATCTGGTGGGCATTCCCCCGGCGCCGCGCGGCGTGCCCCAGGTGGAAGTGACCTTCGACATCGACGCCAACGGCCTGGTCAATGTCAGCGCCAAGGACAAGGCCACCGGCAAGGAGCAGCAGATCCGCATCCAGGCCTCGGGCGGCCTGTCCGATACCGACATCGAGAAGATGGTCAAGGAAGCCGAGATCCACGCCGCCGAGGACAAGAAGCGCAAGGAGCTGATCGAGGCGCGCAACCACGCCGACGGCCTGATCCACACCACGGAAAAGAGCCTCAAGGAATTCGGCGACAAGGCCGGGGCCGAGCTCACCGGCGCCATCGAAAAGGAAATCACGGCCCTCAAGGCCGTCATGGAAAAGGACGATGTCGAGGCCATCAAGGCCAAGACCGAAGACCTGATGCAGGCCTCCATGAAGCTGGGCGAGGCCATGTACAAGGCCCAGGAAGCCGCTGGCGGCTCCGAAGCCGAGGCTGCGGCCGGTGGCGGTGCCCATGGCGGAGCCTCGGGCGGCCATGACGACAAGGTGGTCGACGCCGACTTCGAGGAAGTCGACGGCGACAAGAAGGGCAAGTAACAGCCCCTGTTTGTTGATCCAGGGACCGGCGGCGATCACTCGCCGCCGGCCTCATGTGGGATGCTAGACGCATGAGCAAGCAGGACTATTACGATCTTCTGGGGGTCGAAAAGGGCGCCTCGCCCGACGACATCAAGAAGGCCTACCGCAAACAGGCCATGCAGTTCCATCCGGACCGCAATCCTGGCAATGCCGAGGCCGAGCAGAAGTTCAAGGAAATCAACGAAGCCTACGACGTCCTCAAGGACGAGCAGAAGCGCGCCGCCTATGACCGCTTCGGCCACGCCGCCTTCGAACAGGGCGGCCCCGGCGGCGGGGGCGGCGGCGGTTTCGGCGGCTTTGGCGGCGGCGGCTTCTCCGACATCTTCGACGAGATGTTCGGCGAGTTCATGGGCGGCGGACGCCGGGGCCAGTCAACGGGCCGCGGCGCCGATCTGCGCTACAACATGGATATCAGCCTGGAAGACGCCTTCGCGGGCAAGACCACCACGGTCAAGGTGCCCTCGTCGGCGCCTTGCGAGGATTGCAAGGGCACCGGCGGCAAGGACGGCGCCGCCCCGGTCACCTGCTCGGCCTGCCACGGCCACGGCAAGATCCGCCAGCAGCAGGGCTTCTTCACCATCGAACGCACCTGCCCCACCTGCCAGGGCATGGGCAAGATCATCAAGGACCCATGCCGGTCTTGCGGCGGATCGGGCCGCACCCGCAAGGAAAAGACCCTCCAGGTCAATATCCCCGCCGGTGTCGAGGACGGAACCCGTATCCGCCTGGCGGGGGAGGGCGAGGCCGGAATGCGCGGCGCGCCACCGGGCGACCTCTATATCTTCCTGTCCATCGCCGCGCACCGCATCTTCCAGCGCGACGGCGCCAATATCTTCTGCCGCGTGCCCATCCCCATGACCACGGCGGTCCTCGGCGGCACCATCGAGGTCCCCACCATCGACGGCTCCAAGGCCAAGGTCACCATCCCCGAAGGCACCCAGACCGGAAACCAGTTCCGCCTGCGGAGCAAAGGCATGAGCGTTCTGCGTTCCCCCGCCCGCGGCGACATGTTCATCCAGGCCGTGGTCGAAACCCCCGTCAACCTCACCAAGCGCCAAAAAGAACTCCTCCACGAGTTCAACGAAGCCGGCGAAGGCGAAAAAGCCAAGAATTCCCCGGAAAGCCAAGGCTTCTTCGCCAAGGTCAAGGAACTCTGGGAAGACTTGAAGGAAGGCTGACAGCCTCTCCGATCCCTCACCCCGCCCCTCTCCCGCTTGCGGGAGAGGGGCGGGGTGAGGGCCTTTTTTGCGAAGGGACTCGTCCCTTCGCGCATCCCTGTTCCCTTAAATCGTGTGGTTGTTGGTCGATATGTCGACCAAAGACCGATATCAAGATATAGTCATTGCACTGAATGGCTTCGCTGAGCGTCGAGATGGATAAGCCGAAACGGGCAAAACCGAAGGCCGAAAAACTTCTTTCGATGGCACAATCCCAATCTCTGTCACGAGGTTTGTCGGCTGCCGCCGCTGAATTGATAACCAAGGCCTTGGCCCCAGCCGCCAGCCATCTTGGAAGTCTGCTCGGTGACCAGATGGCACATTTCCGTGCACGCAATTTGAACAGATTGGCAGACTATTGGCGTGATGAAGTCCAGAGGCGCGAGGTAAACCCCGATGCCCTGGCAGCACTCCCGTTCGCGAAGGCCCATCGTCTATTCGATGATGCGTCGATGGAAGATGATGATGATGTCCTGAAACTCTGGGCGGCTTTACTGGCGGGTGCGATGACCCCCGGAATAGACATCCAGGCGCACAAGATGCTTTGCGGAATATTGAAGGATCTTGAGGGGCCAGATGCTATTTTACTTGAATTGCTATGGAGCAGTTATCGGTATCGGCAAAAAAATAATTCAGAGGTAAATTATAATGTCGATATTTCAATAGCTGCCAGTTGGGAAAATTTAAATAATTTTGCCCGCAAGACCGCCGTCCTCAATGTAATCCGGCTGGGATGTGCAGCGCTACCAAGCGATTCACTTAGCAATTACGGCCTAGATTTTGTTCGAGGCATTCAACTATCCCCAATGTCAAATTTCCCAAATCCCCCCCCAGATCCTCTGGTGCGAGCATTGGATTTGGTCGAGCGCGGCATTTCCTCTGCCATAAACCTTTCTAAGGGCGTACACACCCCGGTTACCTTCCATAGCAGAGGGTCGACAACCGACTTCCGATGTGCGCAGGACATCCTTACTCTGACATTACTTGGGCGAACTTTGATGGAAACTTGCCGAGCGCCTAGCTGACAAGGCAGACCTTACCGTCAGCATGACCAAGCGACCAGGGATGCGCGAAGGGACGAGTCCCTTCGCAAAGAAGGGCCCTCACCCCAACCCTCTCCCGCTCGCGGGAGAGGGAGTTACCGGGGGGAGCAGCCCCGCCACGGGTTGCCCCGTCGTCCAAGCCGTGTCATCTTCGGGCGGTTCGGGAGGAGCACCGTGCGGCATCGCCCTCGTGGGGAAAACATCATCCGGTTCGACAGTGTCGGGCTGCGCTACGGGCTTGGGCCCGAAGTCTTGCAGGACGTCACCTTCAAGCTGCCGGCCGGGTCTTTTCATTTCCTGACCGGGCCCTCGGGCGCGGGCAAATCCTCTTTGCTGCGTTTGATGTATCTGGGCCTGCGCCCCACGCGCGGGCGGGTCGTGCTGTTCGACCGCGACATCGCCGCGACCAAGCGTTACGAGCTTCCGGCGCTGCGCCGTCGTATCGGGGTGGTGTTCCAGGATTTCCGCCTGCTTGACCACATGACCGCCTTGGACAATGTGGCGCTGCCCTTGCGGGTGCGCGGCGTCAAGGAATCCGAGATCCGGCGCCATGTGCCGGAACTATTGTCCTGGGTGGGTCTGGCCGACCATCTGGGGGCCAAGCCTTCGACGCTCTCGGGCGGGCAGAAGCAGCGCGTGGCCATCGCGCGGGCGGTGATCGGGCGTCCCGACCTTCTTCTCGCCGACGAGCCCACCGGTAACGTGGACGATCACATCGCCATGCGGCTGATGTATCTGTTCGAGGAGTTGAACAAGCTGGGCACCACCATCGTGGTGGCGACCCACAACGAGCTGCTGGTGCGGCGCTTCGCCCATCTTCCCCGCCTGCATATCGAGCACGGCATGGTGACGACCTTGCACCATGAACCGGCGGCGGACGATCTGGAGACGGAGTGATGCTGTTTCGCCGCCGCCATTCCGATCTGCCCCTGGCCGGTGACGCCACGTCACGGTTTTTGCCCTGGCTGGTGGCGCTGATGGTGTTTCTGTCCTCCATGGCGGTGGCCGGGGCCTTTGTCATTGGCTCGGTGATGGAGCGCTGGGACCGCGACGTGTCGGGCACGCTGACCGTTCAGGTTCTTCCGGCGGGCGGCGAAAATGCCGATGCGGTGACCGAGGAGCGGGTTCATTCGGCCATCGACGTGATGCGCAAGGTGCCGGGCGTGCTGGCGGTCAAGGCCTTCGACAAGAAGCGCACCCTGGCGCTGTTGGAGCCCTGGCTGGGCAATACCGAGATGGTCCAGGACATGCCGCTGCCCCGCCTGATCGACGTCACCATCGACCCGGAATCGCGCATCGATTTAACCGAGGTGGCGCTGCGTCTGTCGCGCGCCGTGCCCGGCGCCTCGCTGGACGATCACCGGGTCTGGCTGTCACGTCTGATCAATCTGTCGCGCACCATGCAATGGCTGGCCATTCTGGTGGTTGTGCTGATCGGCATGGTGACCTCGGCCACGGTGGTCTATGCCACCCGCACCGGCATGGCGGTGCATCACGGCATCATCGAGGTTTTGCATCTGATCGGCGCCCATGACGATTACGTGGCCCGGCAATTCGCCGATCGCGCCTTTGCCTTGGGCATCGGCGGCGGGCTGATGGGGCTGGGGCTGGCGGTGCCTGCGCTGACGGCCATCGGCTGGGCGGCCAAGAGGCTGGAAGGCGGCTTTCTGCCCAGCCTCAGCCTGCCGGTTCTGGGCTATGTGGCCATCGGCCTGCTGCCGTTGCTGGCCGCGCTTCTTGCCATGCTGACGGCGCGGCTCACCGTCCACGGCACCCTGGCCAAGATGCCATGAGCCGGGCCGCGTTGCGCCGCCTGGCCATCGGATTCATGGTGGCGGCGGGCACCCTGTTCGGTGCCTGGGGCGGTGGGCTGATTTGGTTCGCCGCCGATCTGGGCATCAGGGCGGAGGACGACGCCACCGTCACCGATGCGGTTGTGGTGCTGACCGGAGGGGCCGAGCGGCTGAATTCCGGCCTGGCGCTTCTTGAGGCGGGCCGGGGCCGCATGCTGTTCGTCTCGGGCGTGCACAAGGGCGTCGATCTGGCCGATTTGCTGCGTCAGGCCCATGTTTCGCCCGAGCGGGTGCGGTGCTGCATCACCTTGGGGCATGCCGCCGACGACACGGTGGGCAATGCCGTCGAGACCGCCGCGTGGATGCGGCGTGAGGGGTTCTCGTCGCTGCGGCTGGTGACGGCGGCCTATCACATGCGCCGAGCCTTGCTGGAACTGCGCCGCGCCCTGCCCGAGGCCCAGATCATCGCCCACCCGGTCTTTCCCGACGCCTTCAAGCGCGACCAGTGGTGGCGCTGGCCCGGCACCGCCCATCTGCTGGCGGTGGAATACACCAAATATCTGGCGGCGCTGGCCCGGCCGCTGTTTATCCCTAAGAAATCCGAGAGGAAGCCGTGACCGTTCTCCGCTCCGCCCTGTTCATCCTCTTCACCTGGGTCTGGACCCTGGTTCTGTCCCTGCTCTACCTGCCGCTGCTGGCCATGCCCCGCAAGGCCATGCGACCGGCGGTGCGCCTGTGGCTCAAGGGCATGCTCGGCGCGCTGCGCCTGATCGCTGGCCTGTCCTGGGAGCTGCGCGGTGCGGGGAACCTGCCCACGGGACCGCTGATCATCGCGTCCAAGCACCAGTCGGCCTTCGAGACCTTCGTTTTCCACCTGCTGCTGAACGACCCGGCCTATATCCTCAAGCGCGAGCTGTTGTGGATACCTTTCTTCGGCTGGTACCTGGGCAAGTCGGGCGTGATCGCCATCGACCGCTCGGCGGGCACCAAGGCGCTGAAGGCCATGGTCAAGGGCGCCGAGGAGGCGGTGGCCGAAGGCCGCCCGGTGGTGATCTTCCCCGAAGGCACCCGCGCCGCCCCGGGCGCCAAGCTGCCCTACCATTCGGGCGTGGCCATGCTGTATGGCGCGCTGAAGGTACCGGTCATACCAATTGCCTTGAATTCCGGGCTGTTCTGGCGCCGCCGCGGCTTTGCCAAGAAGCCCGGCACATTGACCCTGGAGGCGCTGGAACCCATCGCGCCGGGCATGGACCGCAAGGCCTTCATGGCCGAGCTGGAGAGCCGCATCGAGACCGCCAGCGACCGCCTGATCGCCGAGGCGCGGGAACGCCATCCCGGCCTGTGACCCACAAGACCGGGGGGAGGGAAAGTCCCGCCCTCTGTGGATAAGTCTGTGGATGGGGATGAGGCTGAAAATCAGCCCCCAGGCCGTGTCTCTGTGCATAACGGGGATAAGTGCCGCCACAGCCAGCATTGCTTGATCTGACGGGGCGCGGCATCGGGATAAGCCTGTTAGTACAAAAAAAGAACGCTTTCCATTGATTCCCCCCGCCCCGAAGCCCTAAAATCAGCGCGGTGAGCCCTGATAAAAGGGCGGGAGAGGAAAGACGGGTCCATGACGCAGGTGGCATCCATTTCCCAGCAGATCTGGGACATGAAGTATCGGTTGAAGTCCGCCGAGGGAACGGCGCTGGACGGCACCATCGAGGACACCTGGCGGCGCGTGGCGCGCAGTCTGGCGGCGACCGAGGCCGAGCCCGCCGTCTGGGAACAGCGCTTCTTCGAATCCATGGAGGATTTCAAGGTCCTGCCCGCTGGCCGCATCATCTCGGGCGCGGGGACCGACCGCAAGGTGACGCTGTTCAACTGCTTCGTCATGGGCGACATCCCCGACGACATGGCGGGCATCTTCGAGCACCTGAAAGAGGCCGCCCTGACCATGCAGCAGGGCGGCGGCATCGGTTACGACTTCTCGACGCTGCGTCCCAAGGGCGCTCCGGTCAAGGGCGTGGGCGCCGACGCCTCGGGCCCGCTCTCCTTCATGGATGTGTGGGACGCCATGTGCCGCACCATCATGAGCGCGGGCTCGCGCCGCGGCGCCATGATGGCCACCATGCGCTGCGACCATCCCGATATCGAGGCCTTCATCGACGCCAAGCGCGAAGCCGGGCGGCTTCGCATGTTCAACCTCTCGGTCCTGGTCACCGACCCCTTCATGCAGGCGGTCAAGGAAGACGGCCCGTGGGAGCTGACCTTCAAGGGCGTCACCTATAAAAGCCTGCCAGCGCGCGAACTGTGGAACAAGATCATGCGCGCCACCTATTCCTATGCCGAGCCGGGCGTGATCTTCATCGACCGCATCAACCGGCTGAACAATCTCTCCTATTGCGAGGACATCCACGCCACCAATCCTTGCGGCGAACAGCCCCTTCCCGCCTATGGCGTCTGCCTGCTGGGCTCGCTCAATCTGGCCCGCCTGGTGGACCGGCCCTTCGAGGACGGGGCAAGGCTGGATCTCGATAAGCTGGACCGGCTGGTGCGCGTTGCCGTGCGCATGATGGACAACGTCATCGACGTGTCCAACTACCCCCTCGATCGTCACCGTCACGAAGCCTTGTCCAAGCGCCGCATCGGGCTGGGCATCACCGGTCTGGCCGATGCCCTGATTCTGTGCGGAGCGCGTTATGGCGGGCGCGAAGCCATCCGCCTGACCGAGACCTGGATGGCGGCCATCCGCCGCTCGGCCTATCTGGCTTCGGCCGAACTGGCGCGTGAGAAGGGCGCCTTCCCGCTTTATGATGCCGAGAAGTATCTGGCGGGCGAGACCATCCAGGGGCTGGATTCCGATGTCATCGAGGCCATCCGCACCCATGGCATCCGTAACGCCCTGCTGACCTCCATCGCGCCCACCGGCACCATCTCGCTATTCGCCGACAATGTGTCGTCGGGCCTCGAGCCGGTCTTCGCCTTCACCTATACCCGCGGCGTGCTGCAGCGTGACGGCACGCGACGCGAGGAGGAGGTCAGCGACTACGCCTATCGCCTGTTCCGCCGTCTGCGGGGCGAGAACGCGCCGCTGCCCACCTATTTCGTCGACGCCCTGTCACTCACCCCCGGCGATCATGTGGTGATGCAGGCCGCCGTGCAGAAATACGTGGACTCCTCCATCTCCAAGACCATCAACGTGCCCGAGGATATCTCCTTCGACGCCTTCAAGGACGTCTACACCCAGGCCTATGAACTGGGCTGCAAGGGCTGCACCACCTACCGCCCCAACGACATCACCGGCTCGGTGCTGGAGGTCAAGAAGGAGGCCAGGCCCGAGGACGATGCCGAGCCCGAACTGCCGCTGGAGAAGACCCGCACCCGCTACACCGATCCCCTGGATTCCGGCATCGTCCACCTGACCCAGCCGCTCGACCGGCCCGAGGCGCTGCCCGGCTCCACCTACAAGGTGCGCTGGCCCGATTCCGACCATGCCATGTACATCACGCTGAACGACATCATCCAGGACGGACGGCGGCGGCCCTTCGAGGTGTTCATCAATTCCAAGAACATGGAGCACTTCGCCTGGACGGTGGCGCTGACCCGCATGATCTCGGCGGTGTTCCGCAGGGGCGGCGACGTGGCTTTCGTGGTCGAGGAACTGAAGGCGGTGTTCGATCCCAGAGGCGGCCAATGGGTGGGCGGACGCTATGTCCCCTCGCTGCTGGCCGCCATCGGCGAAGTCATCGAGCGCCACATGATCGCCATCGGCTTCCTGCCCGACCCCAAGGCGGCGCGCGAACCGGTAGAGGCCCGCGACGACCGCTATGGCGAGGAGCGCAAGGTGGTCAACGGCGAGACGCGGCTGCGCCACTGCCCCAAATGCAACCAGCCCGCCCTGCTGCGCTCGGAAGGCTGCGATACCTGCACATCCTGCGGCTATTCCAAGTGCGGATGAGGACGAGATGCGGGGCTCCCGCCCCGCGGCCCCGGTTGGAGGCGATGCCTCCAAACCTCCCTTTTGATTAAAAGGGGCGTCTGGATGGAAACCTCCATCCGCCTCGACAAATGGCTGTTCTTCTGCCGTTTCTTCAAGTCGCGCGCTCTGGCTGCAAACGTGGTTGAGAGCGGCGCGGTGCGCCTCAACGGCGCTCCTGTCACCAAGCCCGCCCATGGGGTCAGGCCCGGCGACCGGGTGGCCTTTCCCGCAGGACCCTATATCCGCACCGTGGAGGTGCTGGCTCCGGGCACCCGCCGCGGCCCCGCCCCCGAAGCGCAGGGGCTTTACCGGGATCTGGGGAAGGAAAGGGCGCCGGAAGAGTAACGGGGCTTTCGCCCCGACCCCAACCGGGAGGCAGAAGCCTCCCGGACCCTCCATCACTTCATTGACATTTAAAATGGTGGTTCGGAGGCTTTTGCCTCCGATGGGTGCGGGCCAAGCCCGCTCGCGCAGCGAAATCTACCCGAACAGCAGCCTGGACGCCGCCGCTGGACCGGCACCGGCCTTGACCTTGTCGCCCAACACGCCTTCCAGGGCGGTAAGGCAGGTGATGACGTGTTTGGGAGTGGCGCTTTGGCCCATCAGGCCGATGCGCCACACCTTACCCGCAAGGGCGCCGAGGCCCGCGCCGATTTCCAGGCCGAAGCGAGCCAGCAATTGGGCACGCACAGTGGCCTCGTCCACGCCGTCTGGCACGGTGACGGCGTTGAGCTGGGGCAGACGGGATTTTTCGGCGACCAGCAGGCCCAGACCCATGGCCTCGAGCCCCGCGCGCAGGGCCTCGTGCATGGCGCGGTGACGCGCCCAGGCGGCGTCGAGGCCTTCCTCGTGCAGCATGACCAGGGATTCGTGCAGACCGTAGAGCGCATTGACCGGGGCGGTATGGTGATAGGTCCTCTTAGCCCCGCCGCCCCAATAGGCGGTGAGCAGGGTAAGATCGAGGAACCAGCTTTGCACCTTGGTCTTGCGCGCCTTCAGCGCTTCGACGGCGCGGGGCGAGAAGGTGACCGGCGACAGGCCGGGCGGCGCCGACAGGCATTTCTGGCTGCCGGAATAGACGGCATCGGCGCCCCACTGGTCCACCAGGACCGGAATACCGCCCAGCGAGGTGACGGCATCGACGATGGTCAGGGCCCCATGGGCATGGGCCAGGGCGCACAGAATGGCCGCGTCGGATTCGACGCCGGTGGAAGTTTCGGCATGCACGAAGGCCAGGGCCTTGGCGCCTGGATTGGCGGCGAGGGCCTCTTCCACCTTGCCCGCATCGACGGGGGTGCCCCAGGCATCCTCGACCACCACGGCGCGGGCGCCGCAGCGTTCCACATTCTCCTTCATGCGCCCGCCGAACACGCCATTGACGCAGACCACCACCGTGTCGCCCGGCTCGATCAGATTGACGAAGCAGGCCTCCATGCCCGCCGAACCGGGGCCGGACACCGCGAAGGTCATCTCGTTGGCAGTGCGAAAGGCGGCCTGCAACAGGCCCTTCAGTTCATCCATCATGCCGACGAAGGCGGGATCGAGATGGCCGATGGTGGGACGCGCCTGGGCGGCCAGCACCCTGGGATGGACGTCGGAGGGGCCGGGCCCCATCAGGATGCGCAAGGGGGGCTGAAACGACTGGACGGGCAGATTGCTCATGGGGGCGGGGCTCCGGGTCCGGGGGGAGTGATGGGCAAGGGCGGCAGCCGGAGAAGCTTTACCTGCCCGGCATAGAGATCGCCATCTTGCACCGTGACGGAAAGGGTCAGGGTGGGGCGTCCCTGGGGATCGGGACGCGCCAGAATGGCCAGAAGGATTTCAGCGGCCGAGGCCATGCCCGGCTCCATCAGCTTGGCTTCCACCAGGCGGCTCACCACCTCTTTCCAGCCGCGGATGCGGGCCGTGGTGGCGATGAGAGGCTGAAGCATGGGGTCGAAGGCGAAGGTCCCGTCGGCTTCCAGGCTGAGCGGCGCCCAGTCCACCGCCAGCTTGTCCAGTTCCACGGTGCCGCCAGCATTGCTCCAGGCGGCCAGGGCGGAAAGCGGGGCCGTATCGGGAATGGTGCCCATGATGCGCCCCTCCACCCGCACCAGATCCAGGCGGCGGTTGAAGGGCAGATCGGCGGGCAGGCCCATCTCCACGCCCTGGGCGTTCAGGGCGAAACCGGCCGAGGGTTTCTCATGGCCGGGATCGGGAGGGTTCAGCCATTCATAGCGAATGGCAAGACGCTCGGCCGTCAACGGCCCCGCGCCGGGCTGTTCCAGCGCCAGGCGGCCCGCCTCGAATGCGAAATCGTGCAGATCGCCGTCGCCATCCACCCGAAGCCGCACCGTCGCCCCGGTGGTGGTGACGATGCCGCGCCACTCGTTTCCCATGGCCAGAGTATGGCTGGTCCCCAGATCCAGAACCGGCCCCATCGGGTCGAGGCCGGGCAGCCGCAGACGCACGCCGTCGCTGCTCCAGGCCAGCCCGGAAGGCGTGGAGAGATTGAGCGCGCCCAAATCCAGACCGATCTGGCCGGGAAAGCCGAACAGCGCGACGGGGCCGTAATCCAGATGCCAGCCATCGGCGCGGCGCGATGCGGCGAAGTCCTCTATCCCCTTGCGCAACTGCCCCGCCACATGGAACCAATAGGCCGTATAGCCGCCGCACCCGGCCAGGGCCAGGAATGCGGCGATCAGGGCGGCAAGACGGAAACGGACGGGCATGGGCATCGCGACTCCAGAACCGGTCACAAGGTCTAACCCGACAGCGGGCTGGAGGCAAGGCACCGACCTATGGGTCTTCGCCTATGGCTCGCTCATGTGGAACCCGGACTTCGAACACGAGGAAACCCGCACCGCCCAAATTTCGGGCTATCACCGCGCCATGTGCATCTTGTCCTTTCTCTGGCGCGGCACGGCGGAAAGGCCCGGTCTGGTCATGGGCCTGGACCGGGGCGGGTCGTGCCGGGGCCGGGCCTTCCGGGTGGCGGCCATCAAGGTGCCCGAGGTCATGGCCCGCATCTATTCGCGCGAAATGCCCACAGGCGTCTACGAGCCCCGCTTCCTTCCCGCCGTCCTGGACGATAGACGCAAGGTCCAAGCTTGGGCCTTCGTCGCCCGGCGCGACCATCCCCAATACCTGGCCCAAGCCACGCCAGATCAACGCGCCGCCCTGATCCGCCAGGGCCACGGCACCGCTGGCCCCTGCCGCGACTATCTGGCCAATACCATCACCCAGTTGGAGATGCTGGGCCTGGGCAGCGAGGGGCTGAAGCGCCTGCTGGCGCTGGTGGATGAGGGGTAACAGGTTTGCGAAGTGACTCGTCCCTTCGCGCATCCCTGATCCATGGAAATGCGCCCCGGTTTTGCCGTAATCGGAACAAAACTCCGCCGTTTTGGGGCGCGATGATCCCCGTCATCGCAACCTCTCTCTTGAAGAGACCCCGAAATGATCCGCAAAGCCGTTCTTCCCGTTGCCGGTATGGGCACCCGCGTTCTGCCCGCCACCAAGGTGCTGCCCAAGGAATTGCTGCCGGTGGTGGACAAGCCCTTGATCCAGTATGCCGTGGAGGAAGCCGCCGAGGCGGGCATCACCGAGATCGTCCTGGTCACCGCCCGTGGCAAGGAGATGCTGGCCGACCATTTCGACCGCAATGCCGAGCTGGAGCGCTCGCTGGAGGCCCGGGGCAAGACCGAGCTGCTGGACATCGCGCGCGGCACCTGCCCCAAGGGGGTGAGCATCACCTGCGTGCGCCAGCCCGCGCCGCTGGGCCTCGGTCATGCGGTGCTGTGCGCCCGCCCCGTCATCGGTGACGAACCCTTCGCCGTCTTGCTGCCCGACGACCTGATCCTCGGCAAGCCCGGCTGCCTGAAGCAGCTGGTGGATGTGTGGAGCGAAACCCGGGGCCATGTGATCGCCGTGGAAAACGTTCCCGCCGATCAGGTGGACCGCTACGGCATCCTGGACGTCATCGAGGAAAAGGGCCGTCTGATCCGGGCGCGGGGCATGGTGGAAAAGCCCAAACCCGCCGAGGCGCCCTCCACCTTGTCGGTGATCGGCCGCTATATCCTCGACGCCTCGGTCTTCGATGCCCTGGAGCGCAGAGAACGCGGCGCGGGCGGCGAGATCCAGCTGACCGACGCCATCGCCCGGACTTTGGGAGAGGTAAGCCTGCACGGCGCCCGTTTCCTCGGCACCCGCTACGACTGCGGAAATAAGGCCGGTTATGTGGCGGCGATCATCGACGCCGCCCTGGCACATCCGGAAACTGCCTCCGCCGTTCTTGCCCATCTTGAGGCCTTGTCCGGACGCCGGGCGGCCTGAGCAGCAATACGAGAAAAACTTTTGGCCAAACCGTCTTTTGTGGCGGCGCGGCCAAAAGTATACAACTTTCATGAATTGCAAAGATCGCGGCGAAACTGCACCATCAGTGGATAATTTATTCTCGATGAGGTTCGTCGATGATCATCAAAAGATTATTTTTTCTCGTATTCGCTGCTGTCGCCTTGGCAGCCGCGAATTTTTCCGCCCATGCCGAACCCCTGGCCTGCAAGGGCCAGGGCGGGGTCAAGGAACTGCCCTATGAAACGGCGGTTCCCGCCGGTTATGACCATGACCGCTTCGCCACCTGGCCGCGCAGCCTGATGTTTTCCTATGGCGCCTTCACCTCGTCCTTCGAGACCAGGCAGGACCACGACACGCCCGATTCCCCCTATAAGGGCATTCCCAAATGGGTGTCCTACGAGATGCACGCCATGATGGGCGCCGACGGCAAGCCCATCCATCCCCAGGGCGCCAAGCGCCCGGTCAAATGGTACGAGTTGGAAGCCACCGACTTCTTGTGGACCGAGCCCAAGCTGAAGCCCGGCATCGACGCGTCGTACCGGGGCTTCGCCGTCCTGTGGAACCGGGGCCATATGGCGGCGCGCAACCATGCCAACCGCATCTCGTGGCAGGAGGGCTGCAACACCCACACCTTCATCAATGCCCTGCCGCAATTCGCCGATATGAATCAGGGCGACTGGCTGGCACTGGAGAATTACGCCATCGCGGCGGCCAACAAATTCGGGCGCGTCTGGACCATCGCAGGCCCGGTCTTCGAGCCCGAGCGCGAAATCGACACCATCGGCAAGGAGGGCGTCACCGTGCCCGTGGCCATTCCCCACGCCCTGTTCAAGATCCTGGTGATCGAGACCAAGGGTAAGGTGGAAGCTCGCGCCTTCCTCTTCCATCAGGCCGATGAGGACCAGCGGGGCGGCTACCGCAAATGCGCCGGCACGCCCCAGTCCAAATACGACCTGACCATTTATTCCACCTCCCTTACGGCGTTGGAAAAGGCCACGGGGCTGAAATTCCTCACCAATCTTTCGGATTCTGACCGCAAGGCGGCGGATGCGGTCTCGGCCAAGGCGCCCTGGCCCATCGAGGCCAAATACTGGGACGACAAGTGCGGCGGCGATGACGAAGAGGATGACGTCTAAATCCTGATCCCTACTTTACGCCGAAGCCAAAGACGGCTTGGATAGGGGGCATGGAATCGGGCGAAGCGGATATCATCTGGACTCAGTTCATCCTGGCGGCGGCGCTGACCCGCGTCGCCCACCGGGTGGCGGAGACGCATGACGAGGAGGCGGAAGCGCCGCGCTTCTCCTATGCCGATACCCATGCGGGCGGCGGCAGACTTTTACCGCCCGCCCTCTTGCCCGCCGTCCTGGCCCATAGAGGCGAATTCCACTCCCGAAGCTGGCT
Source organism: Paramagnetospirillum magnetotacticum MS-1 (assembly GCF_000829825.1). NCBI lineage: Bacteria > Pseudomonadati > Pseudomonadota > Alphaproteobacteria > Rhodospirillales > Magnetospirillaceae > Paramagnetospirillum > Paramagnetospirillum magnetotacticum. Next base: position 1,013,975 of record NZ_JXSL01000030.1, on the reverse strand, counting down.
TGACGCCGTGGTGGCCGGGAAGAGCTATCCCGGTTCGTGGGTCCTGGCCGGACGGGTCATCAATGCCCTGGGCGGCCTGGATTTCGAAGCCGACGTCAACGATATCGACCTCGGCGTCATCGAGGCGGCCAAGGGCAACCGCGAGGGCGGCTGGGTTCGGTTCTGGAGCCATGACTGGTTCTCCTTCCTGCGCCATCGCTTCGTGCTGGAGCCCCGGCCCCATTTCGTCTTCATCGATCCGCCGCCCGATGATCCGCGCGGCCCCGGCTATGCCATGGACGCGGCCATCCTGCTCGACACACTCGACACGCCCTATATGGTTTCCTATCCGGTGGACCACACGTCCCAGAACGTCATCGACCAGATCGGGCGGTCTGGGCTGGAATTACGGGGCGGCGGATTGGGGCGGGGCGTCTTGCTGGGCGGCGGTGCCGAGACGGTGGTCCTTGATATCCTTGCCGATCTGCGCCTGTTGGCCGGATTGTTGGGGGGCGAGCTTTCGGTCCGGCTGCCCCGCGCCCCTGTCGACGATTACTGCATCTAGATCATGGCGCGCCATGATCTAGCTTTATGTTTGTCCCTCGCCGGGCGCGACCGTCCGGTCGCTTGGCCGCCGCCTCAATGGCGGCTGATCGCGGCATACGCCGGGTTTGGGGCATGCCGCTCTAAATTAAAGGGGTTCTTTCCATGAGCAACGCCGCTTCTATCGGCGATCTGGCGAAACGGGCGCGGTGGCGCATTCCGGGCTTCGCCTTCGGTTTCCTGGACGGCGGTTCGGGCGAAGAGGACGGATTGCGCCGCAATCGGGACCGCCTGGAAGCGGTGATCCTGGCGCCCAAGGCCTGCACCGGGGCCAAGCCCGACACCACGGCCACATTGTTCGGCCGGGACTACCGGCTGCCCTTCGGCGCCGCCCCGGTGGGCATGGGCAATCTGCTGTGGCCGGGCGCCGATCTGATGGTGGCGCGCCAAGCGGCGCGGCTGGGCTTTCCCGTGGTGGCATCGACCGTCGCCACCACCGCCCTGGAAGACATCGCAAAGGCCGCCGACGGCAACGCCTGGTTCCAGCTTTACGTCTCGCGCGAGGAGCGCATCAACCGCGACCTGCTGGCGCGGGCCTGGGCGGCAGGAATCCGCGAATTGGTGGTCACCGTGGATGTACCGGTGGCGGGCGACCGCCGCCGCGACCTGCGCAACCGCTTCGTCCTGCCCTTCAAGCCGGGGGCGCGCTTTGTCGCCCAACTGGCCATGGCGCCGTTCTGGGCGCTGTCCACGCTGAAACACGGCTCACCCGGCTTTCCCAATCTGGCCCGCTATGTGGGCGAGGTGGATGGAAAGACCCTGGCCGGATTCATCTCGTCCCAGATCAAGGACGACCTTACCTGGGACGACCTCAAATCCTTGCGCGACCAGTGGCAGGGCAGAATGCTGGTCAAGGGAATCATGACCGCCTCCGATGCCAAGACGGCGCTTGGGCTAGGCGCCGATGGCATCTGGGTGTCCAATCACGGCGGCCGCCAGTTGGACAGCGCGCCTGCGGCCATCGATTCGCTCTCCGCCATCCGCGCCGCGCTTGGGCCCGATCCTGTGGTGGTCATGGATGGCGGCATCCGCTCGGGAGAAGACGTGGTCCGCGCCGGGGCCACGGGCGCCGATTTCGTCTTCTGCGGCCGCGCCTTCTATTACGGCGCGGCGGCGGCGGGCGAAGCGGGAGCGGCGCGCGCCGCCGATCTGCTGGCCGCTGACCTCAAACGCACTCTCATTCAGATCGGCTGTCCGTCATGGTCGGTATTGGATGACGGGTGGCTGTGGCGATAAATCGGGCTGCCGCCCGAACCCGCCCGGAGGCTTGCGCCTCCGGATCTCCCCTGATTTTATCGATGGAATCAATGGGGGTCTGGGGCCATGGCCCCAGATAGGTTTGGGCGATAGCCCAAAAGGGCCTCAACCCATCATCCTGTCCGCCCCCAGCACCGTATCGGACAGCAGGGGAAAGCGGGCCGCGTCATGCATCTGGTAGTGCCACCACTCATTGCCATAGAAGTCCCAGCCCGCCGCGTTCATCAGCCCCAACAGCAGCAGACGGTTGCGCTGCGCCTCGACGCTAACCCCGGTAACCCCATGATGAGACAGCGGCGTGAAGGCGTCGAAGGCGGTGCCCATGTCCAGCGCCACGCCCGTGGCCGCATCCAGCAGGTCCAGGTCCAACGCCACGCCGCGCGAATGGGTGGAGCCCCGGCGCGGATCGGCGAGGAATTCAGGATCAGGCGTGTGGTTCCACAATGCCCATTGCGCCTCGGTTGGGCGATAGGCGTCGAGGATTCGCAAGGTGAGCCCCAGGGGCCGGGCCAGTTCCACCGCTTTCTTCAGCAGCGGCGCGGCTTGGGCGTGCAGCCAGCAACCGGCGGCGGGCGCGTAGACCGGACGATTCGTGAAATTGTCGGGGGTGGCATAGGCCAGAAGAATCTCGACGCCGAAGCCTTCGGCGGTCACGGGAATCAGGGGATGCATCTTCCTGCTTTCATTTCCATCGGCAGGGAAGTATAGCGGCGAGATGATTGTTCTCGCCATGGATAGCTCGACCTCCGCCTGTTCCGCCGCTCTGTGGTCGGATGGGCACGTATTGGCGCACCGCCTGTCGGTCATGGTTCGCGGCCAGAGCGAGGCGCTGATGCCCATGGTGGCCGAGGTGATGGCCGAGGCTGGGCTCGCCTTCGCCGATCTCGGCCTGCTGGCGGTCACCGTGGGACCGGGCGCTTTCACCGGCCTGCGCATCGGTCTGGCGGCGGCGCGCGGCCTGGCCCTGGCCAGCGGCCTGCCCCTGGCTGGCGTGACCACCACCGCGGCGGTGGCGGCGGGCGTAACCGAGGCCGAGCGGCAAGGCCGCAATATTCTGGTCGCCGTGGACTCGCGCCGCGACGAGAAATGGCTGCAACTCTTCAATTCCGCCCCGGCCCCTCTGTCCGAAATCCGCGCCTTGCGTCCCGATCAGGCCGGAGAGCTGGGCCAAGGCCCGGTGGTGGTGGCGGGCGACGCCGCCCCCGACATTCTGCCCCATCTGCCCGAAGCGATTCTTGCCGCCGCGGCCGGTTTTCCCGATGCCGCCCTGGTGGCCGCCCTGGCCGCCCATGGTTGGAGCCGGGGGCAATGCCTGCCGCCCGAGCCCCTCTATCTTCGGGACGCCGACGTCACCATGCCGGGAAAACGGGTGTGATCGACCTGATCCCCGCCGGGCTGGTCCATGCCGATTTGCTGGGCGGCATGCACCGCATCTGCTTCGCCGAACCCTGGAATCCCAAGTCCATGGCCGAAGTCCTGGCCTTGGCCGGAACCGAGGGGCTGATTGCCGTGGACGGAAAATCCCTCGCCCCCGCCACTGAACCGCCAGGACCGGCCGGGCTGATTTTGTGGCGGCGGATT